>CAYHWX010000032.1:0-33832 GCA_964360245.1 uncultured Vicingus sp.
ACCTGCACAGGTTTCTACTCCATTAGTGTAGGTTACTGTATAAGTTGTTGATGATGTTGGTGCTACATTTGGCGTAGCTGGAGTTGGTTGTGCCCCTTGCACATCATGTGCCCAATCGTAGGTATAACCTGGCACTGTTAAGGTAATCACCATATCATCTAACCCCCAGGTATCAAAACCAGCTCCTGAAGATTGACTTTGATACCAACGAAACATCGTTGAAGTAGTTAACGCTGCTGCAGGAACAGCAAGACAATAACGATTCCAAGAGGTAAGGATAGGGTCGTATCCTCCATTAGGATCGTAATATTGTATGGTTGTCCATGTTGCTCCACCGTTAGTAGAATACTGAACAGAAATTCCTTCTGCTGGTAAATCTATCCCCTCGCATGGGTCAGGACCAGCTTGTGTGGAGTATTTCATATCAAAACAGATGGTTGCTCCTATTGCTGCACAAGCTGTTAAATCATAATTATTTGTGGTAACTCCTCTTGGGGCAGCAACGTTTGCTCCCATCCATAAATAATAACTTCCTTCTGGTGGTGGTCCTGCACAGGCATAAGCTCCTGTTCCATCTGTTACCACTCCACCTGGTGAAGCCGACCAATCAGTTCCAATGACACCACTATTAAAATCATTATTTAATGGTGTGCAACCTCCAGCTAATGCTGATAATGCTACCGTATCTCCACAATTTATCGTCATTGAACTAGCAAATGCAGTAACAGGACATTGTGCGGAAACAGTATAACCATTTGTAACCAACAATGAAATAACAAAAATGAGTATGATGGTATGTTTTGGGGCAGGTATGTTCATTTTATACTTTATTTATTTCAATTCTTATTTAACTATTGTTGTTTTAATATCTCTGAGGTTAAAATTGGTAAGTTCAGTATTGGTTTCAATGTTTAACATTTTAGAAAGAATTACTAATGCCGGATTAACATCTTTAGCACATATTCCCTCCATGGTTGTATTGGGTATTAAATGAATGGTTTTATGATTTTCTGTGTTTCCGTCTTCACAACCATAACACTTTCCACTATACCAATACTCGGTATTCCATTCAATGTTTAACTCTTTATTTGTTTTGTTTTTTATTTGCAAATAAACAAACTCATCATGAGTGCCTTGACTAGGCACGATACATTCTCCATATTTATAATTAATGTCAATTAATTCATTACTCAACAGCACTTGCCATACCGGACTTTTAACTTTAGTTTCGGAAGTTGAAGATGGAATTACAGTTGTGTTTTGAGCATACACATTGGAAAGAAAAATGATTCCAATTATTAGTAATAAATTAGACCGTTTGCTTGTAGAAAATATGGTGTGATTCGTTTTCATAATCTATATCTATAGTTTTGCTTAAAATTAAGTGCGAATCTTGAATAATTTAAAATAATGGTAATAAATCTAGCACGTTTCTTACGTGTTTAAAAAATGGCATAAAACTTACACTGTCTCTTTTTTACTAAGAAATATACCATTAAAAACACAATAAATATTACTTGAAATGGTAACTAAAGATGGAAAAAGTGATTTTTTAAGGATTTTCTGTTTAAGAACTCTTGGCATTATCTAACAAACCACTAAATTTGATTAAATTATAGGAAGACATTATTTAATAAAATATTATTTTGAGAGTGCATTTAATAGGTAAAATAATAGCCCCTTTAAGTAAAATATATTTTTCAGCAATTCCCCAAATGGTGGTTTCTACTATTTTTTTTCCAACAATATCCTGAAAAAGTATTCTTACTTTTATTTTATCTTTTCCCAAATACATTGCTCTGGTTAGCCTCTGGAGTCGTTCATTCTGTTGTTCTTTGTCATTTAATAAAACATCTTCTTTGGAAAAAGTTAGTTTTCCTATATCTTCTTTGACAAAGAACACTGCGTTTTTGGTATTTTCCGTAGTATTGTAAATTGTTGCATTCATATCAGATTGGTTTTATGATTGAATTAAGCACACATTTGACAATTGAAATATTATAAAAAAGGGCGAACGTAATTACAAATAGAATTTTAAGGCCATTATAATCAGTTTTCATAATATTTAAGTTTATTTATAATACAATAAAAGATAAAAATTCATATTGATAACCATATTAATTAAAGTATTATAATATTTCATTACTTAATTTACTATTAAAGAAGCCTTAACATTTTTTAAATTAAATGTGGTAACGTTTGCATTGATTTTATAATTTAATTTTTTTGAAAAGACTACCAACGATTGGTTTATTTCTTCAGTACAGCAACCTTCTACAATTTCATTTGATTTTAAAACGATTGAATAGTTGTTCATTGTTTCAATTTCACAACCGAAACAATAGTCATTATACCAATATTCTGTGTTCCATTGTAAAAACACTTCCTGATTAGTTTTGTTTTTTACCTGCAAATAAACATTATTAAAATTGCTATTATCAGGAAAATTACAATTTGAATACTTATAAGATATGGTTATATAATCGTTGCTTTTTAGTACTTCCCAAGTGGTGGTTTTTTTCTTATTTTCGTAATCAATTCCATACGAACAGTTAATTGCGATTATTATAACACCCATCAAAATTTGTTTTAGTTGGGATATAAGGATAGCTGCCAAAGTTTTCATAAACTGGAGTTTTAGGGTTTATATTTGGGGTTGTTTCGTTAGTTTTACCAACAAACTTCATATGTAGAGAAGATACAGATGAGCTCGAATCAGTAAAAAAGTGTAGCGAATTTTTTTCCATAAATTCTGTTTTAACTATATTACTTAATCATCTTAAATTTTAAACGTTGTTTGTTTTCCAATTCTAATTCTAATATATAGGTTCCATTAGTTAAATTGGAGACATCTATGTTTTGTTGATAAAGCTCATGGTATATTATCTCTCCTGTCAGCGTATAGATTCTTACTTTTTCAATCATTAAATCAGTCGACAGCTTCTTAATGACAAGTTGATTGTTTAATGGGTTCGGAAAAACAGATACTTTGTCAAACAGTTCTTTATTTTCATATAAACCAACAAGTGAAGTCACAAAAATATTCGTTGTGAAAGTATCAAGTGCAACTATTCCGGCAGCTATTGGCCAAATTACAATAATATCACCTCCTACCCGATATCCATTTTGTAACAATACCGTGTCGGTAAAGGGAATATTAATAGAATCATTTATGAGATTAACTACGCCTAAAGATCCAACTGTGTCTATTGAAGTTATACCAGCAGAACTATCTACTCCAGCAACTAAATAAATTGTTCCTGTATAAGGAGTAAGAGATCCATATAATACTTTAACATTAAAGTTTACAACTGTACCCAAAGGAACTGTATCTTGGGTAAAATTTTGCGAAGTAACTAACGAATCAATACTTAACTGTGACTTACCAATAAATGGCAACACTATCAAAAATGATATAATTAATATTTTTTTCATCTTGACATGATTTGTTTCATAATTAATACGTTAAAATTAATTTAAGCTTTACAATATATGTTGATTTTTTTACTATGTTTAACCCATATCTTACGTGTTTAAAAATGATAGAAAAATTATAATTACATTATTCACTAAGAAATAATTTGCGTAAAAAACATAATTATATTACTTGAGTATGAAAGTCAACAACTGGAAAAAAGAAGATAATCAAAATCAAAAAAAGCATCCGTCAGTTGATGGATGCTTTTGATTTTAACTTTATTTATAAAACAATACTCACCTAGTTTATTAATAATTTATTGTCTAATTACCTTATACACATTAACCGACTGAGCATCTTTTATTTTTAATAAATAAATTCCTTTGGGCTGTTCGCTTAAGTCTATTATCATAGTAATGTTGCCCGCTTTTTGCTCTCGTTTAATTACTTTTCCTTCTAAAGTAGTTAGTGTAAAACCAACACCACTCGCTGAAGCATTTTTTAAGTTTATTGTAAATTCTCCTGAGGTTGGGTTGGGGTAGATAGCAGCAATTGTTTTGTTGTACTCTTCTAATCCAACACCAGTCATGTTTACACAAGATGATGTATCGGTACAACCATTTTGAGTTACTTCTACTGCGTAATTACCGTTTGCCGTAGTTGTATAACTTTGGTTGGTTTCTCCTGCAATAACAGCATTGCTGTTGTCGCAATCTAACCATTGGAAAGTAGCACCCGTTGCATTAGCCGTAATGGTATTTGTATTAGTTGAAGTTGAAGCATCAACTGTGTTAATGGTTAAATTAAGTGTTACCACACTATCACAACCTTGTGCACTTCCGCCAACAATAGTAAAAGTTGGCGTATTGGTACTTGCAGTATAGTTGTTACCGTTTATCCATGTGTATGAGTTACAAGCCGTTTGTACGTCTGTGCCTGAAGTAAAAGAATTAATAGTTAAATTCAGCGTTACCACACTATCGCAACCGTTGGCGGATCCTCCTGCTATAGTAAAAATTGGTGTGGTTGTGCTTACTGAATAGTTGCTTCCGTCTATCCAAGTAATGGGTGTACAGGATGTGATGACATCTGTTCCAGAAGCAAAAGTGTTAATAGTTAAATTCAGCGTTACTACACTATCGCAACCTTGAAAACTTCCTCCCACAACAGTAAAAGTTGGTGTAGTTGTGCTTGCGGTGTAATTATTGCCGTCTACCCATGTAATGGGTGAACAAGAAGTAATGACATCTGTTCCTGTTGCATTTGGATTGACGGTGATAGTTCCTGTTGCTGTTGCTTGAGCACATGTTCCTGTGGTGGTTACGGTATAATTAAATGTGCCTGTTTGGGTTGGTGTTCCGTTTATGGTAAATACTCCTCCTGCATAAGAGCCTGTTACTCCTGTTGGCAATCCTGTTACACTTGCACCTGTTCCTCCACCTGTCACATCATAAGTAATGTCCATAATAGCTGTATTAACGCATACCGCTTGTGCATTTGTGCCTGATGAAGAAGTCAAATTAATGGTATCATTAGGATTTACTGTTATTATAATCAAGTTACTAGTGTCAATACACGTACTCGCATAGGTTGCAAGAACTTTTACCGTATCGTTATTATTTGGAGTTGCACTACCGTACATATTTATTGAGCTATCTTGTATGGAGATTCCATTAATAAAAAAATTATAATTACTAAAACCAGTTGTTGCGTTAAATGTTATTGGAGTTCCTTGACAAACAGGATTGGAAGATGCAGTTAAAATAACATTGGGGGTTGGAATGAAAGCAAAAGTAGGTACTTCTGAAATATATGTTCCTATAAAAGTTGTTCCAGCACTTCCTGCTGTTTGTGGAACAGTTTCAGCATTAGGACTTCCTGCAGCACCACCAACAACATACAGAGTACCTGTATTTACAAGAGATGCATCGCTGAAAACTTTAATTCTGCCACCACCTCCACCACCACTACCATATCCGCCTGGTTGCCCGTTTCCTCCATTTGCCCTCAGAATTCCATTAATAGCAACATCATTTCCGTTAATTTTTATGCCTCCGCCAGAGCCACCACCACCTGCACCATTCAATATTGCTTGAACACCATTTGAGCCATTCGCACTAACAATACCTGGAATATCTACAACATCACCGTTTAATATAATGCCAGCTCCACCAGCTCCACCAGCTCCACCAGAAGCACTACCTCCACCTCCCGAACCCATATCGATTGAATCGGTGTTGAGCGTACCATAAATTGCTCCTGGTTGACCTACATTACTGGGGGTAGCAGTAGCACCTGCTCCTCCGCCATTACCTCCTGAACCTCCATAACTAGCACCACCGGCACCAAACGTTCCGTTGTTACCAGAAGAAACCTGTCCAGCACCAGATCCGAAGCCATCTGTTCCAGTACCTCCTCCCAAATATCCAGCTCCATTACCATTAAGCGTACCTGTAATACGAATCATTCTTGCATTAATAACGAAAGGAGAATTAGGTCCTATGGTTACACTTGCCCCCGCCTTAATTTCAAACCAACTGTAATTGTTAGTACCAGTTAAAGCTTGAGTGCCTGCTGAAACAATAAGTTGTGATGCCACTGGAAACGTATTATTAAAGTTAGATGCAGCAACTGCTATTGCGTTTCCATAAAACAGGTGTATAATTCTATTTCCATTTGCTGGAAGGGAATCTATCATGACCCAAATTTTGGTACTAGCTGTATTTATTCCTGATTCGATAAAATAATTATAAAGCGATGTTCCGTTACAATCTTTTGAAAATCGAATATCGTCACCATTAAGCTGCATTTGATTAGCAGCAATTAATATTTGGGTATTTAGCGTAATTAACACCTGATAATCCAACTTCAGCGTATTTGAATTTTCCTGAATACTTATCATTTCTTTATTTCCCCAGCCAACTAATTGTGCTAAGGAATTATTTGCTAAAAGTATCATAAATAGCAAACTACATGATATTTTAAAAATTATATTAAACTTTTTCATAGCTTGTAATTTAAAGGTTTATAAATTTATTTTTAAATTGAACCGTTTGCTTTTATAAAAAGAAAAAATGGTGTGATTCTTTTTCATGAGAATGAGTTTCGTTTTGGTAAATTAAGGTAAGCCCTAAAAATTGTGCTTTTTAGAACTTACCTTAGTTTTTATTGTTTGACTATTTTTTTAAATACCCTTGCATTTTTTGTATTTATCTGAATAAAGTAAATTCCATTAGGTTGGTTAAGTAAATCAATTTCTGTTTTTTGATTTATTGATGTGGAATAATAAACTTGTTTTCCTAAAACATCCACAACACGAATAGATGTGTTTGAATTTAGTTGATCAAACACTATTGTAAATTGACCTGTAGAAGGATTAGGAGACACTTGAATTCCATCAGCAAAATCTAAATTGTTGATGTTTGTTGAAAAATTTATTACAACGTTACTATCACATATAAAACAACCATCAGCATCGGTCACGCAAAGAGTAAGTGTATCTGGGCATTGAGCAATGATTGATGGAGTTGTCTCTCCTCCTGGTGACCATTGATACGTATAAGAGCTATTACCTCCAGATGGTGAGGCGGAAGCACCACCATCACAAGCGGTAGGAGATGATGCATCTGTTACATTTATTATTACCGAAAGTGGTGTCGCTTGGATAATAGTGATTGTTGCAATTGTCTGGCAATTATTGGCATCTGTAATGGTATCAGTATAAACGCCAGGACATAACCCTGTAGCAGTAGCATTTGTTTGTACTGGTGTAGTTGACCACTTATGAGTATAGCCAACTGGTGCAGTTCCACCGTAAGGATATACTGTCGCTGTTCCATTGCATGAATCACAAGCAGCAATATTTGTTTGGATGGTAGAATCTTGTAGTATTGCAGGTTCTGTTATTGTAATGTTAGCTGTTGCAACACAACTATTACCATCTGTCATGGTAACTGTATTTGTTCCAGCACAAAGATTGCTCGGGTTTTGTACAGTTTGTCCGCCAGGCGACAATGAATAATTAAAAGGGGGTAGCCCAACTGTGGCAACTGTTACACTACCATCACAAAGTCCATTGCAGGTTACATTAGTACTTCCGGTAATTGTTACTGAACATTGGGCAAATGCTCCAACTCCCAAGAGCATTATTGAAATTAAGGTGTAAATTTTTTTCATTTTGTTTTGATTTTAGTTAGTATTTAATTTTTTATCTTTTGATTATTGTTTTATCTTCTCTTTCTTCTCATGATTCTCTTTCTTTTTCTTTTCAATTTTTCTAACCTTTTCATCCTCTTCTCTTTCTCTTTCTCTCTCTTTCTCTCGAATACTCTCTTTGATGAGTTCTAAAAAACTAGCTATTTTTTTAGCATGAGTATAGCTGCCAAGTTTTTTCATATTTGGTATTTTTAAAGACTATGTTGAAGTGCTTATCTCGCCAGAACTGACAGTCAGCTTAACTTATCAGAAGTGGAGGCAGATATAATAACAATAAAATTGTAGTTGAATTTTCCATTGATGCTCTGTTTTAATTTCTACTTAATAATCTTAAATTTAAGTTGTTGATTATTTTTTAATTCTAATTCCAATACATAGGTTCCATTAGTTAAATTAGAAACATCTATATTTTGTTGATAAAGCTCATGATATATTAGCTCTCCTGTCATGGTATAGATTCTTACTTTTTTAATCATTAAATCAGCTGATAATTTCTTAATAACAAGTTGATTGTTTAATGGGTTTGGATAAACAGATACTTTGTCAAACAGTTCTTTATTTTCAGCTAACCCAACAGGTAAAGTCACAAAAATATTCGTTGTAAAAGTGTCGAGTGCAAATAACCCAGCAGCTATTGGCCAAATTACAATGATGTCTCCTCCAACCCTGTATCCGTTTGAATTGGTTGCCGTATCATTAAAAGGAATCAATACGGAATCATTTACAAGGTTTAGCACGTTTACAAACCCTATTGTATCTACCGATAAAACACCCGCAGAACTGTCAACTCCAGAAACTAAATAGATTGTTCCCGTAAATGGCGTGGCTGAACCGTATAAAACTTTAACATTAAAATTAATAAGTGTGCCATACGGAACTGTATCTTGGGTAAAATTTTGCGAAGTAACTAATGAATCAATGCTTAACTGCGACTTGCCAACAAATGGTAGCACTATCAAAAATGCTGATATAATTAATATTTTTTTCATCTTGTCATGATTTGTTTCATTATTAATACGTTAAAATTAATTTAAGTTTTACAATATATGTCGATTTTTTTACTATATTTAACCCATATCTTACGCGTTTAAAAAATGATAAAAACATATAAAATAATTGAAGCACTAAGTAAGGAAGAGTGTAGAAATATAAAAATATTACTTTCAAGAACAAACAATTCTGATGACAGGAAAGATGTTGCTTTGTTTGATTACATTCGAAAAAATAACTCAAATATTGATGAAAACTATATTGCTAACTCTTTATATGGTGATATTAATAAAAATTCTTTTTACCGACTAAAAAATAGACTTCAAAACGAAATAAATAAAAGTTTAATTTATGCTTATCACAATAACAACGAATTCTCTCATACGCTTCACTTAATAAATTTGGCTAAAATTTTTAGAGAAAAAGAAAACTACTCTCTTTCTTATGATTACTTACTAACGGCTGAAAAAAAAGCTATTAAAAATGAATTCTATTCGCTTTTAGATTTAACTTATTCTGAGATAATTAGCCTATCCATAGATAGTGTAAAATTTGACCCTCAAAAATTTATTAAAAAAAAAAGAACTAATCTAATTCTATTAAACAAAATTGGTGTCGTTGATGATATACTAGCTAATCTCACTTATTTAGTTAAAACTTCACAAAACTATAATTCTACCGAAATTAAAAAAAATAAAGCCTTACTTCAAAAGATTAATAAAATATCAGAAGAGGAAACGATTAAAAACAGTCATCAATTACAATTAAAAATATACCATTCTATTAGCAGAATACTACTTCAGCAACACGATTACATTCAGTTGGAAGCTTATCTAAAGTTAACTTTGAATCACTTTATTAAAAACAATCTTTTTAATAAATCTAACCATGATACTCGACTACAAATGCTAACTTATTTGATCAATTCTTTATTTAAAAATAATAAATTTGCTGAGTCACTTCAAACTGCTGAAGAGCTTCGTTCTACCATGCTCGAATACGATGGCTTGTATTATAAAAAATATTTAATTTATTACTACAATTCATTAGTTATCAATTATCAAGTAACAAACAAATTGAAAGCTGTTGCTGTTTTGGAAGAGGCTAAAACTAAAGCTGAAATTCAAGAATTACCTATTTTTAGTCTTTTTATTTACTTGAATTTATCAGTCTTATTTTTTAATATAGGAGATTTTAAGCAATCGAAAAAAAACTTAATAAAACTTAAGCTTCAAGATGATTTTTCTAACCTTGATTCAATGCTTCAATATAAAATTAACATCTTCGAATTGATGATAATATTTGAATTAGAGGACTCAAAGTTATTTAAACTTCAACTCAATACTTTAAAGTTGGCATTTAAATCTATAATAATTACCGACACTAAATCCAGAGATAACAAGTTTATTAATCTTCTTGTAAAAATGATTAAAACTCCTAAAAATGAATTAAAAGAATTAATTTTTCATTTTAATAAAACTTTTAAGGATGAAACCGATTCTGACATTATCAATTACAATAACTGGTTGGAAAGCAAACTCAAATAAATTTTCATTAAAAAAGGGCTTGAAATATTAACCAGGAATAAGTTAAGTTATGCAAATTATCAAATTAATCGTAAACGGAAAAGAACACAATGTAATTGTTGAGCCACATGAAACTTTGGCACACGTTTTACGAGAAAAAATAAATTTAACAGGTACAAAATTAGGTTGCGAACAAGCAAGTTGTGGGGCATGTACTGTTTTTGTTGATGGTAAAGTTGTTCAAAGCTGTATTACTCCTGCTATGCGTGTTGCAGGATGCGTTATTACTACCATAGAAGGTATTGCCGACCAAAACAAATTACACCAACTACAAGAAAAATTTGTTGAAAAAGGAGCAATTCAATGTGGATATTGTACTCCAGGTATGATAATGACCTCATTAGATTTTTTAGAAGAAAATCCTAACCCAACAACTGACGAAATTAAAGAAGCTTTATCAGGAAACTTGTGTAGATGCACAGGTTATGTTAAAATTATTGAAGCTGTTGAAGCATATGTGAAGGAAGAAAACCATTTACATCCGCCTTTAGGTCATTTGCCAAAACATGATGATACAAAATTCAAAATGGTTGGACAAGGTCGTCCTTACATCGAAGCCAACAAAAAAGTTCAGGGAACTGCCGATTATGCGGATGATATTAAAATTAAAAATGCCCTTGTTTGTAAATTTTTACGAAGCACCTATGCTCATGCGAAAATCAATAAAATTGATGTTTCTAAAGCAGAAATTATTCCTGGAGTTAGGGCTATTATAACTGGAAAAGAATTACCAATTACTTTTGGCGTTTTGCCCATTTCGCAAGATGAAACAGCAATGGCAATTGAAAAAACTCGTTACATTGGCGAAATAGTTGCTGCCGTTGCTGCCGATACCGAAGAAATTGCTCAATATGCTTGTTCGTTAATTAAAGTGGATTATACTCCAATTCGTCCATTTTTTGACATGCAAGAATGTTGTGAAGACATTGGAACAGACGAAAAAATTCATGCTTACGGAAAATTCAACAACAACATTCATAAAAAAGCCGAATTGCGTTTTGGCGACCAGCAAGAAGGATTGGCTGCTGCCGATAACAGGCTTAAAGTTGATTTTGATTTTCAAGGAATTAATCATGGTTTTACCGAGCCTCATGCCGCAACAGCTTGGTGGGACGAAAACGGTTTGACTATTATTACTGCAACACAAGTTCCTCATTATTTACACCGTTTTTTGGCTAAAGTAATGGAAGTGCCCATGAATCGTGTTCGAGTAATTAAACCTTATGTGGGCGGTGGTTTTGGTGGCAAATCCGACCCTTTTCCACACGAAATGATTGTTGCTCACTTATCACGAATTTTAGGACAACCCGTAAAAGTTCGTTTTACTCGTGAAGAAGTCTTTTTATCCAATCACGGGCGACATCCTACCAAATTAACTATAGATATGGGTGTGAGTAATGATGGGATTATTAAAGCCTTAGATGCCGATGTAATTATTGATGGTGGTGCTTATGGAAGTTTTGGAGTAGTTACCACCTATTACAACGGTGTGCTTTTACAAGCTCCCTACAAGTTAGATAATTTTGGTTTTAGAACCAGAAGAGTTTACACCAACAAACCTCAATGTGGAGCCATGCGTGGTCATGGAGCAGTGAACTCGCGTTATGCAGTGGAAACCATGATTGACCGTTTTGCTGAAAAATTAAACATGGATCCATGCGAACTTCGTTTTAAAAATTTCTTAGACGAAAATACATTAACAGTTGGTCAGTATCGAGTTACTTCTAACGGAAGTGCCGAATCGCTCAAAAAAGTAATGGAACTTTCCGATTGGAAGAACAAATACAAAAAACTTCCTAAAGGTCATGGAATTGGTGTTGCTTGCGGATTTTTTATCAGCGGAAGTGCATTGCCTATTCATTGGAACGAGTATCCGCAATCGGTAGTTCACTTAAAAGTAGATTTAGACGGGCGGGTTTTAGTAACCTCCGGAGCCAGCGATATTGGTCAAGGTAGCGATACCATGTTAGCCATTATTGTAGCTGAGGTTTTAGGTTTAAGTTTAGACAATATTTTTGTGGTGGCTGCCGATACCACCTTAACTCCAATTGATTTAGGAAGTTATTCGAGTCGGGTAACTTTTATGGCTGGAAATGCTGCAAAAATGGCTGCCGAAAAATTAAGAGAGCAAATTTTAGAAGCCGTTGCTAAACTTCATCAAGTTGAAAAATCAGAACTAAATTTTCAAAACGAGCGTGTATTTACCAACGATAGAAAAGTAGATTTAACTTGGATAGAAGCCATAGAAAATGCCACCCGAAAAGTAGGAGCATTAAACAGTACCGGGGCTTACAATTCGCCAAAATTAGGTGGTGATTTTAAAGGTGCTGGAGCAGGGTTGAGTCCTTCGTACAGTTTTGGTGCGGTAATTACCGAAGTAAAAGTAGATTTGGAAACAGGTCATGTTAAAGTAATTGATATTTGGGGTGCTCACGATGCTGGAAAAGCAATTAATCCATTAGCCGTTGAAGGACAGTTAGAAGGTTCGTGGCACATGGGAATGGGGCAAGCTTTAAGTGAACAAATGAAATATCACAACGGATTGTTGGTAAACAGTAACTTGGTGGATTACAAAATTCCAACCAGTAAAGACACACCACCCATTCATACCAACATTATTGAAACCATCGACCCCGAAGGCCCTTTTGGAGCAAAAGAATGTGGAGAAGGAGCAATTCATCCGGTAATTCCGGCAATAGCCAATGCTGTTTTTGATGCGGTGGGTGTACGTTTAACCTCATTACCGATAAATTCGGAAGAAGTGTTGAAAGCAATGAAGTCAATTAAACAATTTGAAAATTTGAAAATGTAACAATTGAACAGTTTACTAACTCCCTTCCGTCAGCTGACGGATTGGGGTGGGACTTAAACCTTAAACTTATTATGATTTTAGAAAAAAAATACATCCTCGCAATAACCGTTCAAGAAGCCATTGAACAAGCGATTGCCAACAAAGGAAACTTTAAATATTTGGCTGGTGGAACCGATGTAATGGTCAACCGATTTCAAGGAAATGAAACATCCGGTTGCTTAATCGACATTACCAAAATAACTGAATTGAAAGGGATAGCTAAACAAGGCGACTTTTTACGAATTGGTGCGTTAGAAATTTTAGAAGAATTAAAGTTTAATTCTGACCTAAAAACTGAATTTCCAATGTTAATTGAAGCAGCTCTTTCGGTAGGCTCACCTTTAATTAGAAAAACTGCTACCATTGGTGGAAACGTGTTGTGTGAAAACCGTTGTTTATTTTATAATCAATCGGAATGGTGGAGAGAATCTATCGGTTATTGTTTAAAATGCGAAGGCGACATTTGTATTGCAACAGGTGGTAAAAATGCTTGTTTTTCGGAATTGGTTTCTGATACTGCTCCAGCTTTAATTGCCATGGACGCTGAAATTGAATATATGGATGAAAAAGGAACGCATCGTCAAAAATTGGAAGAAATCTACACTGGCGATGGTGTAAAACCAAGAAATATTCCTGAAAATGCTATTGTTACTTCATTATTTCTTCCTTTAAACAGAGGTTTTAAAACAGCCTTTTTTAAACTCAGAGAAAGAGAAAGTTTAGAATTTACTTCATTAACTTCAGCAGTGGCAGTAGATAAAAAATGCAAACTAAAAATTGCTCTCTCGGGCGTTGACCCAAAACCTGTTGTGGTGGAAGGAAATGTTAATGATGATAAAGCAGCATTAATTAAAAAAGCCATAAAAGCAGCAAGAGCTGTTGATAATGATATGTATTCAAGAAAATACCGTAGAGAAATGATAAGTGTATATTTGAATAGAAGTTTTTCCTATTTGAAAATTAGTTAACTTTCTACTCTATTAATTTTACAAACTTTAAACTTATATTAATAATGAACAATCCAATTAAAGTAATGTACGATGAGCATGAAATCATTAAAAAATCAGAAAAAACAATTAATGATATTGATTGTTTATGGGAAGAGGATGCTACCAGATACATTGAAATAGTTACCCAACTGATTGATTTTTTTAGAAATTATTCCGATGGTTATCATCACCATAAAGAAGAAGGAATTTTATTTCCTGCCATAAAAAACCATCCAGATTTTGTGTTACAAGAAATGATTGATGAATTTAATGAGCATCACAATGATTTTAGAAATTACACCAAAGATATTATAGAAGCTCTCGATAAAAATGATTTTCCAAAATCGTACAATTTGCTGCAAGAATACTTTAACGACCTTCTCGACCATATTGCTGCAGAAGATGAAGAACTGTTTGTTTTGGCTGAAAATTTATTGAGTGAAGATGAGTTAGAAACCATGTATTTTAAGTTCCAAGATGTTGATAGGGAATTAGGATTAGAACGTAAAAAAGAATTTGAAAAAAGCATCGACTCCATTGAAATTTAATTTTTTTCGTTTTTGAAACAACTACCATTGGTTGTTAACAGATTTGATTTATATTTGCTAGTAGTTATCACTAATAATACATAAAAATTATGAAAAATAAAGTAACTGTTCTCGCATTGTGCTTATTCACATTACAAGCATGTGAAATTGATAAATCAATTAATACCGATTTATTATCGGGTGTTACAACAAAAGGAGATGGAATTTCTTGTGAAAATGTTTACTTAAGCATTGACGACCAACAAACCAATTCTACTATCTATGTTTATGGTGAAACTTTTTATGTAAATTTTAATAATATTACTGGGTTTACAAAAGTAGGAGAATCCGTTTTTCCAGGTTTAGACTTGTTCGTAATTAGCGAAAAAGGAGATACCGTAATGCAAGAATATGACCTATATGCCGATTCTACCAATGGATTTGCATTATCACCTCTATTATTAAGCACCAACATTACTGTTGCAACTCCTATAATGTCCAATCAAAAATATTCACTTTACATTAATATTTGGGATAAAAAAGGAAAAGGAACTTTTACTGCAAAAATGGATTTTAATGTGGTTCCAAATGAGTACATAAAAGTTGAAAGCAGTAACGTAAAATATGATAATATCTATCTTTTTTCTGAAAAAAATAATACCACCATTACAGATAGTAAGGTAACAGTAGGCGACAATAACTTTTTGATTTTTGAAGGATTAACAGGTTTTAAAGAGGAGAATGGAAAAGCTAACTTTGGGCTAAGTATAAAAGCAACAGATGCTACAGGAACTATTATTGTGAATGAAGAAGATTTAATTGGCGAAGCAGGAATGGATATGGCTGAATTAAACAAACAAATAGCACCCAACATTATTTTTTCTGGTTCTGAAATTAAAAATCCAATTAACCTCGAAATAGTAATTTGGGACAAAGCTAGCGAAGCAAAAATAAAGGCTTCGGTTAGTTTGGAATTAAGTAAATAAAGTTGTTTAGAAGTAGCTTTTAGCTGATAGCAATTAGCCGTTTGTTAAAAACTCATTAATCATTTCTCCTAGTTCAATTTCTAAAGCATCTGCCAACAAGGAACACCAATATAGTGTTGGACTAACTCCTCCTCTTTCTAATCTTGAAATGTTTTGGTAATTATTTCCTATCCGTGATGCTAATTTTGATTGAGACAGTCCTAAATTCTCTCTTTTGGCTTTTACGAAAGCCCCAAACTTAATATTGAATTCGGTTTTATCCACGCAACCAAACTCCTTATATTTTTGAATCTTATTATAACCATATATGGTTATTTTTATTATTTTTGCTAAAATTAAAAATGCTAAAATTGGAAAAATGATGAAAAAGATTAAAATGTTGTCTGCTATCACATTAATTGCAATTGTAATGAGTTCATGTGGAGTAATACTTGGTGGTAAAATTCAATCTTGCCAAAGAGACAAGCCCACATCTAATGAAGAAAAAAGGAAAATTAGACCTTGGGCTTTAGTTGGAGATATAATTCTTGTTGAAACCATAATCCCAATAATTGTTGACTTTGCTACTGGTGGAATATACAAACCATGCGATAAACAACAAAAGCAAGAAAACACAGAAAATAAGAAATAGTTTTCTGACTATTATTGATGGGAATTCAATTCCTAAGTTTACAAAATAGGGTAAAATTATTTTGCTGGTAGTTTTTAAAAGTAGAAGAACAATCAAATTATTCCAATTGTCTTTTTCTAAATGTGATGAATAATTAATTCTTTATTAATCTATCAGGTGTAATGTATATGGTTTCGCCATATTCCAACACTTTTCCTGGGGTAATTACGTGAGGTAGTTTAAGGGAATCAACTAAATGCTGGTAACACTCCACTACCAATTCGCTGCAATAATATTTTTCAGTTCTGTCAATGCCAACGGTTCCAGTAAAATCGTAAGGTTTACCAAATTTATCGGTACAACATTGTAAGGCATTGATAGCCCTTTCTGAACTGTAGCCTGCGGGTTTAACCATGGTTATTTTAAACGATTTGTGTATAAATGAATCTAATGCTAGTGGATGCACTCCAGATGCGGTTGCTTCTATAATATTATCGTTGGTGATGTCGAGCATTACTGCATGCGAATAATCGGATAAAGTAGCGGTAGAAACAATATGGTCGTTAAATTTATAACCTCTGGCAACTAAAAAATAACCATCTTTACCCAAAGCGATAATATCTTTTTTAAATAGTTGTTCTTCTTTTAGTGCGACTTCACTTTTTGGCTTTTTAACAATGGTGTTGCTACATGAAAAAAGAAATAATAAGCAACAAAAAAGTGTAATTGTTTTCATAAATTAACCAAATAAAAGTGTAAAAACTTCTTCAACTTTACTCACTAATACCAATTCTATTTTAAAGGAAGTGGTACTCAATCCTTTTTTATTGTATTTAGAAATAAAAATTTTCTCAAAACCTAACTTTTCCGCTTCCATAATGCGTTGTTCAATTCTACTAATGGGTCTTATTTCGCCAGATAAACCAACTTCTGCAGCAAAACAAATTCCTGAATGGATGGGTATATCTTCGCTGCTCGAAAGTATAGCACTTATTACCGCCAAATCAATAGAAGGGTCATCAATTCTTAATCCACCAGCAATATTTAAAAAAACATCTTTTGCTCCTAAACGAAAACCACAACGTTTTTCTAATACTGCCAGCAACATATTTAGTCTTCTAGCATCAAAGCCAGTGGTAGAGCGTTGAGGTGTGCCATAAGCAGCAGAACTCACTAAGGCTTGTATTTCTATTAATAAAGGACGATTTCCTTCCATCGTGGCTGCAATTGCAACCCCACTCAATTGTTCATCTTTATTACTAATTAATATGTCCGAAGGATTTTCTACTTCTCTTAATCCAGCCCCATACATTTCGTAAATTCCCAACTCGTTGGTAGAACCAAATCTGTTTTTAATGGAACGCAATAAACGATAAATATGGTTGCGGTCGCCTTCAAATTGAAGTACCACATCTACCATGTGTTCTAATATTTTTGGACCAGCAATGTTACCATCTTTGGTAATGTGACCAATTAAAAAAACGGGGGTGTTGGTTTCTTTGGCATATCGCATCAACTCGGAAGTACATTCCCGAACTTGAGAAATGCTTCCAGGAGAAGAATCAATAACCCCAGTGTGTAAGGTTTGAATAGAATCGATGACCAATATTTGTGGCTGTAATTCTTTGATATGATGAAATATGTTTTGTGTGGAAGTTTCTGTAAGAATATAACACTCCGAATTTTTATTTCCTATTCGGTCTGCTCGCATTTTTGTTTGTTGTTCACTTTCTTCGCCAGTTACATAAAGAATTTTATAACCTTTTAATCGTAACGACATCTGTAACATTATGGTTGATTTTCCAATTCCTGGTTCACCACCAAACAATACTAAAGAGCCAGGAACTAAACCACCGCCAAGCACTCGATTTAATTCTGTTCCTGGTAATTTTATGCGTGGAAAATCAACTAAATCAATGTCATCTATTTGTTGAGGTTTGTTAGTACGTTTGCTGGTAAAGTTAGCATGAACTTCATTTGGATTGGGTTTGCTGATAACTTCTTCTACAATCGTGTTCCATTCATTACAAGAGTTGCATTTGCCAATCCATTTTGGAAATTGAGCACCACAATTCTGACAAAAAAAAGCCGTTTTAATTTTTGTTTTTGCCATATTTTTTGAGGGTTATACGGTAGCAGATCTACGATTTGTTTTTTTATCGAGCGAAGCTTTAATGTCTGCTAACTCTCCTTTTGGTATGGCATTAATTAGTTTTTTGGTGTAATCTGTTTGTGGGTTCATATAAATTTCGTCTGCTATTCCCATTTCTACAATTGCACCATCTTGCATCACAATCATTCTATCGCTCATAAATTTAACAACCGATAAATCGTGAGAAATAAAAATATAGGTGAAATTAAATTCTTCTTTTAATTCGTTTAATAAGTTTAACACTTGAGCTTGTACGGATACGTCAAGTGCAGAAACAGATTCATCACAAATAATAAACTTAGGATTTAAAGATAAGGAGCGAGCAATACAAATCCGTTGTCGTTGTCCACCAGAAAATTCGTGTGGATATCTGTAATAATGTTGCTTTAACAAACTAACTCTCGATAACAATTCCATCACTTTTTCTTTTCGTTCCTCATCATTCGTATATAATCCATGAACTCTCATGGGTTCCATAATTGCTTCGCCAATGGTAATACGAGGATTAAGTGATGAATAAGGATCTTGGAAAATAATTTGCATTTCTTTGCGATAATGCCTCATTTCTTTAGTTCCAAGATTTGTTAAATCATGTCCTTCAAAAATTATTTGTCCAGCAGTTGGGTTTACTAATTTTAAAATAGTTCTTCCTAAAGTGGTTTTTCCACAACCAGATTCTCCAACTAACCCTAATGTTTCACCGGGATAAACGTTAAAAGTAACATCATCAACAGCCCTTACGTAATCTTTGGCTTTCCCAAAAAGTCCTTTGTTGATAGGAAAATATGTTTTTAGGTTTTTTATTTCTAAAATTGGTGCTTGAATAAAAAGATTTTCATGTCTTTTAGCAATATCCGCAGGAGAAATAATTAAGCTATTGGTAACTTCTTCAACAGATTTATTGGTTTCATGCATTATTTCACTGGCGTCAACAGTCATAAAATCGGAAACTGTTGGCAACCAGTGAAGTTTTTTGTTTAAAGGTGGTCTGCAAGCTAGTAACCCTTTGGTATAAGGATGTTGTGGATTCATAAAAATATCCATTACGTTGCCTTGTTCAACAATTTTTCCTTTGTACATCACCACTACTTTATCTGCAAGCTCAGCAATTACACCTAAATCATGGGTGATGAATAATATTCCCATGTCATCTTCTTGTTGTAATTGCATCATTAATTCCAAAATCGTTTTTTGAACGGTAACGTCTAAAGCAGTAGTTGGCTCATCTGCAATTAAAATATCAGGGTTACAAGAAATTGCCATAGCAATCATAACCCTTTGTTTTTGACCGCCAGAAATTTGATGTGGATAGGACTCGAAAATTACTTCTGGTCGAGGTAAATTAACCTTATTAAACAGTTGAATGGTACGCTCTTTGGCAATTTTACTATTTACTTTTTGATGAAGCATTATGGCTTCGGCAACTTGGTCGCCACAACTAAAAACTGGATTTAAGGAAGTCATGGGCTCTTGAAATATCATCGATATTTTATTGCCTCTAAAACTTCTCATCTCTTTTTCAGAAGTTTTTGTTAAGTCAACTACACCCTTTTCATCATAGAAAAGAATTTCACCAGAAACTATTTTCCCAGGTGGATTTGGTATTAATCGCATTACAGATAAAGCAGTAACAGATTTTCCTGAACCTGATTCTCCAACTATACCAATAGTTTCACCTTTGTTAAGTGTAAATGAAACATCATTTACAGCTTTAACAGTTTCTTCTTCTGTTTTAAATTCTGTTACTAAGTTCTTTATTTCTAATAATGTTCTACTGCTCATACTTTGGTATTCACTTGAAAGGGCAATAAAAATACACTTTTTAAAAAAATAAAACAAGAAATTACAATAATACCTATTGATAGATTAGACTATTGACCTATAAAAGGAGATGAATAATAGTAAAAAGATTATTTTAATAATCGAGGTCTCGAACTAAAATGGTAATAAAACCATAATCTTCGCTATCATTTATAATAGAGATGGCAACATGATGTCCGTTAAGTGTAGAAGTAGTGTTCCATGTTGAATATCCATCTTCTTCTTTTTTTCCGTTTTTATATTTATTATTAAAAAAGCTAGAAAAATCATCAAAAAGGATAGTTGCATCAGCTATTACATCCAGATATACCGCAATTTCAATCTCGTACAATTCATTATTTTCAGAAAAATCATAAGTAACGGTGTAGCCATTACCCATATTTAGTTGATAATCATAATACAAATATTCTGGCGTTTCGTCTTTTAAAAATTTTACATTTTCAACAGGTTTAACATTTTCTATATTGGTTCCAATTTCTACTCCTCTGAGATTGCCTTTTTCTGATTTTAATAGTTCATTAAAATAGGGGCTTTTATAATAATCGCAGGAGCATAAAAAACAAATAAAAGTGAGAAGAAAAATTTTGTTGATACTAGTTTTCATTAAATGGGATAAAAAATTATGGAGTAATAATATTTTCGGATTCAATTAATTTTTCGTTTCTAAATCTCAAAAATAATTGAGCCAAAGCTACCACATCTTTCTGACAATAAATAGCAATTCGAGGTAAGTCTTTTTCTTTCCAATAAACTTCATTTACCATACTGCCATCGATGTCATCTTTTGGTGTTGGAATATTAAAAATAGAAGTTAATAAACTTAAAGAAGTATAGTGTTTGTAATCACCAAATTTCCATAATTGTAAGGTATCTAAATGAGGAACTTCCCAAGGTTTTTTGCCAGCGAAATCAAGTATTAATGGAATTTTTAACCCATGAACTAAAGCTCTTCTAGCAATGTATGGAAAGTCAAATTCTTTTCCATTGTGAGCACATAATAAACTTTCTTTTTTCTGATAATGTTTATTTAATAAATCAAAAAAATCGGTCAACACAATTTTTTCATCGTCATTAAAAAATGATTTTATTCGCAATGTTTTTACTCCTATTTCTGTGCGAATAAAACCTACCGAAATACAAACAATTTTTCCAAATTCGGCATAAATTCCCGCTTTTTGATAAATAGCTGCTGGTGTTTCATTTTCTTTGGCAAGAAAACTTGCTTTGTGTTCCCAATGTTTTTTAAAGTCGTCATTTAATTGAGAAAATTCGGGACTTTGAGCAACTGTTTCTATGTCAAGAAATAGAATTGTTTCGAGATTTATTTTTTGAAGCATAATGAATATAAATTGGTTGAAATATTTATCCGTAAATGAATAACAAATGTAAAAATAAGTTGCGAGTTAACAAATAGTCATTAGGCATTAGGTATTAGTAACTTGTTATTTGTATTTTGGGATTTATTTAATCATTACTCCAAGTTTGTTGATAAGTGGAATGTTAATTAGATTTTCTTCTTTAATAGTTTCTGCTAAAAAAATATATTTTTTATCAAGCATTTCTTTGTTTTGGTAAAAGCTAACCCAATATTCGTTGTGCAGTGCAAAAACCTCTTCAATTACAGGTTCTATCAATTTATATTCTTTGGGTTTTATATCTCCTAAATAATGTCTTAACACTGAAGTTTTACTTTCGTTTCCATTTAAATCAGTAATGTAACCTTTTGAAGTTACCAACACATTTTCTAAGGTTTGGGATTGTTGATTAAAGATATAAACGTTCCAAATGGTTGCGTTGAGTTCATTTTTTTCTTTTACTACAGCTACTGCAACGTTTTTGATGATAGGATGATTAATGTCTTTTTTCATCTCAATTTTACTTTAAAATTTTTAAAGCTTTTTGTATGGTTTCGTCGTGTTCATTCATAATGACGTAGTAACCAAAATCGTTGAATAAATTTCGACAAATGGCGGCTTTTAATTCTCTAGAAATTATTTCTTTGGAAGTATTAATTTCTTTTAAATTTTTTTTAATAGAATTGTCGCTTGCATATTTGATGATGCTGTTAAAAATATCATCTGTTATTTTAAATTTATTTTTAAAATCCAAGGCGTTTTTATATTTTGATAACAACTTTGTTCGCTGTTTATCGGCATAATCTAGTGCAAAATCTTGAATAATTCCATTGTATCTTAATTCATATAAATAAGGTGTGCCATCCGTGGTATCTATCGGAACAAAAACATCGGGCATTATACCACCACCACCATAAACTACTTTTCCTTCGGGAGTATAAAATTTAAGAGAATCTGGAAAATGAATGCTATCAGCCGAAAGCAGTTCCCCATTAAGGAATCTATTGTAGGATTCAGCATGATATTCTTCAATATTAGCACCATACGATTTTTGAATACACCTTCCGGTTGGCGTATAATATCTGGCAACGGTTAATCTTAAAGCAGAACCATCTGGCCACATCACTTGCTCTTGAACCAACCCTTTGCCAAATGAGCGTCTGCCAATAATAGTTCCTCGATCATTATCCTGTATTGCCCCTGCAAGAATTTCGCTAGCGGAAGCAGAATTTTCATTAATTAAAATTGCAATGTCAGTGGTTTCTAAAGTTCCATCGTCGGTAGAAAAATATTCTTCTTTAGTTCTTACCCTTCCAGAGGTATAAACAATCATTTTGTTTTTCGAAATAATTTCATCAGCAATTTGAATGGCAACTTCTAAAACTCCACCACCATTTCCTCTCAAATCGATAATGAGCTTTTTCATTCCCAATTTTTTCAATTTTTTACTGGCTTCCATAAATTCGGTATAGGTAGTTTTTGAAAAACGGGTAATTCTTAAATAGCCAATGTTATTTTTTATGAGGTATGGAGCATCAATACTATAAATTGGTATTTGGTCTCTTTCGATAGAAAAGTGTTTCTTTTTTTGAGTGCCTTGCTGAATAATAGCTATTTCTACTTTTGTTCCTCTTGGTCCTTTTAGCAATTTAATAACGTCTTCATTGGTAATTCCAACGCCTGCAATTTCTGTGGTATCAACTTTTACAATTCGGTCACCAGCTTTTATTCCTAGTTGGTCAGACGGACCATTAACTATTGGTGCAATAACCAAAACGGTATCATTTTTAATTCGGAATTCTATTCCAATGCCTTCAAAAGTTCCTTCAATGGGGTCATTCATTCCATCAAATTCTTTGGTAGGAATGTAATAGGAGTGAGGGTCTAACAATGCCAACATAGAAGTAATAGAACGCTCGGTTAAATCATTTTTATCTACCGAATCAACATAAGTATCTTCAATAAAATTTAATATTTCGTTGAGTTTGGTTGCCGTGTTGAAACGTTGTGTTTGAGGAAAAATAAAATTTTTGTTGTTAACGTCAGAAGGTGTTAAATAAGAACCTAAATAAATGCCAACAACAATACTTCCCGTAATAATAACTGGCAACAAAATAAATACTAATGCTTTATTTTTACTCATTAATCTTTAAGATAAATTGCTAATTTGGGTGAGTTCAATTCCTGCTTCTTTTAAGAAATACAAACCCGAATCATCTTTATAAATATCGATAAAAACTACCCGTTTAATACCTGCTTGCAAAATTAGTTTGCTACATTCTTTACAAGGTGATAGTGTAATGTAAAGTGTTGCTCCGTTTGAATTGTGGGTAGATTTAGCAACTTTCATCATGGCATTGGCTTCGGCATGCAAAACGTACCAATGTGTTTTCTCCAACTCATCTTCACAACAATTATCAAAACCTGTTGGAGCACCATTGTAGCCATCAGAAATAATCATTTTGTCTTTTACAATTAAAGCACCTACTTGTTTTCTTTTACAATACGACAATTTTGCCCATTCTAAAGCCATCTTTAGGTAAGCACTATCGTAACGGAGTTGTTTATCTTTCTCGTATTGCATAAAAAATTTAAAGTTTCAAAAGTAGGAAATTGTTAAAAGATAGCAGGTGTAAATGAAATTATTCTTTTTATGACTATCCGTTACTCATACCTAAACTAAAAAACCACATAGAAACATAGTTCATTGATACAAAAAATAGTTCATAGAAAATAAATTTTTTAACATAGCATATCTGAAAAGCGAAGCTTCTATGTAATTCTTTAATTCTATGTGCCTATGTGGTTAAATAATCACTTAGTCCACTTAGCGGATAGTCATATTCTTTTTATACTGTTCTTGAATAAATACCGATTCAACTTTCACATTAATTTTTTTATAAATTTGCACCGTTCAACTCAAGTTGAGCAATCAAAAATGAAAAAATTCTTGGTGCGAATTTGGAAAATTTGTTTAAAGATATTCCTATGGTTTATTGGTATTAGTGTTGTTTCGGTAATCATCTTTAGATGGGTTCCTATACCCATTACTCCATTGATGATTATTCGTTGTGTTGAACAGAAAGCAGCTGGAAAACCCATGAAATTGAATAAAACTTGGAAACCTTTAGAAGAAATTTCGCCCGATTTGCAATTGGCGGTTGTTTGCTCGGAAGATCAAAATTTTCTTAAACACCACGGTTTTGATTTTGGTGCGATACAAAAAGCACTAAAACACAACGAAAAAAGCAAACGAAAACGTGGAGCAAGCACCATTAGTCAACAAGTAGCCAAAAATGTTTTTTTATGGGATGGTAGAAACTGGGTAAGAAAAGGTTTTGAAGTTTATTTTACTTTTTTAATTGAAACCTGTTGGAGCAAACAGCGAATTATGGAGGTTTATTTGAATGTGATAGAAATGGGGAATGGAATTTATGGTGCAGAAGCTGCTTCGCACGAATATTTTAATAAATCGGCAATAAAAATAAGCAAACAGCAAGCGGCTACCATAACGGTTATTTTACCCAGCCCATTAAAATACAATGCCAAGCGACCAAGTGGATTTTTACAAGGTAGAATTAATTGGACCTTACAACAAATGCGTTTTTGGGGTGGAAAATTAGATTACGACAAAGAGAAAAAGAAGGAAGAGAAAGAAGAAAAACGCAAGAAAGGAAAGTAAGACAATATTCCTAAAAAGAATAGGTCACTTCACTTATCTGTCAAGCATATAAAATAAAACTTCTATTTCATCAGTCAACTTGTAGATAGTAAATTAAACTATTTACATAACAATCCTGTTGAAGCATAAATAGTGGTCGGTTGTTTTGTGTAAACCTATTTCAGGACGAGACAAAGTTAACCATTTCGTAGTTCGCATTTCGTCCGCTTTGTTTTTCGGTTTGCAAAATGCCTTTTTCTACCAAGTCTTTTATGTCGCGAAGGGCAGTGTCTGTAGAGCTTTTGGTTATTTTTGCCCATTTTGAAGTTTGAAGTTTGCCATCAAAACCGTCGAGAAGTTTATTTAGCATTATGCGTTGTCGTTCATTGATGGACGTATGTTCGTGCAGTTTCCAAAATTCAGCTTTATGTAAAATCTTTTGCATTGTGTATTCGGTTTCCTTCAAAGCGTTTTTAAGGCAATGCAAAAACCAGTCGAGCCATTCGGTTATGTCGCCTGTGCAATGTTGAACTTTTTGCAATACTTCGTAATAGCGTTTGCGTTCAGTCAAAATTTGGCTCGACATACTGTAAAATCTTTCTCTACTGCCTTCGGCTCTTGCAAGGAGCAAATCTGTAATGGCTCTTGCAATTCTACCGTTACCGTCATCAAAGGGATGAATGATTATAAACCAGAAGTGGGCAATGGCAGCTTTTAACACCGTATCTATATTCTCATCGCTATTAAACCAAGTCAAAAACTTGTCCATTTCAGCGTTTACTAGCTCAGATTTAACAGCTTCGTAATGAATTTTTTCTTTGCCCATTGGGCCCGAAACTACTTGCATTTCGCTTGTACGGTATTTTCCTACTTCTATTTTGTATGGTCCGCTATGTCCTGTTGGGAAAAGTGCTGCATGCCAGCCAAACAAACGTTCTTGGGTAAGTGTTTTTTGGTAATTTTGTGTGGCATCTAGCATCATTTCCACTACACCTTCTATGTGGCGGCTACTCGGCACTAAGCCTGCTGTATTAATACCCAAACGTCTAGCAATGGACGAACGTACTTGGTCATAATTGAGCAATTCGCCTTCTATTTCTGATGACTTTACCACATCGAGCGTAAGAGTGGTAAGCGTAGCTTCCTCTTTGGCAGAAAAGCCAAGTGCATTCATTTGCCCGTTTATTTTGCCTTGGGTATTGCGTACCTCACCAAACACAGTATTTATGACTTTGTCTTGCCAAGTAAACTGCGTCCAATTTTTATTGTGATAGATGTATTTTGCCATTGTTAAATCTTACCTTGCGGCTAATATACAATTTATTTACCGCATAATTGCGTTGATTAAAAGAATTTTTCACCGCAAAAACTTTTTGGAACTTCAACTGGTCTTTTTACCATTGGCTATAACAATTGGATATGATGAATAACTTGTCCGACTACCCGCCCGAACTTACCTTTTCGGTAAGGGCAGGCTGGCGGATGCATCATATCCAACCTATACGTTCAATCCAAATGTACAATCTAAATAGGTAACAAAAAATAAAAAGCTATACTTAGAGGAGAAGGTTGAACTTGTTTCAGTGCAGGAAAAAAACCAATTTCCATCTATCCAGCCCTTTGATTCCCTCAGGATAAACTCCAGCAGGAATCCAGCCTAATAATACTAAAAAGAATACGTCAAACCACCCAACACACCCAACTTTTGAGTTGGGTAATCTTGAAATTTTTGGTAAGGAGAAGATGCAATGTTATTAAAATTAATAAATCCCGAAAGCTTTTTGGTATAACGATACTCTAAACTAAGGTTGGCATCAAAAATACCTTTTAGTTCGGTTGCTTCTTCAGTAGTAACAACAGTATTGTTGGTGGTAGTGGTACTAAATGTTTTAGCGTATTGTTTGTCGATGTAAAATAAATCTAACCGAACAACAATTTTATCACCTAAATCGTAAATGCTCGATAAAGAGATGTTGAAAGCTGGTTTATGCCAAGTTTTGAGTTCATTTTTAGGTGTATAATTGTAATAACTTCCTCCTAAAATAAACCGTAGTTTTTCTAATTTTTGGTAAGTTAATTCTGCATTAATTTTAGAGAAACTAACCGTATCATATTCCACTACAAATTGGTTTTCGATAAGGTTGCTAAAGTCTTTTACATAAAGCGGCATTCCTTCAATTTTTTGCTGACTAAAGCAGGTATTAAAAGTAATTTTTGAACTTAAGCTTCCTCTAATCCCTCCATAAATGTCATATTTCTGATTGCTATTTTGAGTTACTAATAACTGTGTATTGATAAAAGGGTTTTCGTTGTAAAAATCATTCAAATTATTACTAATTAAACCACCTTTTATACCAACATAAGGAATGATAATGTGTTCCACAATGTTGTACTTAAATTCTGCTTTTTGGGTAAAAATGGAATTTAGTGTCGGGATAGGAGTTCAAGTACAATCCAATTCCTACTTGAAATTCCCATTTATCGGCTATGGTGCTGATGTGTGGATTTAGTCCCACTATTAAATTATTTTCCTGATTTAACGAGTTAATCAGTTTGTTGTAATTCATTTCAGTTCCTAAAGCAAAGAGTTCGTTTTTATAGTATTTGCTTAACTTGCCAATCAACACAAAATGGTTTTCTGATACCTGAAATAAATCATTAATGTTGTGATAACTGATGTCAAAATCATAATCATATTGAGTAGTATCGGTAAAGTTTCGGGTTAATTTAAAGTTCACATTAAATTTATCAAGCTCTTGCCTTATCATATCTGCATCACTAATTAGTGCTGCATTTTCTTCCGAAAAACCATAATAATGATTCACATTTCTGGTGTAACCTAATTTTCCATAAAGGGTGAATTCTTTGGAATATTGTTTGCCAAAGGCACTCAATTCGTTGTCGCTAAATCCACTGTAATCGACGCTAGAAATTCCTGCAGAAGAAAAATGTTTTCCATTAAAACCATAGGCGTAATTTTTAGAACGCACCGCATTGTAATAAATTTCTGCTAAAGGTGTTGCATTAGTTCCGAAACCAACTTTGGCAAAACCATGGTAGAGTTTTACCAATGGTTCACCTTTTATCACAGCTGGACTAATTGGATCAATATCAAAAGTTACAGGAACCTGTTTCTTTAAAAAGCTATATTTTAATTCTGGAATAATTTTATTGGTATCATTAATGATTGGGTTGTCTTTTATTTTAAAAGCATCGGTTAAAAAAGGTTCAAATCCACTTTCAATAACTATGGTAGTTGAATCTATCGCTCGATTGGTTTGTGAAAAAGCAGTAAATGATGTCAAACAGCCTATTAACAGTAATAAAGTGTTATTTAATATGTAAGTAGCTTTACTCATCTTTAAATTTATCTTCTATTTCAGAATCTATAATTTTATTCAACTCTGGTAAATCCTCTTCAATAATTTCTTCTTTCTCATTAAATAACTTTTCTAGCTCTTTGTCGTTGATTAAATTTAAGTCTAGTACTGGTTCTTCTTCAATTATTTTTTGCGCAGCTTCTTGTTGTTCTATGATTGCTAATTTTTCAGAGGCTGTATTTACCAACTCTGGAAATTTACTGTTATCAATTACATTTTTTAAGGTTACTTTAGCTTGGAAAAGATCATTTTTCGCCACATAATTATCGGCTAACAATATCAACGATTTTCCTATCCAATAACTGTACGAGGAGAATTTTTTAATTAAGCTAAACACTTCAGCTTCGCACTTTTCATGTTCGCCACGTAGATTTAAAATGTAGGCAACATTATATTTAGCTTCTGCACCAAATGCATTAGCTGATGTGGAAGCTGTTGTAAATTCTTTTAACGCCAAATTGTAATCGTCTTTTTCTAGTACTGCTTTTCCATAGATTAAATGAGCCTCGGTAATTAAGCTGGCATCATCAATATCTTTATTAATAATTAGTTCACAATATTTAATGGCTTCGTCCAGTTTTTTTAATTGAAAATTTAACCGCATTTGTTCTACTTGTGCAATAAAAACATTGGCAGGAATATCAGCCAAATATTCCAATTTACTATAGTTGTTTAACGCATCTTCTGTTTTACCTAAATTGGTGTTTATTTTCCCAGCTTTTAATAAGGCGGTTTCAGAAAATTTATTTTTTGGTTGTTCAATGATGTAATTAAAGTTGATTAAAGCTTCGTTCTCAAAACCTGAACGATATTCACAATCTGCTTTGTAATAATGAGCATTCAGCACATAATTTCCATTCGGATATTTTTCTAAGTATTTGGTTAATTCGTTGACTGCTTTATCACATTCATTTTTCATATAACTGTTTTCGGCTACCTCAAAGTAATCTCCATCCATCACCATGGTCGAGGAATCTGCTCCACCTATACTTACTAAATAATCTTCATAAGAACCAAGTTCTCCTTTATCGATGTATATTTTTTTAATTTTCTGAAGTGCTTCTTTGGCATCATCTGTTTCCGGGTAGGTGGTAACAACGCTCTTAAATGCGATTAATGCATTTTGGTCGTCTTTTCTGTTGTAATAAATTAATCCCTCTTTAATCAATGCCTGACTTAAATATGGACTATTCGGGTAATCTTTTATTAACAATTGAAAATTGGCTAATGCGTTGTTCGTTTCATTTAATATCAATTGAGTTTTTCCTAAATGAAAAATGGCATCATCCAATAAGTGTGATTTTTCTTTTCTATTAATTAAGGTGTTAAGCAAACTTATTTTATCGTTGTAATTGCCAATAACTCCATTAACTACAGCACTTTGGTATAACGAATAATCAATTTTATCCAAGCCTAGCATGGTTGCTTTATCGTAGTATTCAATAGCGGCTTTGTAATCTTTGGTAATATAAAAACAGTCGCCAATTCTATTTAATGCATCGTTTTTAATTTTAGTATTTTCCTCTTTTGCATTCTGAACATATTTTCGAAACCATTGATTGGCACTGTCGTATTCTTTTAGATTAAAGTAAGCATAACCAATACTATAATGAGCTTTATTCACTTGGTCGGCAACAATTGCTTCGGGTTCAAAAATGTATTTTTTGTATTCCGCAATAGCTTGTTCGTTTTTGTCTAATCGATAATTTGCCTCAGCTCTCCAGTAACAATTATCGGCTTTAATTTTCTTATCTAATTGGTAAGTATCCGATTTGTTAAAGTGAAGAATGGCTTCGGGATATTTTCTATTATTAAAGAGTTCAATTCCTCGGTAATAAGCTATTTTTTGATAAGCTTCTTCGAGCTGAATGTTTTTGTTTTTTATTTTTTCTAGAGAAGCTAAAGCTGCTTCATAGTTTTTGGTGGTAAAATATACCGTCACTAAAAATTCATACGCATTTGTTAGTTTGGCTGAATTGGGATAGGTATTGATAAATTCTTCAAAAGCGACTATTGCATCATTATAGGGATGTATAGAAAGTTCGTAAGAAATTTTAGCATAACTAAAAAGAGCATCTTCTTTAATTTGAGGGTCAAATTCCAATTGTGATGCGATACGAAACGAATTTCTTGCATATTTTTTATCACCTATTTTAAGGTAACATTCTGCGACATGATAATGTGCAGTTTGGGTTAAGCTATCATCTTTGCCAATTGCTTTTTGTAGCCAATCGATGGCTAATTGGCAACTATCAGATTTATAATAAGCGTAACCCAGCTCGTAATTATCGGAACGACTAATCTCGGAAGCTTTTTCTTTATGAAAACGTTTTAAATAAGGAATGGCTTCCTTAAATTTATTGGTGTTGTAATATGCTTCGCCAAGTAATCTCGAAATTTCTGGTGCTCTTTTCGGTAGTGCTGTATCTAACAATGCTGGTGCATACTCAATTACTTTGCTGTAATTTTTTTGTAAATAATAAATTTGAGTAATGTAATAAGGAACGATGGGCGAAAATTTTTCATCGTTACTTAGTGTTAGAAAAGATTGTAAAGCCGATTCGTATTTTTTTTGTAGGTAAGCGATATGCCCATAATAATACTTGGCGGATGAAGTATATTTCGTATCCACATCTTTTATTTCATAAAATGAAGTGGAAGCTTTTTCATACTCCTCATTCATAAAATGACTATAACCTGTTTTAAAATGATATTCAGCTAATTCGTCTTCACTTAACTCATAAACATCAATTTTAGCGAACCAATTCAACGCTTCATCGTAATCTTTTTTTCTAAAATGATACCTTCCTAAATGGAAATAAGCCAATTTTACTTTTGGACTTTCTGGATAAGCATAAATAAATTTAATCAGTAAATTTTCGGCATCAATATTAAAAAGTTCTAAACCACAAAGGGCATGATAGTACATAGCGTTAACTGCCACTTCCGATTTAGCATCTTTTATGTGCTGCAAAACTTGAGCAAATTTTTCTTGAGCCGCACTAAATTTCTCTTTGTCGTAAAGTTCTAAAGCCGAGTTATAAGTGGCATTGTCGTTGGTGTAAATAGTAGTTTTTTGAGATAAAACACTAGTGTTTATCGCAAAAAATAGGATAATAAGGTAGGTAAGTTTTTTTAAAAACAATTTTATCTTGACCATAATTTATACAACGGTTTAAAATTAGAAATGATAAAGCCTCCTACTTTTATTGCTGCTTCAAGTTTTCAACGGCATAATGTTTACATTATTTCATTTAAAAAGAAGGTGGATTAATTAATTAGAAAAATTAATAGATATATTTGTTAAGGATTTCTTCTGACTTGAAAAACTAGAACCTTTTGTCATACTGAGTTTATCGAAGTATAAAAAAGGTAGAGAATATAACTGTTTCGACAAGCTCAGTAGGACAGTCTTTTTAAAATTAATAGTCATTATGATAATAAACATTAATTCGGCTAAGATATTTCAGAAAAAAAATCTGATTTTACAAAATGTTAATGTAAAAATTGGGAAAGGTGAGTTTGTTTATTTAATTGGAAAAACTGGGTCTGGAAAAAGTAGCTTATTAAAAACTTTATATGCCGATTTACCTTTGCAGGAAGGAGAAGCAACAGTTTGTGATTTTGATTTAAAAACAATAAAACAAAATCAAATTCCTTTTTTAAGAAGAAAGTTGGGGATTGTTTTTCAGGATTTTCAATTGTTAACCGATAGAAGTGTTAACGATAATTTATTGTTTGTTTTAAAAGCAACAGGTTGGAAAGAAAAAACTAAAATGGAAGCACGAATTAATGAGGTGCTAACCAATGTGGGTTTAGGTACAAAAGGTTATAAATTTCCTCACGAATTATCGGGTGGAGAGCAACAAAGAGTTGTTATTGCCAGAGCATTGCTCAATGAACCCGATTTAATTTTAGCCGACGAACCTACTGGAAATTTGGATCCAGAAACTTCGGAAGAAATTATTAAATTGTTGTTTGAAATTAGCAATAAAGGAAAAGCCATACTAATGGCAACACACGATTTTCATTTAATGAGCAAGTTTAATTCCAGAACTATTAAATGTGAAAATAGCACCATTGTTGAAGCAGAAAGTGCTGCAACAACTCAAAATAAGTTGAGTCCAACTCCTGAAAAAACAGAAGGAGAAAATCTTTAATCTCAGATAACTACCAAGCTAGCAAACGCATATTTGATACACGATGTTAGGCAGCGTTTTTATTTATTGCCTGAATACTGTCAAGAATATCTTTCTTGTTGGTTCTTTCTTCTTCAATGTCAAAATCGTCTTGAAGTCCTAACCAAAATTTAGCAGAATTTCCGAAGTAGCGTGATAATCTTAAAGCTGTGTCAGCTGTAATTCTACGTCTTGCTTTAATTATTTCACTAATTCTAGTCTGAGGGATGAAAGTATCTTTTGAAAGTCTGTAAGCAGATATTTCAAGTGGTTTTAGAAATTCCTCTACTAGTATTTCTCCTGGATGTATATTTTTTAAATTACTCATAATATATCGTTTTAGTGATAATCTATTATTTCAGTTTCAAATGCATTTCCATTGTCCCAAATGAAAATAACTCTCCATTGATTATTAATTCTAATGCTATGAAAGTCTTTTAGTTTCCCACTTAACTTTTCAAGTCGATTAGAAGGAGGTATTCTTAAATCTTGAATGTCTTGTGAGTTGTGTAACATTCTTAGTTTTCTCCTAGCTATTTCTTGAATGTCGTTTGGTAACTTTTTGGACCTTTGTCCATTCCACACTTTTTCTGTTTCTTTATTACCAAAAGATTTTATCATAGTTCCTTTAATCGTTACTAACGTCAAAAGTAACTAATATGTTTCAATAAAACAAAAAAATATTATTTTATCTTAGCGAATGATGCCTAACGGTTAGTATATGAAAAGTAGGCGATTAAGAAGCACGAAACTTTCGGTTAAGCAGAAAGTTAGATACGAGCCAAAACTGTTGATTTTATTACAATTTCTTCTATTTTTTATATACATTGTTAGCGGTTCGTTTTTTCTTTATGCATCAGGAATATTCGGTTCTACCAATCGCTTTAATTTATCCAAACTCTCTTGCCAACCTAAATAGCACATCTCTGTTGGAATAGAAGACGGAATTCCTTCTTGTAATATTTTAATTTCTGTTCCACAAGATACTTTTGAAAACCAAATACTTGTAGTCATTTCATCTTGCAGATTTGGGTCGTCAAATTTATCTGTGTTTTTTATAAATTGGTTGGGTTCAATCTTCAGATACTTTCCACTAAATGAATGACCATTTCC
>CAYHWX010000033.1:0-33697 GCA_964360245.1 uncultured Vicingus sp.
TCAGAGTTTTCCATGTCCGAATCAGAAATTTTTGAAACAAAATGAGCAGGATATTGTCTTTTTCTATATCCTTCAGCCATATTAGCACAAACTGAACGAGAGCATCTCCTTATTTGATCTATGAGAGAATATCGTTCTTCTTTTGGAAAATTTTTAGTTATTTCAAAAATTTCCATAGCCAAAGTAAATCCTTTTTTATAAACCGTTAAATCTTTAAATGAACTCATATTTTTGTTGTTATTCCTTTGCTGACTGTAAATTGCAGATTGAGGATTTGTTTAATAATCCCCTAAAGTTTCCTCCAACTGAGCTAAGGCAACAGTTAATTGCTCATTACTAGGGGCATTACCATGCCATTTATGCGTTCCCATCATAAAATCGACGCCTTGTCCCATTTCAGTTTTCATTATTATCATAACGGGTTTTCCTTTTCCTAAGTGTGTTTTTGCTTCATTTAAAGTTGTTACAACAGCTTTCATATTATTACCATTCATTTCCATCACGTCCCATCCAAAAGCTTGCCATTTTGCTTTGATATCACCTAAGTCAAGCACATCGCTAATATCTCCATCAATTTGTTTGTGATTGTAATCAATTGTAGAAATAATATTGTCAATCTTGTTATGTGCAGCATACATAGCGGCTTCCCAAATTTGTCCCTCCTGAATTTCACCATCTCCATGTAACGTGTATATCGTTCCTTTATCGTTGTTCAATTTTTTTGTTTGTGCTGCCCCTAAAGCCACAGATAAACCTTGACCTAATGAGCCACTTGCAATTCTAACTCCGGGTAAATTATCATGAGTAGTTGGATGTCCTTGTAAACGGGTGTTTAATCTTCTAAAAGTGCTTAATTCTTTAACTGGAAAATAACCAGAACGAGCCAAAACACTATAAAAAACAGGAGAAATATGTCCATTGGATAAAAAGAAAATATCTTCATTGGTGCCATCCATATTAAATTTAGAAGGATGGTGATTCATAATTTCAAAATATAGTGCGACTAAAAAATCAGCACAACCTAAAGAACCACCAGGGTGACCAGAACTCACGGCATTAACCATTCTAACAATATCCCTTCGTACTTGTGTTGCTGTTTTTTCTAGTTCGATGATTGCTGGCATTTTTATTGTATTTAATAATGTTAAATGATAAAAAATTGAATTCAAAAATAGTTCAAATTGCAAAGAAATAAAGTGTTTGTTGAAAACTTTAATAACTTGTAGTGAAAGGGAAAGGGGCAAGGGAAATGTGCGTTTGGATTTCCCCTCTAAAAAGAGGGGTTAGGGGTGTGTAAAAATTAGAAAGTGACAAGACAATCGGATATAAAAAAACGATTGTTAATAAGACAATTTATAAGCACAATAACAAGGTTGATTTAACAGTAATTTAGTTTTTCTAATTAAATAGCATGAGATTAAAAAATACGATAGGAATAGTGATGGTTTTGGTATTGATAATTTCTAGTGCGTTTGTAAAGCCTTTTAATACTCCTATAAAAGTTAATAAAGATAATGACCCTCCTTTTCTAAAAGTGCCTACAAATTGGGCTGATTCTGTTTTTTCCACTTTAACTCCCGACGAAAGAACCGCTCAATTGTTTATGGTTGCTGCTTTTTCTAACAAAGACAGTTGTCATGTTGAGGAAATTGAATACTTAATCAATGATTATAAAATAGGTGGTTTAATTTTTATGCAAGGTGGACCAATTCGACAAGCCAATCTAATCAACAGATATCAACAACTTTCAAAAGTGCCTTTAATGGTTTCCATTGATGGAGAATGGGGGTTGGCTATGCGATTGGACAGCACTATTAAATACCCATGGCAAATGACATTGGGTGCTATTCAGGATGAACAACTGATTTATGAAATGGGCGTTGATATTGGGGAACAATGTAAAAGATTAGGAATTCATGTCAACTTTGCTCCAGTAGTAGATGTTAATGTAAACCCTAAAAATCCTATTATTAATGCACGTTCTTTTGGCGAAAACAAAGAAAACGTTGCCAATAAAGGAATTGCTTATATGAAAGGATTACAAGCCGTTCATGTGATGGCTAATGCAAAACATTTTCCAGGTCATGGTGATACAGACCAAGATTCTCATAAATCTTTACCAACCATCAATCATTCTGCCGCGAGAATGGATTCTGTTGAACTTTTTCCATTTAAAAAATTAATAGCAAATGGTTTATCAAGCATGATGATTGCTCATTTGTATATTCCTGCTTATGTCAACGAATTTAATACAGCAACCACTTTATCTAAAAATTTGGTGACTAATTTATTACAGGATTCTTTAGGTTTTAAAGGGCTCATTTTTACCGATGCTTTAAATATGAAAGGTGTAAGTTCTGTTTATCGTGCTGGGGTCGTTGATGCGAAAGCATTAGTGGCAGGAAATGATGTGTTATTGTTTTCAGGAGATGTTCCTATCGCTATCATCGAAATTAATAAAGCCATTGCAAATGGCGAAATAACAAGAGAAGAAGTTGATAGAAGGTGTTTAAAAATTTTAAAAGCAAAACAATGGGTAGGATTAGATAAGTACCAAGATGTAAAAACACCAAGTTTGTTAGAAGATTTGAACAAAAGAGAATATGAATTATTAAACAGAAAGCTGACTGAAGCATCTTTAACAGTTATACAAAACAAAAATGACCTGTTGCCATTAAAAAATTTGGAGAAACTTAAAATAGCCTGCTTATCAATTGGAGAAGAAGGTGTGAACGAATTTCAAAATACGTTGGATTTATACAACCAAGTCGATCATTTTAGTGCGAATGATTTAGAAAGCACCAAAAATGATTCTTTGTTGGACACACTTCGACAATACAACACCATCATCGTTTCTATTCATAAATCGAATTTAAATCCTTGGAAAAGTTATAAAATAGAGGACGGCACAAAAAACATGATTGCCAATCTTTCCCTAAAAAATAAAGTGATCTTAACCGTCTTTGCAAACCCCTATAGCTTAATAGATTTTTCTGCTATCGAAAAAGTAGATGGATTAATTATCGCTTACCAAAATAGTATTTATGCCAAGGAAGCTACAGCACAATTGATTTTTGGCGGAATTGGTGCAAATGGAAAACTTCCAGTAAGTATTTCTAAAAAATTTAAAGAAGGTACAGGATTAATAATTAATCCAATAGGTCGTTTTAAATATACCCTGCCAGAAGAAGTTGGTATTAATCAAGAAGATTTGTACAAAATTGATACGCTTGCTTTAAATGGAATTAACGAACATGCTTATCCTGGTTGTCAGATTTTGGTCGCAAAAAGTGGAAAAGTTATTTACAACAAATCCTTTGGGTATCATACCTATGAAAGGAAAAGAGCAGTTATCAATTCTGATATTTATGATTTGGCATCTATTACTAAAATTGCTTCAACATTGCTAACAGTGATGCAATTACAAGATCAAAATAAATTTAGTTTAGACTCCAATTTATGTGATTATTTATCTGATTTAATTCCTGATACATCCATTTATGCAAACCTTAATTTACGTGAAATTTTAGCCCATCAATCTGGATTACAGGCTTGGATTCCATTTTATATAAAAACATTAGATAAAGGAGAACCCCGTCGTGAGATTTATCGTTCAGATTCATCGAAGACTTTTCCGATACGGGTTGCCAACAATTTGTACATTAATAAATATTATCCTGATACCATTTATCAACGCATATTAAGAGGTCCTTTGAAAGAAAAAAATTATCGGTATAGCGATTTAGGCTATTATTTTTTAAAAAAGATATCAGAAAAACAAACGGGTGAGCCTTTAGAAAATTATGTTGCCAAAATATATGCACAAATGGGAATGACTACTACTGGTTATTTACCTCGAAAACGATTTGATATTGATCGGATGCCACCAACCGAATATGATATGGCATTCAGAAAACAACTCATTAAAGGCGATGTACATGACCCAGGAGCTGCTATGCTTGGAGGAGTTGGTGGGCATGCTGGTGTATTTTCTAATGCAAATGATTTGGCAAAATTGATGCAGCTCTATTTAAATAAAGGAACTTATGGTGGAGTTCAATACATTAAAGATACTACTGTAAATGAATATATTAAATGCCAATTTTGTAAAGACAACCGAAGAGCCGCTGGTTTTGATAAACCTTCAAAAGATGGAGATGGACCAACATGTAGTTGTGTGTCTTATTTAAGTTTTGGACATTCTGGTTTTACTGGTACTATTGCTTGGGCTGACCCGGAAGATGAAATTGTTTACATCTTTTTATCCAACAGAGTTTATCCAGATGCCGAAAATAATAAATTGTTGAAAATGAATATTCGTACAGATATTCAAGAAGTTATTTACAATGCACTACAAAAATCAAAAAATCAAAAAATAAATTAAACTATCTTTAAAATGAAAAGAATTGTAATTTGTTCAGATGGTACTTGGAATAAACCTGAGGAAGATTTGAAAAATGATTTTCCGACTAATGTGTTAAAATTTTCTAGAGCCATAACACCATTAACCGATGATAATATTGTACAAATCGTTTTTTACGATTGGGGAATTGGTTCTTATCATTCTTCAATAGCTGGAGGTTCTTTGGGTAAAGGATTAGATAAAAATATTAAAGATTGTTATCGGTTTATCGTTGACAATTATGAATTAGGAGATGAATTATTCTTTTTTGGTTTTAGTAGAGGTGCTTATACCGTAAGAAGTTTGTGCGGATTAATTAACAATTGCAGTGTCTTAAAAAAAGAAAATGCCAACTTAATCACTGCTGCTTTCGATTTGTATAAAAATAGCAAGTATTATGTGAGTCACCCTTTTTCCGTTCAGTTTAGAAAAGAAAAAGCAGTAGCTGAGCAAACACCTGTTAAATTTATTGGCGTTTGGGATACTGTGGGTTCCATGGGATTACCAACCAGTATCTTTGGATTTATCAAACCAAAAAATTTGTTTTACGACAGCAAAATTGGAGCAATCATTCAAACTGCCAGACATGCTTTGTCTATTGATGAAGTGAGAAAAGATTTTGAACCAACGATTTGGATACCAGACAACGAAAAAAAAGTAGATTTAAAACAAGTTTGGTTTGCTGGCGTGCATTCCGATGTTGGAGGAAGTTACAAACCTGATGTTAATGGTCGCACCTTGGCAGAAATACCAATGTTATGGATGAAAAAAGAAGCAGAATTGCAACAATTAAAGTTTAAAAAATACTTGGATGTTGAAACAGACCCATTATCTCCAAAACATAACGAGCAAAAGAGTTTTTATAAATTATTGGGTGAACATGTGAGAGAGATTTTACCACATACACCGATTCATAAAAGTGTTAAAATTCGTTATGAAAAAGATCCTTCCTATCGCCCAAAAAATTTAGTGGAATATATCGAAAAGTATGGTTGGACTAACATAGAAGAATAATGTTTAGCACAGTTTTTGATACTCGTTAAACAATAAAAAACAATCCATGAGAACTGCTTTCATTTTATTACTCTTCACCTTCATTTCCGTTCCTTTTTGTGCTCAAAACTCTAAAAATGAACCATTTGAAGTTTACAACATACGAAATGAAGACGATGGCTCAACGGTAATATATGCAAAGAATAATTATTTATGTGATGAATCGGTTAGTATAGAATTTAACACTTTAAAAAATATGGTTGCAGATGTTGAATTACCTTTTAAAGGAGTTGTTCCTGCTGGTGCTAATGATTTTCAATTACTAACTTTAACAATTAAAGACCCAACGAAAGAAAGCCAATTTGGATTTATTACCAAATTTTGCCACGGTAATATTTATGAAGACAAACACGATAGCACCATTTATATTATTCCTTACCAAGCTGGAGAACAACACGCCATTGGACAAGCTTATGGTGGAACATTTTCTCATTACTTAAAAGGAAGTACGCATGCCATTGATTTTAATATGGAAGAAGGAACTCCAATTTGTGCGGCAAGAGGTGGAATTGTAATTTTTGTGAAAGACGATTCCAACAAACATGGTAAAACCATCGAATTTCAAGACTATGGAAATTACATTACGATTTACCACGAAGACGGAACTATGGCGAATTATTTTCACCTCCAAAAAAATGGAAGCAAAGTAAAAGTAGGTGATAAAATTATCGCCGGACAAGTTATTGCTTTAAGCGGAAATACGGGTTGGTCTTCTGGTCCTCATTTGCATTTTCAGGTGTTTTCTTTTACAAAAAATATGGATTTCAAAAGTATTCCTACCCTATTTTTACAAGAAGATGGCAAAACAATTACTTTAGAAAAAAGTGAAACTGGATACAAATCCGTTCATTAAGTTTATTTCTAAAAATAAGCTCCATAAAATTTAGTTTTCCCTTCGCTATTTAGCTCTAATGTGGGTAATGGAAACTTGATAAAACCAAATGCTCCTAGCAAAGTGTTCGCAAATTTGCTTTTGGTTTTAATTCGGGTTAAATCGATATCTAACGAAACATAATATTGTCGTTGCCTTGTAATTTCGGGATGACTTAGGTTTTTAATAGTTCCTGTCATGCCATCTGCTCCATAACCAAAAGCAACATTAATCCATTTTGGAAAATTTGTATTATCTGATAAAAATGAGGAGATGTTTAAACTTGCCCAATAGGTTTGACCATTATAATCCTTAATAATGTTTTGACTTAAATTCTCTCCAAGAAAATTTGGGCTAAGCTCAGAGTAATGAGTTTTATGAAAAGAAAATTTTAACAATACACGTTGTTCATCCCATAGCAACTGCTGACCAATAAACAAAGCAGTACCAGCAGTATTAGCACCGACATCTCCCCATGAATATCCCCATTCAGCAGAAAATCCATCCAATATTTCGACAGAAGTTAGAAAGAATAAACCTAAAACTCCTCCATAACAAATTGATTTGTTATGATTTACTCCACTCCAACGTAGAGCCTCATAACCTGCCATTCCTACGTAATAAGATGTCATGCTATGTCCTACTTTATCCATCTGTTGCCAGCTACTATTATCGTTAAGAGTATGAAAACCTGAACTGGGATAATCAGCAAACCATAATGAATATAATCCTGTCATTACACCTGTATAGCCAACAACCTCAGTACCAATAACTAATTTAAGACGATTTTTATTTAATGTATCTTGTTGGGCGGGCAATAGGTTTCCGAACAGAAAAAAAAGAAGCAGTGCTATTAATTTGGTAATTTGCAACAAAGAGATATTTAATGTAAAATTCTAATTTAGATTCTTCGCTTTAATACAGATTCTTCACTTCATTTTGAAAAGTAATAAATTACTTTCAAAATATTGTTCAGAATGACATTTCACAGCTAACTTCCCACTTTAATAATGGAGGAAGTTATTTTTCAATAATTTTAAACTCCGTTCTTCTATTTTCTGCTCTACCAATTTCGGTTGAATTATCTGCGACTGGCAGAGTATCACCATAACCTTTAGTAGTTAATCGTAAAATTTCAACTCTTTTTTCTACCAAATAGTCGTAAACTGCTTTTGCTCTGTTATTCGACAATAAAAGGTTTGCTTTACTTGTTCCTACATTATCGGTATGTCCTCCTAATTCTATTTTAACCGTAGGATTTTTAGTAAGAAATTTTACTAATTTATCTAATTCTACTTTTGATTTTGGTTTTAAATCATATTTATCGGTATCAAAAAATACATTTTTAAGTACCACTGTTTTATCAATTTCAATTTTTTGTAAAGGAACATCTTTTTTGTAGGGTTCTTGGGCGGTTCCTTGTTCCAACAAAAAGTTTTCGGAGAAAAATAAATATCCATCAAAAGAAGCATTTAACGCATACTCTTTGTTAATTGGTAAACTTACCAAATATTCACCATTTGATTGGTCGGCATAAGACTGAACAACAGTTTCTCCCGTTGCTAAATCAATTAATTCAAAACGAGCTTCTAAAGGCTTTTTAGTAGCTGCGTCATATACTTTTCCTTTTAAGTAATTGACTGTTATTGGTTTTAAATTTTCGGGCAATTCAAACTGGTAAAGGTCTAAACTCCCATAACCACCTTCTCTGTCAGAAGCAAAATAAGCAATCGTACCATTTGCAGAAACCAACAAGCTATTTTCATCATTAAATGTGTTGATGGGATAACCTAAGTTAACTGGCGTTCCCCACTCTCCTTTTTCGTCTTTTCTACTCATAAAAATATCTAAGCCTCCCATTCCTGGATGTCCATTAGAAGAGAAATACAATGTTTTTCCATCGGGGTGAATAAAAACAGACTCCTCTACTCCTTTTGTATTTATTTTATTACTTAACTTGGTTGGAATTGACCACGTACCATCTTCGCCTAAAATAGAAGTAAAAATATCTTGTTGACGGTCTTCTCCTCTGCCATTACCTCTTATAAAATAAAGTGTTTTTCCATCGGCTGAGAAAGAAGGTTGAGTTTCCCAATTTCGCGTATTAATTTGTTGTCCTAAATTATTAGGCTTTGTCCAATTATCACCAATAAGATAGGTGTAAAACAAATCGCAACTTCCATAACCTTTTCTATCGTTTCCATAACCATCAACAGGATTTTCGCAAGAAGTAAAAATTAAAAATCGTCCGTTGGCAGATAAAGATGGAGCTCCTTCATTAGTCAAACTATTGATAGGTTTTACATTAACACTTACTTGCCAATTTTTACCATCAAAACGACTCACATAAAAATCTTCGTTAAACCCAGAATAGGTCATCTCGCTATTTAATCTACGAGTATATAAAAATGTTAATCCATCTACAGAAATAGAGGGAAAATATTCGGCTAAAGGACTGTTAATAGTTGGTCCTAAATTAATTGGATTAAAAGGTACAGGGTATTTTAGGGCTTCGATAGCAAAATTACAATCTCTTAAACCATCATTCGCCATTTCTTTCATCATTAATGGAGATTCTGTAAAACCTAAATAGGATTCAAAATTTTTCTGTGCATCTTCATACTTTCCAAATTTTAATTGAATGGCTGCAGCAGAGGCATATACATCTGGATAAAATTTTGGATTGATTGCAATACATCTTAAATAATGTTCCAGTGCTTTTTTGTACTGAAGCATTTCTGTATAAACAAATGCCAAAAGCACTTCAGCTTCAATAAAATTAGGATCTTTTTCTATCGCACTTAAAAAATTAACTTCCGCTAATTGATTATTTCTTGCATCATAATATGCTCTTCCGGTTTGGTATAATTTTATTGCTTTTTTATTTTTTGAAGAAACTTCTTCTTGTTGCTGAGCGACACTACAATTGGAAAATCCAATAAATAGAATAATCGTAAGGAATTGAAATATTTTGCTCATCATATTAAGGAATTTGCATGTATTTGTGCGTTTGTAAAGATATATTCCATTTTGGATTTTCTAATATGTATTCAATTATCATTGGTAAAACCTTTTCTCTATTGCTCCATTCTGGCTGTAAAAATAATTTACAAGCACTATTTACTTTTTCAGCATGACTTTCAGCCCAATTGATATCATCTTTGTTATATACAATAACTTTCAATTCATCCGCTCTATTATATACTTCAGCTAAAGGAGGCATATTTTTTTTTGGAGATAAACAAATCCAGTGCCAAATGCCGCTTAAAGTATGAGCTCCAGAAGTTTCTAAAAACACTTCTACTCCATTGTTGGCTAATTGTTGTGTAAGATAATCTAAATTATAGAGCAACGGTTCACCACCAGTTATTACAATCGATTTTGCAGGGTATTTTTTAGTATTTTCAATAATTTGAGCAACATTTGTTAGTGGATGTAAATTTGGATTCCAGCTTTCTTTAACATCACACCAGTGGCAACCGACATCACAACCTCCAACTCTAATAAAATAAGCTGGCTTACCTGCATTAAATCCTTCCCCTTGAATGGAATAAAATTCTTCCATTATCGGTAACTTCAATCCTTTTGCTAATTGTTCTTTTTCTGCTAAAGTTATTTTCTCCATCTCTTCCATTATAAGAACAAATTTAGCAATATATATACTATCAAATATGTAAATTATTTCCATAAACTTGTAAGAAATTAAAATACATGAAACAATACGGATTAATAGGGCATCCTCTTTCACACACTTTTTCTAAAAAATACTTTACAGAAAAATTTGAAAGAGAACATATTTCCGATTGCTCTTATGATTTATTTGATATTGAAAACATTGCACTATTTCCTGAAATTCTAAAAAATAACCCAAAGTTATTGGGCTTAAATGTTACGATTCCTTACAAAGAAAAAATCATCAGCTATTTGACCGAAATTGATGAAAAAGCAAAAGAAATTGGTGCTGTAAATACTATAACTATTAATCAACATACGAACCAACTAAAGGGTTATAATACCGATTATTTTGGTTTTAAAAATTCGCTAAAACCATTTTTAGAAAACTACCACGAAAGAGCATTGATATTAGGAACTGGAGGAGCTTCAAAAACAGTTGCTTTTGTTTTAAAAGAGCTAAATATTGATTGTTTGTTGGTATCGAGAAATCCTCAAAACAATACTGAAATTTCTTACGACGATATTAATGAATATGTGATAAAACATCATCAACTAATTATTAATACAACTCCTATTGGTATGTTTCCGAATGAAGCAGATTTTCCTAGTTTTAATTACAACAACTTAACTTCTTTTCATTTGTTATACGATTTAATTTATAATCCTACAGAAACAGCGTTTATTAAAAAAGGGAAATTACAAGGCTGCTTAACGTTAAATGGAATGGATATGTTGAAACTGCAGGCAGAAAAAGCATGGGAAATTTGGAACTCTTAATACCTATTGTTGGTTAGTAACTATTTTCTCGTTTAATTCCAATTCGTAATCGATATATCTATATTTTTGAGCGATAAAGTTTAAACAATGATTGCATTTAAGAAAATTAGTTGGTTTTGGTTTATAAACACAAGTATTGAACGGACAAATGCGTAGCTTTCTTTTATTTTTTCTACTCCTATTTTTTATTGTTTCTTGTAACGAAAACTCGAGCACCAACTACAAAAAAAACCTTAGTTTTTACCTCGTAAAAAATTATAAAGACATAGAAAATAGTACTAAAATTCAGCACATCACTTTAACAAATGTTAACTGGACCAATGAATTTTATACTCAAACAAACTATTCTCCGATTTGGATAAGTGATTCGTTAACATTAAACAAAAATGCCTTTGATTTATTAGAATTACTTGGTTCTTCTTATAACTACGGATTAGATACGAGTTATTATTATGGTAATTCATTAAAAATAATTTCAAAAAAATTGATAGCGATTCCGAACAAAGAAGACCGGTATAATTTAGCTGCTGACATAGAAATTTTATTGACTAATTCCTACTTTTTATTTGCTAAAGACATCAACTATGGAATTGTTCCTTACGACTCAACAAAGTTAATATCAGAAATACCAAGGAAAAATTTTGAAATTAATTTACCCAAATACCTTTTACAATCTTCAAAAAAAAATAATCTGGCAGCTATGTTGTTAAAACTTCAACCACCGCATAAAGAATACGCCAACCTTCAAAAACAATTAGAAATTTATTTAAAAACTGCTTCTCTATCAAAGGAAACGATTAAAGTAGAACCCTTTAAATTAGATTCCATTAAAGCCTACCAACAATCAAAAAAAGCATTAGCACTTCATTTATATTTGGCAGAAAAAAGTACAGATTCTTCCTATTTTGCTGCATTAAAATTGTTTCAGGTAAAACATGGACTTTCTCCAGATGGATTAATAGGAACAAATACTGCAAATGCTTTATCTAAAAGCCCTTACGATGATTATAAAAAAGCGGTAATGAGTTTGGAAAAATGGAGATGGAAAAACAGTTGGGGAACTGAATATATTTTTGTGAATATCCCCTCCTACCAACTAAAAGTTTATCAAAATAATAACTTAAAAAAAACATTTAAAGTAGTAGTTGGAAAACCAAGCAACCCTACTCCTGAAATAAATGATGAAATGGAATATTTGATTCTATTTCCTTTTTGGAATGTGCCTTACAGTATTTCTACAAAAGAGTTATTACCAAAAATAAAAAAAGATTCTACTTATTTAGCAAGAAATAATTATCAAGTTTTCACTAACAAAAACAAGCCGATAAATAGTGCAGAAATAAATTGGGAGAGCATTTCTGAAAATAACTTTAATTATAACATTCGTCAAAATAGTGGAAATGGAAATTCTTTGGGGTTAATCAAATTTGTTTTTCCAAATAAACATTCTATTTATATTCACGACACTCCTTCTAAAGGTTTTTTTATGAATGATATTAGAGCCTATAGTCATGGATGTGTTAGACTTCAAAATCCATTTGGACTTGCTGATATTATTTTAAGCTACGACAATAACAAGTACAATGTTGATAGTGTTCATGTGTTTATAGCTAATAAAAATCAAAAAAGAATTAAGCTGAACAAAAAAATTCCTATCAATATTGAATATTTTACTTGTGGAACAGATACAAATAATACTATTGTATTTTATAAGGATATTTATGAATTAGATGGAAAATTAGAAAAGTTAATGCAATTAAAACATTATTCTAAATCTGCTACCAGCCCAAAACAGTCTAGTAGATAATCAACATTAGCATTGACTAACTTCGATTTTGATAAATAATATTTTTGAGGATAATAAATAAATATACAACTGCCTTCTTTTAAAAATTCTATCGCATTTTTAAAAGTCTCAACAGGTAAAGCAGGACATCCTAAACTTCTACCTAATCGAGCATTGTTTTTTATAAATTGTTCGCTCACATATTCTGCTCCATGAATAACTACGCCTCTATCTCTCGCTTTATTGTTAGAATATTCCAAGCCATCTAATTTTAATGAAAAACCTTTTTTACCATCATAAGTTTCAGCAGTTTTATAAAACCCTATGCTTGTTTGATAGCTACGTTCATCGTTAGAAAATTGAGTGGCAAACTCTTCTCCAGAATTTCTACCATGAGCAACTAAACTTTTATAAACCAATTGCTGAGTTTCCATGTCAATCACAAAAAATCGTTCTACATTGGCAGATAAGCTCATATCTATTATGGTTAAGTATCTTTTATTTGCTAACTCATTATCTAATAAAAGTGTAAAATAACCTTTTAAGGCAATTTTAAAAGCACTCACATTAATATGTTCTTCATTAATGCAGTTATACAGCTGATTGGTATATTGTTGAATAGTAAATTTAGGTGCAATTGTAGTAGTTTCTTTAGCACCATCTTTAAAAGAAAATGATGTTAAAAAAACAAAAAAAATGGTTACAATTATTAATATACTTTTTTGCATGGGTTAGCAAAGATATAAATCTCAACGGATTTTGCAAGTTATAAGTATATGATACCCTATAATTTGCCTTTTTTTTAGACGAATAGGCTATTTTATAGGATTACTTTTATATATTTTATTATAGAAAAAATCTCTTTTTAAATAATTTGGACTTTGGATTGTTTGCAAATGAAGCAACGTTTTTAAAATATTTATTAAAAAATACTAAATTTGGGAGAGTAAAATAGTAAAGATATTTCATCATTTTTTTTTCAGTTGACCATTGCTTTTAAAATACAGCTTCATCAAAAATGCACAGAAATAGTAGCATCACGTATTTTTGAATTAACCAATGTGTTAAAAGACATACAAGAAGCTGCCAATAGTGAAAGTAAAAGCAGTGCTGGTGATAAATATGAAACCGGAAGAGAAATGGCATTGTTAGAATCTGAAAAAATTGATGTTCAGCTTACCGAAGCCAACAAACAAATGGGCATTTTAAAAAAAATTAATCCCGAATTAGAAACCAAAACCGTAGCTATGGGCAGTTTAGTTGAAACGAATAATGGCACATTTTATATGGCAGTTGGTTTAGGTAAAATTGAACTGAAAAAGCAATCCATTTTTGTTATTTCTCCATTTTCACCAATCGGGAAAATGTTACTTACAAAAAAAGAGAAGATTTCCTTCTCTTTTAATAATATCAATTATGTGATTGAAAAAGTAGTTTAAGCAGATTCTTCCATAGTATGGTAAACGTTTTGCACGTCATCATCTTCTTCAATTTTTTCTAACAATTTATTTACGTCGTCTTCTTGTTCTTTAGTTAATTTTTTTGTTTGTTGAGCTATACGTTCAAAACCAGAAGAAAGAATTTCTTTGTTATTTTCCTCTAAATATTTTTGGATAGAACCAAAGTTCTCAAAATGTGCATAGATAATTATTCCATCTTCATCAACAAAAACTTCATCAGCACCATAATCAATTAACTCTAATTCCAATTCTTCGGGGTTAGTACCATCGTTTACAATTCTAAAATTGCAAGTATGATCAAACATAAAAGCTACAGAACCTGTTGTTCCTAAATTGCCATCACACTTAGTAAAATAACTCCTTAAATTAGCAACAGTACGGTTATTATTATCCGTTGCGGTTTCAACCAATACTGCTATTCCGTGTGGTGCATAGCCCTCAAATGTAACTTCTTTATAATTACTGGTATCTTTGTCTTTTGCTTTTTTTATTGCACGTTCAACATTCTCTTTGGGCATGTTGGCAGCTTTCGCATTTTGGATTACTGCACGTAAACGAGAGTTTCCTTCTGGATCGAATCCACCTTCTTTTATAGCCATTACAATGTCCTTTCCAATTCTAGAAAAGGTTTTAGACATTTTTCCCCAACGCTTAAATTTTCTTGCTTTTCTAAATTCAAATGCTCTTCCCATTTGTCAAAAAACTATTAATGATTAAATTATTTTTTTTAATAAATGTCCCATTTTATCTCTTTTGGTTTCTAAATAAGATTTATTGTGCTTATTAGAATCAATTTCAATAGAAACATTTTCTACAATTTCTAATCCGTACCCTATTAAACCTGTTCGTTTTTTAGGGTTGTTACTCATTAAACGGATTTTAGTAACTCCTAAATCTCTTAATATTTGTGCTCCAACACCATAATCTCGTTGATCTGCCTTAAATCCTAATTCAATGTTAGCTTCAACGGTATCCATTCCCTCTTCTTGTAATTTGTAGGCTTTCAATTTGTTTAACAGACCTATTCCTCTACCTTCCTGATTCATATAAACGATTACTCCTTTTCCTGCTTCTTCAATCATTTGCATTGCTTTTTGTAACTGTGCTCCACAATCGCAACGGCAAGAGCCAAATATATCACCTGTCATACATGACGAATGCACTCTCACTAAAATTGGTTCATTTTCTTTCCAAGTTCCTTTTACCAATGCTAAATGATCCATTTCGTTGGTAATTTGTTTGTAAGCTATCAAATCAAAATCGCCATAAGAAGTAGGTAATTTTACTTTTACTTCTCGTTTTATTAATGTTTCATGTTTTAAACGATATTCAATTAAATCTTTAATGGAGATTATTTTTAAATGGTGTTTTTTACTGATTTCCATTAATTGAGGTAAGCGAGCCATTGTTCCATCCTCATTGAGTATTTCAACTAAAACACCTGCTGGTTCAAAACCTGCTAATTTAGCTAGATCAATAACAGCTTCGGTATGTCCTGCTCTTCTTAAAACACCTTCTTTTCGAGCTTTTAAAGGAAAAATATGTCCTGGTCGCCCTAAATCTATGGGTTTTGTAGTTGGATTAATTAATGCTAAAATCGTTTTTGCTCTGTCGCTGGTAGAAATTCCTGTGGAACAACCATTTCCTTTTAAATCGACAGAAACAGTAAATGGTGTTTCGTGTAAAACGGTGTTATGTCCAACCATTAAATCTAACCCTAATTCTTCGCATCTGCTTTCAATTAATGGTGCACAAACCAAACCACGACCATGTGTTACCATAAAATTGATAACATCTGGGGTAACATTTCTTGCAGCAGTAACAAAGTCTCCCTCATTCTCTCTATCCTCGTCATCCACCACAATAATTATCTTCCCTACTTTAATATCGGCTATTGCTTCCTCTATTTTATTTAACTTTGTCTCCATTAACTATTATTTTACAGCAAAGTTAGGAATTTGTTGAGAAGTGGTTGCGTATTTGATTAATTAAGTTACCAAAAAAGATTCTTATTTTTATAGGAATGATACGATAGATTTATGGCAAGAGTGTTAGCAATAGATTATGGAAGCAAACGAGTTGGAGTTGCTGTTACTGATGAATTGCAAATTATTGCCAGTGGCTTAACAACTGTTCATAGTAAAGATATAATTGCATTTTTAGAAGATTATTTTAGTAAAAACGAAGTAGAATGTATAGTGGTTGGCGAGGCTTTAGACCTAAAAAATAATCCTGCTGAATCTGCCAGATTTATTGAGCCTTTTGTAAAACATTTAAGCAGAAAATTTCCCAACATAAAAATTGCCCGTATTGATGAACGTTTTACCTCTAAAATGGCTTTTCAAACCATGATAGACAGTGGTTTAAAAAAGAAAGCAAGACAAAATAAAGCCTTAATAGACGAAATTAGTGCAACTATAATTTTGCAAAGTTATTTGGAACAAAAACAAAGATTTTAGTAATTTTTTTATATATTCGTTTTTCTAACTAAACCTTATAAAATATGAAAATCAAAATAACACCAAACTCAATTAGCTATCCTGAAGTTCAAGAAAAATTGCAAAAAAAGTTTCCAGAATACAGTTTTCAAATGAGAGGAAAACAATTTTTGGTTGCCAAAAAATCGAGTACTGTAGGAACTAATATCGTTATTAGAAAAAATGATTTAAATGTAGTTGGTAATTTTCCTACTGTTGGAGGCTCACTAATTTTTGTTTTTTCATTATTTTTATTGGGCATTTTGATTCCTATTATTGTTTATTTTGCTGCATTTCATTCTAAAATGAAAAAATTGGAAACAGAGATTGGCACTTTCCTAAAAGCTGAATATGAAGTTAAGTAAGGTTTTAATCCATAACTATTTCATCTTACCTTTAGTAAATAATTACCTGAAAAAACTAAGCTACCTATTCGGATTAATGGGTGTTTTGTCTTTCTTTTCCTGTCAAAAAACTTATACTTATGAGGATAGAATTTATCAAACCAAAAATGTTATTATTATTGTGATGGATGGTGCTCGGTATTCCGAAACATGGGGTGATACCAGTCACACCTATATACCAAACATTTCTAACTTTATTGTTCCACTAAGTGTTGTTAATACTAATTTTTACAACAATGATTATACTTTTACTTTACCAGGACATTTAGCCATGCTAAGTGGACAAAATTATAATATTGATAATGGTGGTGCTGAACTCCCTCCTTTTCCAACAATTTTACAATATTTTAATAAAGCTTATCCTGATAAAAATAGTTGGTTAATTACCAGTAAAGATAAATTGGAAGTGCTCACCAATACCTCTCAAACCAACTTTAATAATATACACCTTTCCCATACCGATTGTGGAATAAATGGTTTAGGCACAGGATACAGAGAAGATAGTGTAACACTCTATAATTCGTTAACTATTTTGGATACCACGCTATCTTCACTTACCTTAATTAATTTTAAACAACCAGATAATATTGCTCATTCGAATGATTGGCAAGGTTATCTCGACCAAATAACGGTGATAGATAATTACATTTATCAACTGTTCAACTTTGTTCAAACTAATATCAATTATAAAAACAAAACAACTATATTTATTGTCAACGACCATGGAAGGCACGATGATTTAAACGGAGGTTTTCAAAATCATGGGGATAGCTGTGAAGGTTGTAAACATTTGATGTTTTTTGCTTTTGGACCAGATTTTTATCAAAATAAAACTATCAACACCCCTTACGAATTAATTGATATTGCTCCAACTGTTGCAGAGTTGTTGCACTTTAATATTATCAACTCAAAAGGGCAGGTTATGGGTGATTTGTTTAAATAATTAATTAGGGTTCTAAAAATAGAGTTTTATAATTTACACACCCCCTACCCCCAATAAGTTAATTTTTAGAACTCTCTTAAAGAAATTTATTCAATAGATTTTTTTTGTCAGCTATCAGGTGAAAGTGTTTTGAATTCAATTGTTTTTCGATGGTAATTAAATGTTCTAAACGATGACAATCTGTGCCAACAACATCGAATAAATCTGCTTCTACCATTTTCTCAGCTACTTTTTTTGTTTGGGGAGAATAATGACCTGCTAATGAAAGTAAATTCAATTGCAATAAAATTCCTCTGGATTTAAGTTCATCGTACTTTTCAAAATTATTGTACCAATAACTGTATCGTTCGGGATGAGCTAAAACAGGCTTATAACCAGCCATTTGAAGATTAAAAACCGTTTCCTGAAAATTTTGAGGTTCACTCATAAAAGGCAACTCAAACAAAACATGATTATCTCCAAAAGTGAGCAGCTGTTTTTTAGCTATCAATCCTTCTAGTCCATCATCTAAATTGTACTCTGCAGCCGCAGAAATATGAATATTGATATTTTGTTTTTGTAATTCGTTTCTAACATCCTCCAACCCTTTTAAAATTATTTCAGGAGTGTTTTTATAGTAATCACACATGATATGAGGAGTGGTAATAATTTTTTGGTAACCTAACTCAACATATTTTTTAATCATGTTAATAGAAGATTCCATATTGGGTGAACCATCATCAATTCCTGGTATAAGATGACAATGAATATCTGTACCAAAAATTGAAAGACTAATTGGTTGAAGTTTTGATTCTGATTTGAATATTTTATTGAATAGACTCAAGTTGATCAGGTTATAAATTTGTATTAAAAGAAAAAAATCTCTTTTCTTTTTTCTTTGCTTTTTATTCTAATACCACTAATTTACGAATTTTTTTTTAAACCAATCGATTGTAATTTTTAATCCCTCATCAATTTCAAATTCTGGATTGTAGCCAATTAGCTCTTTTGCTAAAGAAATATCTGCTAAGGAATCCCTAACATCTCCTGGTCGGTCTGCTCTATAAATCGGCTGAACATCATTTCCAATAATTTTTCGAATGGAATAAAATAATTCATTAATGGTAACTCTACCTCCACATGCAATGTTAACAATCTTCCCTTTCACTTCCTTTTCAGAGAATAAGGCTTTAATATTTGCTTGCACCGCATTTTCAACAAAGGTAAAGTCTCTACTTTGCTCACCATCTCCATTAATATATGGCGATTTGTTATTTAAAACTGCATCAATAAACAATGGTATTGCAGCGGCATACGGACCAGCAGGATTTTGGTTAGGACCAAAAATATTGAAGTACCTCAACCCAATCACATCCAAATTATAAACGTCAGCAAAAACTTGGGCATACAATTCTTTAGTACGCTTACTAACCGCATAAGGAGAAAGTTGATTGCCTATTCTGCTTTCTACTTTTGGCAATTCTCTACTATCCCCAAAAACAGAAGAAGAACTTGCAAAAACAATACGTTTTACATGACTATCTTTTGCAGCTGTTAATATGTTTAAAAAACCAGTGGCATTGGCATGGTGTGTTGCTATTGGATTTTCAATACTTCGAGGAACAGAACCCAAAGCTGCTTGGTGCGAAATATAATCTACATTTTCGACTACTTTTTTACAGGTTTCAAAATCTGTAATGTCTCCTTCAATAAACTCAAAATTTGGCAGCCCGATAAATTGTTGAATATTTTTTAAATATCCATTGGATAAATTGTCTAACACAATAACTTTTCCAGCATTGTATTTTATTAGATAAGTAACAATATTAGAACCAATAAAACCTGCTCCACCAGTAATTAGAAAAGTTAATTTGGAAATATTAATAGTATGAAAAGGGTTATCGTACATTATTTCTTAGCTATTTTTTTAATTTAATCGTAATAAGCAGGGTTATAATGTTAATAATAACACACCCCTGCCCCTCTCAAGAGGGGAAGCCTTCGCACAATGCCAACTTCGGTCTTCGGACTTGGGACTTCTATTTTCCAACTTTTATCTACTTGCATATTGTTTTTCGTAATACTTTTGATAAGCCCCTGAAGTTACATTCGTTAACCATTCTTCGTTATTTAAGTACCAATCGATAGTTTTTTCAATTCCTTCTTCAAATTGTAAAGATGGAGTCCAGCCCAACTCCTTTTGTAATTTTGTGGAATCAATAGCATATCTCAAGTCATGTCCTGCTCTATCGGTAACATAAGTAATTAGTTTTTCAGAAGTTCCTTCTAGTCTCCCTAATTTTTTATCCATCTCTTTACAAATTACTTTTATCAAATCAATATTTTTCCATTCGTTATGTCCACCAATATTGTAGGTTTCTCCAACTCTTGCCTGATGAAAAATAACGTCAATAGCTCTTGCATGGTCTTCCACCCATAACCAATCTCTAATGTTCTCTCCTTTTCCATAAACTGGCAAAGGTTTGTTGTTTTTAATGTTATGAATAAATAAAGGAATTAATTTTTCTGGAAATTGATGTGAGCCATAGTTGTTAGAGCAATTTGAAATAACTATTGGCAAACCAAATGTGTGATGATAAGCCCGAACTAAATGGTCGGAACTTGCTTTTGATGCTGAATATGGACTTCGAGGATCGTAGGCTGTAGTTTCTAAAAACATTCCTTCATCTCCTAAAGAACCATAAACTTCATCGGTTGAAATGTGGTAGAAAAGTTTATCCTCGTAGTTTGGATATAGATAGTGCCATTGATTATGAAAAGCTTCTAACAAATTAACTGTGCCAATTACATTAGTTTTAACAAACAATAAAGGGTCAGATATAGATCTGTCAACATGTGATTCCGCAGCTAAATGAATAACCGAATCAAATTGATACTTAGAAAATAATTGAAAAACAAATTCTCCATCAACAATATCACCTTTTACAAATTCATAATTAGGTGCGTTTTCAATATCTGCAAGGTTGGTTAAGTTTCCTGCATAGGTTAATTTATCTAGATTAATAATTTTGTAGTTTGGATATTTGTTGACCAATAATCGTACAACATGTGAACCGATAAAGCCAGCACCTCCAGTAATTAATATTGTTCTTGAGTTCATAAAGTTTGTAAAGTTGAAAGTTTATTAAGGTTAGGAGTTTATGAGTTTAGAAGTCATCTTCGCATTTCCACATTGTTACATTTTCAAATTAGTTATAGACTCCAATAGGTCATTTCATTAATTTTTCCTCGGTAAATTCCTTTTAAATCGACTAAAATTCCATTCCCAGCACTAATGCTTTTAAAGTAATTTTCATCGAATTTTTGGTAAGCTGCATGGCAAACAGCAATAACTATCGCATCATAATCATTGGCAATTTTTTTAACCAAACCAAAGCCATATTCATGTTTTAAATCTTCTGAATTTGCATGAGGATCAATAACCTCTACTTTAGAACCAAAAGAAATAAATTCGTTAACAACGTCTGCAACTTTTGAATTTCTAATATCACTTACGTCTTCTTTAAATGTAGCTCCCATTACTAAAACTTTAGCTTCAGCAATATTTTTTCCAGCTTTAATAATTTTTTTTACGGTTTGTTTAGCCACGTACGCACCCATAGAATCGTTTACAAATCTTCCAGAACTAATGATTTGAGCATGATAGCCAAATTCTTTTGCTTTGTATGTTAAATAATAAGGGTCAACGCCAATGCAATGTCCACCAACCAAACCTGGAAAAAACTTTAAGAAATTCCATTTAGTTCCTGCAGCTTCCAGCACATCATAGGTATTAATTCCCATTTTATTAAAAATAATGGAAAGCTCGTTAACCAATGCAATATTCACATCGCGTTGAGTATTTTCTATTATTTTTGCAGCTTCGGCAACTTTTATGGAAGAAGCTCTATGAACGCCAACAGTTACTATAGATTCGTAAACCTTAGCAATTTCTTCTAAAGATTTGCTGCAACAGCCAGAAACCACTTTTTTTACATTGGTTAAAGTATGATTTTTATCACCTGGATTTATTCGTTCGGGAGAATAACCTATTTTAAAATCAGATTTAAATTTAAGCCTGGATAATTCTTCTAAAATAGGAATACAATCTTCTTCTGTACATCCAGGATAAACGGTAGATTCATAAACCACATAATCACCTTTTTTTAATACCTTTCCAACGGTTTTTGTCGCTCCTAAAAGAGGTGTTAAATCAGGTAGATTATGGCTATCGATTGGTGTTGGGACTGCAACTACAAAAAATGTAACCTCTTTTAAATCATTTATATCTGCAGAAAAAAGAATATCACAACCCTCAAAAGCTGATGATTCTAATTCTTCACTTGGGTCAATGTTGTTTCTCATCATATCAACCCTTTTTTGATTGATATCGAAACCAACAACTTTCATTTTTTTTGCAAATTCTAACGCAATAGGCAAGCCTACATAGCCTAATCCAATTACGGCTATTTTCGTTTCTTTATTGATTAATTTATTGTAAATACTCATATTCTTTAGTTTATAAGGTTAGAAGTTTAGGAGTTTAGTATTCTTTAAACTTCTGTCTTCTTACTTCTTTTTTTTTATTTCATTACCGAATTATCTCTAAGAGCATAAATTCTTTCAATAATATCAACCACTTTAAGACCTTCTAATGCATTAGTAGTAGCTGTTGTTCTACCCTTTAAAGTGTTGATTACATTTTCGATGATGTAATGATGATTTGCTGCTGAACCTTTATAGGGTCCATAGTCATTAGGAGGATTTGCTTCGGCTAATTTAGGCATTTGATACCCTTCAATATTACAGACTTCTACTTCATTCATGTATTGACCACCAATTTTAACACTACCTTTTTTTCCTATTACAGTAATACTGCTTTCTAAGTTTTGAGTAGCAACTGCTGTAGAATAGTTTAAACATCCCATACCACCTTCAACAAAATCAAAAGAAACAAAACCAGAATCTTCAAAATCGGTGGAATGCTGATGCGTAAAATCTTTAAACTTTGCTTGAATGTTAGTAATATCACCAAACAGCCAATACATGATATCAATAAAATGTGAAAATTGGGTATATAATGTTCCTCCATCCAATTCCTGAGTGCCTTTCCATCCACCTTTTTTGTAGTATCTATCATCTCTGTTCCAATAACAATTTAATTGAACCATAAAAATGTCACCCAATATTTTTTTCTCTATCAAATTTTTTATCCAAACAGATGGTGGTGAATAACGGTTTTGCATAACAGCAAATACATGTTTGTGGTGGGTTAATGCAAAATGTATCACTTTTTCGCATTTTGCTTTTGATAAGCCTATTGGCTTTTCTACTACAACATGTACACCTTTTTCTAAAGCCATTGTTGCTTGATCGGAATGTAATCCGTTTGGAGTACAAATATTGATAACATCAATTTCTAAATCAGCCGATAATAATTCTTCTAAAGAAGAAAAAAATGGGACTTTGTAATTTTAAATTCCTAATTCTTGTTCAAGTCTAATATCACATAATGCTACCAACTGAGCTTCATTATTTAATGTAATCATTTCAGCATGTCGTTTACCAATATGTCCGCAACCAACTACAGCAAATTTTATTTTATTTTCTCCTGCTATCATTCATCTAATTTTATAACCTTTTTGCCATCAAATTTATACTTTTCTTTAGTTTCTGGACATGTTGCAATTCCATCTTTATTGAAAGTTAATCGATGTCCGTATTCGCTCACCCATCCTAATTGTTTGGCAGGGTTGCCAACCCACAACGAATAAGGTGGAATGTTTTTGGTTACCACTGCTCCTGCTCCAATAAAAGCAAAAGCTCCAATGTCGTGTCCGCAAACTATAGTTGCGTTCGCTCCAATGGAAGCACCTTTTCCAACGTGCGTTTTTAAATACTCATCTTTCCTATTTACAGCACTTCTTGGATTTATTACATTAGTAAAAACCATTGATGGACCTAAAAAAACGTCATCATCACAAGTTACACCGGTGTAAATAGAGACATTATTTTGAATTTTTACATTTTTCCCTAAAACAACCTGTGGAGAAATAACTACATTTTGGCCAATATTACAGTTGCCTCCAATTTTACAGTTCGACATAATGTGAGAAAAATGCCATATTTTAGTGCCTTTTCCAATTTTACAACCATCATCAATAATAGCTGTTTCATGTGCGAAGTACTCTTCCATCTTATTTTTTTATGTAGTGTTCAAAGTTTTTATGATCAACTTTGTATAAATCTTCTTTTGTAAGCTTTCTAAAATAATCGTACGTTATTTTAAGCCCTTCTGCTCTATTTACTTTCGGTTCCCAACCTAAAATAGAACGTGCTTTATCAATGTTTGGTTGTCGTTGCATTGGGTCATCAATGGGTAATTCTTTGAAAATTATTTTTTGTTTGGTGCCAGTCAATTTAATAATTTCTTCAGCAAATTGTAAAATAGTTATTTCATCAGGGTTTCCAATGTTTACAGGCTCTGCATAATCACTGAGCAATAAACGATAAATTCCTTCAATTAAATCATCGACATAACAAAAAGAACGGGTTTGATTTCCTTTTCCAAATACTGTTAAATCCTCTCCCCTTAAAGCTTGTCCAATAAAAGCGGGTAAAACTCTTCCGTCGTTCAGCCTCATTCTTGGTCCATAGGTATTAAAAATTCGAACTATTCTTGTTTCTAGACCGTGGTAACGGTGGTAAGCCATGGTTATTGCTTCTTGAAAACGCTTGGCTTCATCATAAACACCTCTTGGTCCAATAGGATTTACATTTCCCCAATATTCTTCGGTTTGAGGATGCACTTTTGGGTCGCCATAAACTTCAGAAGTTGAAGCGATTAACATTCTAGCATTTTTTGCCTTAGCTAAACCTAATAAATTATGAGTTCCTAATGAACCTACTTTTAATGTTTGTATAGGAATTTTTAAATAATCGATAGGTGATGCTGGTGATGCAAAATGTAATATATAATCTAATTCGCAATCAATTTTAATGTATTTCGAAATATCGTGGTTGATAAACTCAAAATTTTTATTCCCAGCAAGGTGTTCAATGTTTTTTAAGTCACCAGTTATCAGGTTATCCATTGCAATAACTCTGTATCCTTCTTTAATAAATCTGTCGCAAAGATGAGAACCTAAGAATCCTGCAGCACCAGTAATTAGTGCTGTTTGAGGTTTGAAGTTTGAAGTTTGAGGTTTAAGCACAGTTTAAAGTTTGAGGTTTAGTCATTAGAGATTAATTGGAAGTCCGAAGTCGGAAGACAGAAGAAGGAAAACACATTTTCACATTTACACATTGTTACATTTTCTAATTATCCAATTAATTCCCTGCCAATACTACTATAATAAAAACCAAGTTCTTTCATTTCAGCAATGTCATATAAATTTCTTCCATCGAAAATAACTTTTTGTTTCATTTCTTTGGCTAATAAATCAAAATCTGGATTTCTAAACAATTGCCATTCTGTAGCAATAACTAATGCATCAGCATTTTTAATGGCTTCATCTCTACTTGTTGCAAAAGTTATTTTATTGCCATATAATGCTTTTACATTTTCCATGGCTTCAGGATCATAAGCTACAATTTCTGCACCTCCTTGCAACAATTCATCAATAACATATAATGCTGGAGCTTCCCGAATATCGTCGGTATCTGGTTTAAACGCTAAACCCCAAATTGCGATTTTTTTTCCTTTCAAATTATTTTTAAAATATTCCTTTATTTTTGGAACGATAATGGTTTTTTGTGCTTCGTTAATTCTCATTACTGATTCTAAAATTCCAAAATGGTATCCATGTTCTTTTCCTGATTTTGCTAACGCTTGAACATCTTTTGGAAAACAACTTCCACCATAACCAATTCCAGAAAATAAAAATCGTTTTCCGATTCTTGAATCTGAGCCAATTCCAATACGAACCATATCCACATCTGCTCCTACTTTTTCGCAAAAATTGGCAATTTCATTCATAAACGTAATTTTTGTTGCCAAAAATGAATTTGCTGCATATTTAGTTAGTTCAGCCGATTTTTCATCCATAAAGATAATTGGATTTCCTTGTCGAACATAAGGTTTGTACAAATGATTCATAGTTTCTTTTGCACGCTCTGATGATGTGCCAATAACAACTCTGTCTGGTTTTAAAAAATCATCGACAGCAAAGCCCTCACGTAAAAATTCGGGATTGGAAACCACATCAAATTCAACTGTTGCGTTTTTTGCAATAGCCAATCTTACTTTTTCGGCTGTTCCAACAGGAACTGTACTTTTATCAACAATAACTTTATAATCATTTATTATTTTACCTAACGTATCGGCAACACCTAAAATGTAGGATAAATCAGCAGACCCATCTTCACCAGGAGGCGTTGGTAATGCTAAAAAAATTATTTTAGCGTCTTTTATTGCTTCATTAATATCGGTAGTAAATGTTAGCCTGCCTTGCTTAATATTTCGTTCAAACAATACATCTAAATGAGGCTCATAAATGGGTATTTCGCCATTTCTCATCTTTTTAACTTTAGCTTCATTAATGTCAACACAAACTACATTGTTACCTGTTTCTGCAAAACATGTGCCTGTTACTAAACCAACGTATCCTGTTCCTATAACCGCTATATTCATTTATCTAATTTACAAATTAATAAATTCCAACACCGAATCTGTAATGTATTTTAACTGCTTTTCATCTAACTCAGTATGCATTGGTAAAGATACAACAGATTCGCATAATCCTAATGTTATTGGAAAATTTTCGTCGTTAAACTCTGGCCTAAGATAAGCTTTTTGTTGGTGTAATGGAACAGGGTAATAAATCATAGCTGGAACCCCTTTTTGGTTTAAAAAAGCTATCAACTTCTCTCGATTTATGTTGTTTGTTTTTAACGTGTATTGATGAAAAACATGCGTTGATTTCTTATCGATAAAAGGGATTTCCAATTGAGTGACACCTGCAAAAGCATCGTTGTAGTAGGTTGCAGCTTTTATTCTTGCTGCACAATATTCGTCTAAATAAGGCAACTTAACTCTTAAAATTGCTGCTTGTATTGAATCTAACCGAGAATTAACACCAATTTCTTCGTGATAATATCGTTGATACATTCCATGGTTGACAATGGCTTCTAATCTTTTTGCCAAAGCATCATCATTGGTAAATAAAGCACCGCCATCACCATAACATCCTAAGTTTTTGGAAGGAAAAAATGAGGTTGTTCCAATGTGACCAATCGTTCCTGCTTTTTTTGTTTGACCATTAGCAAAAGTATATTCTGCTCCAATTGCTTGTGCTGCATCTTCAATCACATACAGCTTATTTTTAGCTGCAATTTCCATGATGGCTTCCATGTTGGCACATTGTCCAAACAAATGAACTGGAATAATTGCTTTTGTTTTAGGTGTTATCGCTTTTTTAAGTTCATCAACATTGATGTTAAAAGTAGCGCTATCTACATCAACAAAAACAGGAACTAAGTTTAATAAACCAATAACTTCAACTGTTGCAGCAAAAGTAAAATCTGCTGTAATCACTTCATCTCCATGTTTTAAATCTAACGCCATCAATGCTATTTGTAATGCATCTGTTCCGTTTCCGCAAGGAATTACATGTCGAACTCCTAAGTATTTCTCTAATTCATTTTGAAACTCTTTTACTTCTGGTCCTTTAATGAAAGCGGTTGATTCAATAACACTAAAAATAGCTGCATCAATTTGATTTTTAATTTTTTTGTATTGACCTTTAAGGTCAACCATTTGAATATTGTTATCAGACATTTTTTCCGTTTGTTGTATAAGTTCGCTAAATTAATAAAATCTCAATTATTTAATTGTAATTTTATCTCATTAACGGTTTACTAGCAATAATAGTTGATGGCATGCGTTAATTTTTGTTTTTTTATCAGTTCATGAAATATTCATTTTTCGTCATATTATTTTTGTCAAGTCTTTTTACGAAAGCTCAATTTGTTTTGGAGAAACAAGAAATTCAGGATTCTGCATTTACCATTCCAATGTTTACTGTTTCTTATGCTTACCAATTTACAGCATCCGATATGGCTAGTCGTTTTGGAGCAAATAGTAATGTTGGCGGTAGTTTTGCCATTAAAACTAAATCGAATTGGTATTATGGTTTTAATGGAAGTTTTATTTTTGGAGGAAAAGTAGTAGAACCTAATTTACTTTCAGCTATTCAAACAAGTGATGGAACAGTAATTGATAATGAAGGAATATTAACCGATGTCTATTTGGGTGAAAGGGGTTCTTCCTTTTTTTTAATTGGTGGAAGATTGATTAATAAATTTGCTCCTAATAAAAACTCTGGAATATTAGTTTATGCTGGTTTTGGAATGTTGCAACACAAAATAAGCATTAAGTTTCAAGGAAATGTTCCTTCTCTTACCGATGAGCATAAAAAAGGTTACGACCGTTTTTCTGTTGGTTATGCTGCCAATGGATTTGTTGGTTATTTATTTCTTAGTAAAAATCGATTATTGAACTTTTTTGGCGGTTTTGATTATACTGTTGGTTGGACAAAAAATTGGCGAAAATATAATTATGACACGCAACAATTAGACGAAGGAACTCACACCAATGTTCTTTATGGTGTTAGAATTGGATGGATAATTCGTTTAAATAAGAGACAACAGCAAGATTTTTATTTTAATTAGAGAATGTCCAAAGTCAAGAGGCTGAACTATAATGTATGCTTTTTTTGCAATCAAGTCAACAATCTACAGTCAGCAGTTAGTAAAAAACAACACTTTGTGTAGAGACCTTTGCCAACTGAAGATTGAGTATTGTCGACTTTTTCGTTATTCTCGTTTTAAAAGTCAGTCATTTACGAAACAAATATTAATTACTTTTGCTTCATGCTATTTTTCTATCAAATAACCATTTACTGTTATTATCTTATTCTTAAAATTGCTTCCATTTTTAATCCAAAAGCAAAACTTTGGGTGAAAGGCAGACAGCATATTTTTGAGCAATTAAAAGCTGTAGAAGGTCAGGAGAATATTTATTGGTTTCATTGTGCTAGTTTAGGAGAGTTAGAGCAAGGAAAACCAATTATTAAAAAGCTGAAAGAACAAGATAATACCATTAAAATTCTGCTCACTTTTTTTTCTCCTTCAGGCTTTGAGCTTGGTAAAAAGTACGAAAAAGCGGATTTTGTTTTTTACCTTCCTTTGGATACTGCAGCAAATGCAAAACGTTTTATTAAAATGGTAAATCCTAAAAAAGCATTTTTTATCAAATACGAATTTTGGTACTATTTTTTAAACGAACTTCACTATCAAAAAATCCCAACTTATCTAATTTCTGGTGTGTTTAGAAAAAATCAACTATTTTTTAAGTGGTATGGAAGTATTCATAAAAAAATGTTAACCTTTTTTACTCATTTTTTTGTTCAAAATACCCATTCAGAAAAGTTACTAAACGCACTTGGTTATAAAAATATCACCGTTACTGGCGATACCCGATTGGACAGAGTATATGAAAACTCTTTGCATCCAATCCATCTGCCTTTAATTAAAAAATTTGTGGAAAATAAAAAGGTGATTATTGCAGGTAGTTCTTGGCAAAAAGAAGAAAAAATACTTTGCGAATTTATTAACTCTTCCAAAAAAGATTTTAAATACATTATTGCACCTCATGATATCAGTCCAAAACACATCAATGAAATTGAAGATTTATTAAAAAATGATTTTATTAGATACTCTAAAGCTACTCCTGAAAATATTGCTGCTTTTACCACTTTAATTATCGACAATATTGGAATTTTAGCCAATACCTACCAATTTACCGATATCGCTTTTATTGGCGGTGGTTTTACTGGTGCATTGCATAATATTTTAGAACCAGCAAGTTTTGGTAATGTGGTGTTATTTGGACCAAAACATACAAAATTTCACGAAGCCGAAGAATTATTAAAATTAAATGGTGCTTTTGAAATTGATGATACTGATGACATCATTGCCATCGTTAATCATTTACTGTTAGCCGAAAATTTAGAACAATCCCAAACTGCCGCAAAAAATTATATTAAAAATGGAAAAGGTGCCACTGAACTTATTTTTAAAGAGTTGAAACTTTTGTAAATTAAAAAAACACCCTCGTTTACAACAAGTGTTAAACAGTTCACTATGTGTGAGGAAGTTGTTCAACACTAATTTTGCTAACATTTTTACTTTCTTCTTTCTTTGTAAGCGACTTTAACCATTTATTTATTTTCTTTTTTGCTTCTTCTGATTTTTCTCCTTCCATTACTTCTCTTTTAATAACTTCATGTAATAATATTTTATAAATATCATCATTATCAGTCTTAATATCCGGAGATATTTTCTTTATTGTCTTTCTTAAACAATCAATTACTCCTTCAGTCAAGATTAATTGTCCAAAAAAATATTTATTAATTGTCTGTTTTTGTAGATAATATTCTTCAAGAGATGATTTATCAATTCCTTCTTTACATAAATAATATATTTTCTCTACATCATCTTCACTTTTAGAATTAAGATTTGTAAAATCAAATTCGTAAATTAATTCTTGAGTTATTGGTTTGCCAAACATAATTTTAAAAATTTTCCAATTACTTCCATTAGTTAAAATTACCCAATCGACTCCCTCATTAGCACCATAATCAAGACATTGTTTAATATGATCATCTTTTAGTGTTAAACCTGAAGCTTTTACTTCAATTAAATATTTTATCTTACTATTAATTTTAATGGCAATATCACAGAAAGTTTTTTTTATAGAATATTCTGATGTAATCTCAGAATATTTATCATAACCAAATATCTCAGCCAACATATCTGTAATTATTACTACAGTATCAGATTCATTAATATCTTTGATTTTTGCGTTATTAATTATCGGTTGAAATTTTTTAATTCCCGCCAACAATCTTGACTCTACTTTTGATGTAATTTTTGCCATTTTGAATATTATTTAGTTGTCAATTTATGCTATTATATTTTTTGCCTAACAATTATATATAATGTACCCTCCTCAATTGCAACGAGGAGGATGGTTTTATGAAATATTGTTCTTTACTCTTTTAACACAAATTGGACTCTTCTGTTTTTTGATTTATTTTCTTCCGTTGTATTTGGAACTAATGGTTGGCTGTCTGAAGCTCCTGTACTTGTTATTCTGCTGGCATCAATTCCTTTTTCAACTAAATAACGTTTTACATTTTCAGCTCTTGTAATCGATACAATTTCCTTACGCAAATCGGTTCCTTTATCGCACGAATGACCAACAATTGCTAATTTAAGGTTGGGGAATTTTTTCATAATTACAACCATCTCATTAATTTTTGCAATGGAAGAAGAGCTGATGTCAGCGTCACCTAACTCATAATTAATCTGATTTTTAAATACCTCTTTTTCATTCGCTGAAAGAGTAGGTTCTGGAGTTGGTGCAACTACAGGTTCTGGTACAACTACTGGTTCTGGAATTACAACTGGTTCTGGAATTACAACTGGTTCTGGAACTATTACAGGTTCCGGAGTTTCAACAATTGGTTCTGGCACAATCTCAGGTATAGCGGCTGATTCAATTCTTGGTTGTTCCTTTTTTTCTTTACAAAAGGTTATTCCCAACATAATTTCATGAGAACCTGAGGAATAAGATGAAATGTTGGAACCGGCAAACTCATAAGCATAACCAACTACAAACATTTCTTTTAATCTTAGCCTTAATCTTGCTAAAAGCCCAACATCAGTTCGATAACCAACACCAATTGAAATTAAATGATTGTAAGTTCCTAACAAATTAACATCAAACTGATTAACATTCACTACTCTTTTCATCATGGTAGATGGTTCTAATGCCCATCTTTCTGAAACTGCCCAGTCATACTTCATAAAAGCAGTAAAATGCCTATCTAAACCAAACTCAGCGGTAGTAGTTCCTGCATCATATTTTGCGGTGGTTTCGAAAGCCTGAGGAACTGAAATACCAAGTAAGAATTTTTTATAATTATAAATTATTCCTACTTCATTATTTAATGTCATTCCACTTCTTGAACCTGAAATTACATCATCGCTAGGATCTTGAACTATTGCACTAGAAGTATTTACTCCAACTTGGTAAACTCCTAACGACAATCCTATTCTTACATTTTGGTTAGCCCCCAAACCTATTCGATACGAAAAACTCGCATTACCAGAAAAACGACTAATCATTGAGGTGTTATCCAAAATAAATCCACCTCCTAATCCAATATGATTTCCAAAACCTTTATGGATATCTAAATAATTGGTAGAAGGTGCTCCTTCTACTCCAACCCATTGCGTAATGTGTCCTAAATAGGCTTCTAAACAAGTTGCGTTATAACCTGCATAAGCAGGATTGATATTAAAAATATTATCGGTATATAAATTGGTTTGAGGCATTTGTTGCCCATTAACAGTTGAAACAATACCAATAATTCCAATTATTAAAGTCGCTATGTGATTTTTATGTATCATCTTTTTCATTTTTATCAACATTATTGAAATTATTTAGTAGTTCTTAATAAAGTTAATGGTCCTTGATAGGTTTGGTCTCCACAAGCTATCACATAATAATAGGAACCATCAGGCAAATTCTGACCATTAAAAGTTCCATCCCAATCGTTATTGTAATTTGATGTTTCAAACATTTTGGAACCCCACCTATTGAAAATCATTACTGGACAACCTTGAATTTCACTAACATTAGCAATATACCAAGTATCGTTTTTACCGTCACCATTAGGTGTTAACATATTGCTGATGACAAATGGTGTAATATTACATCCAGCATTATCAATGATAACATTGATGCTTGAAGATGCATTAGAACAAGGTGCTACTCCTACCACTGTGTAAGTATAGACTCCGGCAACATCAATTGCAGGGTTAAATACTCCAGTTCCAGAAGCCATTGCTGGCGACCAGGTTCCTCCAACATCTGCAGAACCAAGTAAATTAAATAAATCATTTGCTGGATCTGTATCACATAATGTTAAAGCAGTTGAAGTTCCTGCATTAGCTGCAGCACTAACAGTTACGGTTACAGTTGCGGTAACTGGCGAACATGGTGCATTAGTTATGGTATAAGTATACACTCCACCTGCATCTAAAGCTGGGTCAAATACTCCAGTTCCAGAAGTCATAATTGGTGACCAAACTCCTCCTGCATCTGCTCCACCTAATAAAGTAAACAAATCGGTTGTTCCATCTGAGCTACATGCTGTTAGCGTATTATTTGAACCAGCGTTACCTGGAGAATTTATTGTTACTGTAACTGTTGCAGAGCTGTTTCCACATGGTGCAGTTCCTGCTACGGTATAAGTATAAATTCCTGCCAAATCCGTAGCTGGGTCAAATACTCCAGTTCCAGAAGTTAATACAGGTGACCAAACTCCACCTACATCTGCACTTCCTAATAAGGTAAATAAGTCAGTTGTGCTGCTAGATGAACATGTTGTTAACGTATTGTTTGTTCCAGCGTTTGGAGCAATATTAACTGTTACTGTAATTGTAGCAGAAATAGGTGCACATGGGGCATTAGTTATGGTATAAGTATAAACGCCTCCTGCATCTACAGCTGGGTCAAATACTCCAGTTCCAGAAGTCATAGCTGGCGACCAGATTCCTCCTGCATCAGCACCTCCTAATAAAGTAAACAAGTCAGTAGTTCCATCAGAACTACATGCTGTTAGCGTGTTATTTGAGCCAGCGTTACCTGCAGAATTAATTGTTACTGTAACTGTTGCAGAGCTGTTTCCACATGGTGCAATTCCATTCACTAAGTAGGTATAAACTCCAGCTAAATCCGTAGCTGGGTCAAATACTCCTGTTCCTGATGTTAGTACTGGTGACCATGTTCCTCCTAAA
>CAYHWX010000034.1:0-25957 GCA_964360245.1 uncultured Vicingus sp.
GACATTTTACATGTTTGATAATTGAAGCTGTGAAACTACCTAATACCAACTCTGTAAAGCCACTTGCCCCATGAGTCCCCATTACAATTTGGTTTATTTTTTTTCGTTGTATTATACCGATCACAGTAGGAACAAGCTCACCAACTCTAAATTCTGTTTCAATATCAAAAGTATTTTTTGGAAAATCTTTATCGATTTGTTCTATTAATTTTTTGAAAGATTTATCAGCACTTTCTGATGAAATGTCATTTATCGAAATAGGCACTTCAGGACCAGAGTATGGAATTGGAAAGACATTTAAAAATATGATTTTACAGGGTTCATCACCAAGTAATGTTAGCCCATAATAAATAGCATTTTTTGCATTTTTTGAAAAATCTGTAGGGAACAAAATGTGCTTCATAATATGATGTGATATTAAATAATTTTTTAGTAAAAATATACCTTTTGATGAGGTTGAAGCAATATGTTTTGTCATCGATAAATATTGATATAACTCATTAATTGACGATAACATTTGTCATTGATAGTACAAATTTAACTAACACTTATCTACATTAAAAGCTATACTGAAATCATAGAAAAATAGTATTGCTAAGGTTTTTGAATACTGCTTTTCCTTCCTATGTAATAATTGATCTACTAAATTTAAATCCAATAAGTTGTTAATATATGTTGAATTTTCGAAAGCATAATCCAATGTAATTGAAGCATTAACAACATCTATAGTCATCAATAATGTTGATTTTAATCACTGAAAATGTAAAGCAAAAATCATCGATTAATTATCCTGTTCTAAACGATATTTGTGCTGTTAATTTATTATAAACAAAAAAATAAAATGTATGACACTTATTAAAACAAATGGAGGATTAAGGTCAAGAAGCCTTTTCCCAAGAACATTAATGCAAGATGATTTTTCCAATTTAGATTGGCCAGTTTTTGATTTAGGTAATCGATTAGATTTAACTACTGACTGGATTCCTGCTGCTAATGTAAAAGAAGATGAGAAAGAGTTTATTGTCGAACTTTCTGTTCCTGGTTATGAAAAAAAAGAAATTCATGTAGAGGTAGATAATAACAATATGCTTCGAATTTTTGGGGAGCATAAGGAAGAATCAAAAGAAGAATCTGAAAATTATTCTTGCAAAGAATTTAATTATGGTTCTTTTACTAGGTCTTTTCAACTTCCAGAAACAGTAAAAGAAGATAAGATTGCTGCAAAATGCAAAGATGGGGTTCTTAGAGTGGAGCTTCCAAAAAAAGAAGCAACAATAATCAATAAAAAAATCAAAGAAATAGCAATTGCTTAATTCATGATACCTGACAATTGTTAATACAACAATTGTCAGGTTAATAATTCTACTATGCAAGAAGACTTACCAACTCTTTCGTACGATCAATATGAAAGCATAATTCAATTGGAAAGATATGCCACTTGTAAAGGTGAGTTATTAAAGCATACCACTGTTTACCCAGATAAACTTTCTTTATTTTTAAAAAATTATCTAGAAGAAATTAATAATAAATCAAAAAGTAAAATCGTATAAAAATCATTTAGTAAATAAACTTTGATTTATTACAATGAAAAAACAAGTCCTATTACTAATTAGTTTTTCTATTCTTACTATTATTACATGTAATGAAGTTGGGACAACTTATGATCAATTAATAGCAATTAAAACAGTTTCACAAAGAGTTAGTGATCTTAAAAAAACTAAAATAGAAATAAAAAATTCTGAAGATCCAATTGCTTTAGTTAGAGAAGAACATCAGTTTTTGGAATATGAGTACCCAGTAAGAAAAGATGAATCTTATGTAATTTTTTATCGTTTTGATGATACTGGTTGTTTTGAAATTAAATTAGACACTTATTTAAACAATCAAATTGATGCACAAAAAGTTATTAATTTAATTATTAAAGATTTAGAAGTAAACACAACCTTTGGTTTACCAAAAAAGTCATCCAATTTTTACCGTTGGGAGAACTTGAACAGTGAGATATTGATAGAACTAGATGTTCAAAATATTAAAAGAGGACATATTTCCTTAAACATTTTTAGCACTATTTTTAATAATCTTAAAATCTAAGATAAATATTGTTTTTCTAATATTAACTTTTCAAATGACAATCTTTCTAGGTTCTAACAAAAAGGAAACCTCATTATCCATTTCTTTACTATAACCTATAACGATAGTCAGACCTTGAGAAAGAACGGTTATGCATTAGCGACCTGAATGGATAACTTGTTTTTACAGATAATGAAATACTTTTCATAATCCTAAATTACAAAATTTTATTGGTCTCAAAAATTATGTATTGTAGTTTCTCAAAGAAAGTATCGAATTTTAATATTTGTATATTTATTTGTTAGTACACAAAATTTTTGTCACCTTTGAATAAATATTTTTCTGACTTGAAAAAAGCAATATCTATATTATTAGGAATAGTTTTTTTATTTAGCTCTTCTGGTTTTTCAATAAATACACATTATTGTAATGGAAAAATAAGATCTATTAATATTGCGTTTTCTGATAATCACAAGTCATGTTGTGGTAAAAAGAAAATGGCTAAAGATTGTTGCAAAAACAAAACAGAAATTGTAAAAATTAATGACAATTATATCCCAGAACAAATAATTGTTACACCTTTAACTGACTTTGCCTATTTTGCCTTAGCATTTACTCAAACCTTTAATTTGTCAATTACAGAAAATGTTACGGTACTAACTAATCTATATTATTTATATCCTCCAGACAAACCTGTATCTCTTTCAATTCTTTATAGGTCAATCCTCATCTGATTTATTCTTTTAGCATAACTAATACAAATCACTTTTGCTGATTTGTATTGTTTGTGCTTTCTATTCTTATGAATAAGCAATTTCCCTAATTCTATTTATTGAACTATAAATTGCACTACAACAAATTAAATAATAAAATAAATTAACAATTCAAACAATTTAAAAAAATGAAAACTAAATTTTTCAGTCTGGCATTTATTGGTATTATCTTTATTGCAAGTTGCTCAAAAAAACCAATGGCTTGCTGCGATGTTCCAACCACAGGAACTTCTGGTCAATCAATTTCCTTTAGCTCTTCTTGTAGTATGGATGCAGAACAATATGAGTGGAATTTTGGCGATGGAAGTGCGACATCAACAGAAGCTAACCCTACTCATGTTTTCGCCTCAGCAGGCACATATACTGTAAGTTTGATGGTGATGGATAAAAAAGGGAAAAATATGGATGACACGTCAAAATCTATTGTTATTAATTAAAAAAAATATTTGAACATGAAACTTGCATTGATGATTATCGCATCGATTACTGCATTCGGATTTTCTTTGAGACAAATTACAGAATGGACTGTTCCTCCAACAGCAAACACCATAAAAAATCCATTAACAGGTAATGCTGGAGCAACGGTAGAAGGCAAAAAATTGTTCCGACTATACTGTCTTGTGTGTCATGGGGAAAAAGGGAAAGGAGATGGTATCGGTGGAATTGCACTTGTTCCTAAACCTGGTAATTTCACTTTAGAAAAAACTCAGAGTCAAACTGATGGTGCATTATTTTGGAAAATGAGCGAAGGTCGCTTACCTATGGCAAGTTATAAAGGTATTCTTACTTCTACTCAGAGATGGCAGTTGGTAAATTATATAAGAACTTTTAAAAAATAATATCATGAAAATAAAGATTGGTTCAGTGGTTTTTTTTATGTCGGTTTTTTGTGCAATACATGCACAAGATACTATTCAAACTCAATTAGATGCAATCAACGGTGAAATCAGTACTTTGAAAAAAGAGGATAATACGCATTTCATGATTCGTGGATTCGCACAATTCGGTTTAGAGTCATCCTCCGACAATGTAAATTTTAATATGACTTCATTTAATCCTGTTTTATTATGGAGGCAAGGAGACCGTTTTCTTTTTGAAAGTGAATTGGAGATGGAATACATGTCGGACCAATTCATGCTGAATTTGGGCTATGCTAACGCTTCTTATGTTGTTTCAAAAGGATTAACAATAAAAGTCGGCAAATTTTTAATCCCATTCGGAACGTTTGGTGAGAAATTTCATCCTTCATGGATAAATAAATTTAGCTCAGCACCTCTTTCTGTAGGACATGATGGCATTTCACCGATGGCTGATATTGGCGTTCAAATCAGAGGAGGATTCCAATTATGGAAATCAAAATTAAACTACTCTTTGTACTGCGTTAATGGTCCTAGAATAAAAGACGGAACAGAAGAACCCGAAGAAGCAGGAATGTTGTCCTTTGAGAATGCAACAGATAATAACAACAATAAAGCTTTTGGTGGTCGCCTCGGTCTTTTGCCTTTTACAAATTCATCTTTAGAAATAGGAGCATCTGCTTATTACGCCATGCCAGGTTCCGATATATCTCCTTTTGAAGGAGATACGTTAAATGAAGATTTGAATTATAAAGATGTTACAGCTTTGCTTATAGCATATGATTTATCTTATGTCAAAACCATCAATCCGCTTAAAAGTATCATTGACATTAAAGGACAATATAATCTTTCAAGTATTAGTAACGCAACTTATTTCAATCCAGAAGATACAAGCCGTTACATTTTTTCGAATAATAGCTCGTCCTATTATGTGCAATTAGCTTTCAGACCTGCAATGGTTGACAATTCTATTATTAAGAACATTGAACTTGTTGGACGATATTCAGTCTACAACACGCCAGAAGGCTCTCTTTGGGAAAATAAACAATCTCAAATTGAAATTGGATTAAATTATTGGTTTTCCTGGAGAACGGTTCTGAAAATGAGCTATCAAATTACAGATGGTGCAATGGAAGGAGAGGGAATGAGTGGAATGAGTGGAATGAGCGAAAGCATGTTCCTTGTTCATTTGGCAGTAGGATTGTAAAACTTTAAAAATAAGAAATTATGAAAAAAATAAAATATATACTTGCATTATTTGTAGCTGTTTTAACAACAACTGTTTTTATTCAAAGTTGTGCATCATCAAAAGAAATGATCGCAAATAAATCAGGGGCACAATTGTGGGGAGAAAATTGCACTCGATGCCACAACGTCCCAACACCTAGCGATTTTAATGATGCTCAGTGGAAAACTATAGGCTTACACATGCAAGACCGTGCTAATTTAACAAAGGACGAAGCGGAAAAAATAGTTGCATTTTTACAATCGATAAATTAATGCGGAACAAATACTTATAAAGGCTTCTCCATAGCGCTATGGGTTGTAAAAATGATAATATTTTTTAGCAGTTGGCTCGAGATTATGTCAGTGAAGTCTATTAAGTCCTGTAATAAATAATTAGAGGACTTTTTTATTTTCAAATTAGTGAATAAAATTTATTTACTCATGCCTTGCTCCTTTTAAAATTCTAAAAACGTGCAAAACAGCAGGAAAAACAGCATCCATACTTTCTTTAGCTCCATTGGTTGAACCTGGCAATGCTAACACTAAACTTTCGCCAATTACTCCAGCAACACTTCTGCTTAACATCGAATAAGGGGTACGGTCTTGTCCGTAGCTACGAATGGCTTCATCAATTCCTGCAATTTCTCTTTCCAACAAAGGTTTTAAAGCTTCTGGGGTAACATCTCTGCTCGATAATCCAGTTCCTCCGGTATAAATAATAAGGTTTGCTCCTTGAGCTACATAAAACTTTGCCTTTTCTTGTATCGCAGTAATTTCATCAGGAATAATAATGTAATCCATAATCTTCACTCCACATTCTTCTAATTTTTTGATGATGGCTTTACCTGCTTTATCTTCTTTTTGTCCAGCAGAAATGGTATCGGAACAAACAATTACAGCAGCTTTTAAATCTTTACGGAACTTGTCTTTAAAGTCGGATTTTCCACCTTTTTTTTCTACTAATTTAATGTGGTGGATTTCAATTCCTTTATCGATAGGCTTTAACATATCGTACATGTTTAGTGCAACAACGCTTGCACCATGCATAGCTTCCACTTCAACACCAGTTTTGTAAATGGTTTTTACTGTTATAGTAACAGTTATTTCCAAATCGTTAATTTCATAATCAATACTTGTAAATTCTATTGGCATCGGGTGGCAATCGGCTAAAATCATAGCCGTATTTTTTACACCCAATAATCCCACAGCTTTGCTCATGGCAAAAACATCGCCCTTTGGCACTATTTTGTTGATGATGGCATCTATCGTTTCTTGCTTACTCACTTTTACAACTGCTTGTGCTGTTGCGGTTCTGAGTGTTGATGTCTTATTCGTAATATCTATCATTTTTGTTATTTGTTACTGATTTCTTATTGTTGTTACTTCTTTCTTGTTGATTGAAAACTGAAGACTGAGAATTATTTGTTTACTTTCCAAGTATGTGTTTCGTCTTCAAATATTTCTTTGCCAAAAACTGGTGCTTTGGCTTTTATTTCTTCTGTAATGTATCTGCAGGCATCAAAAGCCATAGTTCGGTGTTTGGATGAAGTAAAAACAAACAAACAAAGTTCGCCAGCTTTTACCATTCCTTTACTGTGATAAATATGGGCACAAGTTAAATCATATTTATCAAAAGCCGATTCTCTAATTTCATCAAATACTTTATTAGCCATTTCATCGTAAGCAGAATATTCGATGGCTGAAACTATTTTTCCATCAATTTCATCAGCCCTAACCTGTCCTAAAAAAATATCGTGCGCACCAATGTTGGTTTTAACTTGGTGATGCGATATGGCATCGGCAATTTTTAAAGGAGTTATTGGTCCTTCAACAAATACATTTTTAATTTTCTTTTCACTCATTTTTAAGAATTTTATTTCCAGGTAACAATACCACCAGTTAGGTTTATTAAATTTTCGAAACCTTGTTGTTCTAAATATTCTATTGCTTTTAAACTTCTAACGCCATGTTGACAAACAATAATTTTGGTTTGTAATTTATCAATTTTATCTAAATTCATGGGTACTGATTGCAAAGGTATATTTACCATATTTAATTCCTCTACTTTGGGTTGCTCCCATTCTTCTCGAACATCAATAATTTGAATATTTTCTTTTTTAATTAATATTTTTAGTTCATCAGCACTTATTTCATTGTCATGATGAGTTTTTTTAATTCCACAAAATAATTCATAGTCGTTGTTTTCAAAATCGTTTTTGGTAGCTAAAACTTTTTCTACTTGTTCTTCCAAGCGATTTATTTTTATAATTGTTGAACTACTTTGTAAAGCATCAAAAATCAATAATTTCCCCGATAATGGTACTCCTATTTCTAAAATAATTTTTAGTACTTCGTTGGCTTGTTGAGTTCCAATTAAACCTGGTAAAACTCCTAAAACACCAACATCAGAACAATTTGGAACACTTCCTGCTTTTGGCGGCTCAGGAAATAGGCAACGGTAAGTTGACCCTCCTTGATAGTTAAATACCGAAACTTGCCCTTCGAATTTATAAATTGCACCGTAAACCAATGGCTTTTGAGTAATCACACAAGCATCGTTTACTAAATACCGAGTCGAAAAATTATCTGTTCCATCAACAACAATATCGTAATGCTTAAAAATTTCCAAGGCATTTTTTGGTGTTAGTTTTTCAGGATAAATCTCAAATTTTATGTAAGGATTGAGTAGTTCTAATTTTTCTTTTGCAACGATAGCTTTATTTTTACCAATATCGTTAACGGTAAATAAAATTTGTCGTTGCAAGTTAGTTTCATCCACCACATCAAAATCTATTATTCCAATAGTGCCAACTCCAGCAGCAGTTAAATATTGTAACACAGGGCAGCCCAAACCGCCAGCTCCAATAACCAAAACTTTGGCAGCTTTTAGTTTTTCTTGCCCAACTTCACCTACTTTATCCAATAATAAATGGCGACTGTACCTGTATTTTTCTTTATCGGTTAATTTTTGATTCATAACTACTTTATGTTCAATTCAAATTAAATGATACACACCCCTGATTTTGTTTTTATCCGTTGAAAAAACGGATAAAAACAAAATCTTCCCCTCTCAAGAGGGGAATTTAACCACCTGCAAAAGGTGGTAATAAAGCTATTTCATCCCTTTCGATAATCATGTCATTTTTGCCTACAATGGTTTGATTTAAAGCTACTTTGAAACTCATTAAATTTAGGGGAGGATATTTTTTCAATAACATTAACGTTAAATCTGAAACTGAAATTTGCTGTGAAGTAACTTCAACAAGTTCCTCTTGTTTTCCAATTGCTTCAGCAAGCATTCCAAAATATTTAACTCTTAATTTCATTGTATTTCTTTTAATTCGATTAGGGTATTCACATTGGTAAATACTTTTTTGTCGAATTGTTTTGTAGCTATAATATGCAAATTTACTTTTTCTAAAGCTATTCCAATTTTTCGTTGATCTTGTTCTAATTCATTTTTAAAAGTAGGAACACATTTTTTATCATAAATTCCAATTATTGGATGGATTTTGTTGTCGTGTGTTGCAATGGTAACGTCATAATTTTTACTTTTCTCAATTAAAAAATTCAACAATTCGACACTTACGAAAGGAGTATCGCAACTAACTACAATATTTTTATCGTGTTTGGAGTATATTAATCCGGTATAAATTCCTGCTAAAGGACCAGCATCTTTTATCAAATCTTCGTAAACTGGAATTCTATAAACCTTATACGCAGCATTGTTTGAAATAATGATAATATCATCAGTAATTTGCTTTAAAGTGTCAATAACATGAGCAACCATCGATTTGCCATTCAACGATAACAAACCTTTATCAGTACCCATTCTTGAGCTTTTTCCTCCTGCTAATATGATGGCTCCGATTTTCAATGGAATATTCTTAGGATTAAAATCAATGTGTTAGTTCGGCAACAAGTAAACATCAACCAATTCATTTTCGGTAACGGTTTCCTTTTCTGCAGGAATATATACCAAACCATTAGCTAAAGTAAATGACTGCAAAGCATCTGAATCTTGCCCTTCTAATAATGACACTTTATTTTCTGTGATAATAGCTTTTAAAAATTGAGCCCTACCTTCTTTTTTGGTGTACTTTACATTCAAAGGAATTTTAACTTTAGGTAGAAAAGGATGACTAGAACCAATAGAAATGTTGATGGCAGGTAATACATACATATAAAAACAATTTAAAGCTGCAGCAGGATTTCCTGGCAAAGCAAAAACTACTTTTTTATCCTTTTTACCAAAAAAAAGTGGCTTTCCTGGTTTTTGTTTTATTTTGTAAAATACTTCTTTTACTTGATTGGCAAGAAGTGCTTCTTTTACAAAGTCAAAATCGCCAACTGAAATACCGCCTGATAATATTAGAAAATCATTATTTTCTAATGCTTCATGAATTAATTGTTTTGTTTCGGCAAAATCATCTTTTACTACTTGAATAATTGGCGATATTCCTAACTGTTGAATTGCCGCATCTAACATGTGGGTATTTGACTCGTATATTTGACCTTCTTTTGGTGAATTTCCGAGCTTTACCAATTCGCTACCAGTAGCTATTATAATAACTTTAGGCTTGGAATAAACTAAAACTTCAGAAATGCCTAAAGTTGCTAAAAACCCAATAGCAGCTGGAGTAATTTTTGTTCCTTTTTTTAATGCTAAATCTCCAACAGTAATTTGATTTCCCTTTTTACGAATATTGCCTCCCAACTTTAAACCAGCATCTTTAATCGATAATTGATTATTTTCAACTGATGTTAGCTCTTGCATTACCACCGTATCACAGGAATCAGGTACTTTTGAACCAGTAAAAATTCGAACTGCTTCACCATCATTAATTTCAATCGTTCTAACATCCCCTGCAGGGACAGTATCGACAACTTTAAGTGCTTGATTTACATCTTTAAACTTAAAAGCATAACCATCCATTGCTGATTGATTAAACAATGGAACACCAATTGGAGCCATTATATCTTCAGCCAAATAATAATTTAGCGAAGCGTTAATACTAACCTGTTTTTTTGGTTGCTGAATAATAGTACTTAATACTAGATTTTGTGCTTCCTCAACACTTATCATTTGAATAATTTTATGGGTAAAGTTATTTATTTTTTGACAATAAAAATAATGGCTTTGCAATCTTAAACTCTTCTCCTTTATATATTAAATGAGATGATTATTACTTTAAAGCAATTTATACCAAAAATAATGTACATTTGATTTTAAAATTATAAAAATGAAGCTTCTAAATTTTTTCATAATATTCAGTTTTTTGGTAAATAGTACTAATGCTCAAATTACCATTACCAATAATGATATGCCTAATGTTAACGATACTTTTCGGTTAAGTTTAACCAGTAATATACAAGGGTTAGATCCAGTTTTAACAGGCACGAGTTACAGTTGGAATTTTTCGACTTTAGTTCCATCATCACAACGAATTGATACTTTTTTTTCGGTAGCTTCAACACCAATAGCCTATCAATTTTATTTTAATAACATTATTCTTTATCCCAACCATAAAGCAAGTTACGCTATTAAAGGGATAGATTTAGGAATACCTCAAGTGCCCATTACGGAGGTTTTTAATTATATCAAAAACTCATCATCAGCTTACAATAATGTTGGTTTTGGCTCTAAAATAAATAGCGTACCAAGCTCTACTCAAAACAATCCTGTGGATAGAGAATATACATTTCCAATGAACTACAACGGTAATCATAACTCTAATTCGACTTATGGTATGACGGTGCCTACTTTTGGTTATTATGGTCAATCTTTAGAACGAATTGATACTGTTGATGGTTGGGGAACGTTAGCTTTGCCAAATGCCAACTATAATGTGTTAAGAGTAAAATCAATTTTAAATAAAATTGATACAACTTATCTTGATTTAATAGGATTTGGCACTACCATTCCACGACCTGAAGAAATTGAATACAAATGGTTAGCTGCAGGAACTGGAATACCTGTTTTAAAAATTAATACGATTGCTGGTAATGTTACTCGAATAGAGTATCAAGATATTTTTGTCAACTTGGTATCGGTAATTGAAATCAATAAAATAAACGGACTTAATATTTTCCCAAACCCTGCAAAAAACTTTATTACTATTGATTTTGAGGCAACTGTTGCTGGTCAACTAAAAGTTAATTTGAAAGATATTTTAGGAAAAGTTGTTTCAACAGTTTACACGAATAATTTAGCTGCTGGAAATAATAAATTGATGATTGATTTAGCAAAATATACTATTCAATCGGGAGTTTATTTTGTGGAATTGAGTGTTGATAATAAAGAATACTTTGTACAGAAGCTAGTAATAGCCGAGTAAATTAAAAAAGGGACAAGGGACTGGAGACTGATAGCTTTTTCACTTTTTACTTTCTTTTTTTACTTCTTCTCTTAATTCTTTTGCCATTTCTCGAAAGGCAGCAATTTCTTCTTTTTTACGAGCTTTAACAGATACCATTGCCTTATCAACAAGAATATCTCTTTCGGCATAATCTTTTATTTTACCTGGCTTTTCAATTCGTAAGTCTTCAGTAATTCCACATTCTTCCAAAATATCATCCATAAAAGTTATTTTTTCTAAGCCAAAGTAAATTTTAATCAATTCTTTGTGTTTGTTCATGATTAAAATATCTTGAATGGTAATATTTTTAATTTCTTGGTAACCAAAACCCAACCTAGCTTTTCGGGTTAATTTTCTTAAATTAACACTGTAGCTGCTGTTCTCAAATTCATTACTTAAATCCATGTTATCTTATAAAAGGTATTGATATTGAAGATGAGTTTCCTACATCATCTGTTAAAGTAAGCTCAAATGTATGCTTCCCATTTGTTAAATTATCGAATTGGTGAGATAATTGTGCTTTTTTCGAATCGTATTCCATTAAAACCCATTTTCCATCAATAGTTCCTCTGTATGATTTTACACCCGAAAGGTTGTCAGCAATTTTTACTAAAATTGCTGAATTGTTAGTCATATTTTTGTTGGCAGTAATATTTACAGGTGTAATTATTGGTGCAATGGTGTCTATCATCACAGCAAATCCTCCAAAAGCTTTTGATTGTGCAGTAATGTAATTGTTCCTCCACGTTCCTCCTTTTGAATAGTATTTTTTATCTGAATCAAAGTGAACAATGGTTGATTTGCTTCTTAAGAAATCACTTAATCTTCCAACTTTTATTGAGACAGAAATGGGTTTGTGTAAAGGGGTGTAATCATTATGTACAAAATAGGTTGGCGTTATTGCTCCTCTCATCGTGTCTGCTTTAAGAAAATGAAAAGGTAAATCATTATATAAAGCATCATGAGGAATACTAATAATGATGTTTTGATCTTCAAAATAATTACTGTCTTTGTAGCTAAACAAAGTATCGATAGTGGGTTTTATAATGCTATTTATCATTTTTTTATCAATGTTTCCAGTAACTTGAAATGAAATGGTGGAGGTATTTCCATAAGCATCTTTTACTATATAGTTAAAATCAAAAGGGATGTTTTTTGAAAAATGAACGAATCCATTATTTTTGGATTGAGTATAAATATTCAACTGATTATTAGGCTCAATAAAACTTCGTTGAAAACGAATTTTTTCTTTTAAAAATAAATTATAATCAATCAAAGAATTTAATGCTCTAGTTTGATTAAAATCATATTTTTTCATTTCAGATTTAAAAATCACTTCTTTATTTTTAAACAGTTCTATGGAGTAAATACCATTTTTGTTGCCATATCCATTCAATAAATCTGTTGTTTCTATACCCACACCAATTTCACCATAAGCAATGATTGGATTGCTGCTAGTTAATTTATAAACTCCGTCAGTTCCAGCAACTAAATACCGTTGAACGCCCCTATTATTGTCAACAAAACTAGTATCATTTAATGGAGTAAGTGTGATGCTGGTAATGACTGGTTTAATATTGTCTTTTATGTCAAAACCAAACAAAAGTGGATTTACAAGAAATTCAGAAATGGTTTCTCGTATCTCAAAATGCAAATGAGGACCTCCAGAACCACCCGAATTTCCAGAAAGAGCAATTACATCACCTTTTTTAACTTTCATTAAAGTGTCTGAAGGATACCAATCTATTTCCCAACTTTCGTTTTGATATTGATACTGTTTAATGAGTTTTGCAATTTCTCCAGAATATTCTTTTAAATGTGCATAAACCGTTGTGTATCCATTTGCATGATTGATGTAAATGTTATTTCCATATCCCCATGGAGAAATTTTAATTCTTGAAACATAACCATCTGCTGCAGCATACACTTTAAATCCTTCAACACCTTGAGTTTTTATATCTATTCCAGAATGAAAGTGATTAGAACGTAATTCTCCAAAATTACCAGCCAAGTACATTGGAATGTCTAATGGAGCTCTAAAATAATTTTTTGAAATACTATCTTGTGAATAGCTATTTAAACTAAAAAAGACAATAAAAATTGCAAGAAAGTGTTTTTTACCCATATCTGAACCTATCAAAAATTCCACCGAAGTCGTTAGCAGACAAAGCTAATTAAGGAAAAACGAAAAAAAGTGAATTTTAAATAATGATATTCACAAATTATCGTGTAAAAAAACTAAATTTGTAAAGGTTGATGTAATCAACTTATTTTGATATTTACAAATGAAAGATTTGTCACTTTTGGTAAGTGGTTTTAAAAAAAAAGCAGAAAAGCTAATTGAAAAACATCAGCTGCTTATTGAAAAAAATGATAATCTTTCTAAAGAATTAGAAAAAATAAAACAAGAATTAAATGAAAAAAGTCAACAAATTTCGGAATTGAACGACAAAATAAAATTGTTGAGGATTGCGGGAAGAGTTGATGGAGATGGTACCAAAGAAGTGAAGTTGAAAATAAACGAAATGGTACGGGAAATAGATAAATGTATTGCTCAAATTAACGGATAATTAAAGAATCCCAAATGGGAGAGTTGTCGATAAAAATTAAAATTGCAAATAGGGTTTACCCCTTAACAGTTAATGCTGAAGAAGAAGAAGGTATTAGAAAAGCAGCAGAAAAAATCAATCATTCAATCGATGAGTTTGAAAGGTTGTACGATGTTAAAGATAAACAAGACTTATTAGCAATGGCTGCACTTAAAGTAGCTACTCGTAACTTTGATTTGGAAAATAAAAGCAGCGTTGTAAATGCTGGTTTTAAAGAAGATTTAATGGAGGTTGAAAAATTGTTCGACCGATATCTGTAACGTTCTTTTAAATATTTAAGAAGCAATAATTTTATTGAGAACATTTTTAGTACAAAAATATTCCCGTACAAATTTATTTCGTTTGATAAACTAACGTTTTTACTAACTAGAGCATAGCTCATAAGTAAACAAGAACAGGCCCCTTGTAACCCTTTTATTAGGAATTCATCCCGAGTATTCTGGATGGACATGGGAAGTTCGAACCTACTTGGCGGCTCTAAATATTTTTTATTGGGTTTATCCAAGCCAAATTTGTGCGGGTTTTTTTATACCCTAAAATTGAGTAAAACGGACTTTACCAATGGTACATTAATTAAAACTTTTAAAAAATGGACATAGTAAGTATTATTATTGGAGTAGTAGCTGGAGCAATTGTTGCTTCTTTGATTGTTGTCGCCATCCTAAAAAAAGGGGTTGACTTAAAAAACAATCAAATATTAGAAGATGCTAAAGCAGAAGGGGAAGTTATTCGTAAAGAAAAAATTCTTCAAGCAAAAGAAAAGTTCTTACAATTAAAGGAAGAACACGAAAAAGTGATTAGCGAACGAGAACGTAAAATCGCTGATATGGAGAACCGTATTAAGCAAAAAAACGATTCTGCTTCTAAACAAATTGAAGATGTTAAAAGAAAAGAAATTGATATCGATCGAATTAAGGAAACCCTAACTAAACAGTTAGAGGTTATTGAGAAAAAAGAAAGTGAATTAGCTTCTTCTCACAAAAGACAAGTGGAACAATTAGAAGTAATTTCTGGCTTAAAAGCAGAGGACGCAAAAGCTCAACTCGTTGAAGCTTTAAAAGCAGAGGCAAGAACAAATGCCCTATCTCATATTAAAGACATTGTTGATGAAGCAAAAATAAATGCCAATAAAGAAGCAAGGAAAATTGTAGTTCAAACCATACAACGGGTTGCAACTGAGCAAGCAATTGAAAATGCAGTATCTATTTTTAATATTGAAAGCGACGAAATTAAAGGTAGAATTATTGGTAGAGAAGGGCGTAACATTAGAGCTTTAGAAGCAGCAACTGGAGTTGAGATTATTGTTGACGATACACCTGAAGCTATTATCCTTTCTTGCTTTGATCCTGTTCGTAGAGAAATTGCCCGGCTTTCTTTGCATCAATTGGTTACAGATGGAAGAATTCACCCTGCAAGAATTGAAGAAATAGTTAAAAAAACTAAAACTCAATTAGAAGAAGAAATTATTGAAATTGGAAAAAGAACCACCATTGATTTAGGTATTCATGGACTTCATCCTGAATTAATAAGAATGGTTGGAAGAATGAAATATCGTTCCTCTTATGGGCAAAATTTATTGCAACATTCCCGCGAAGTAGCTAATTTATGTGCTACCATGGCTTCCGAACTAGGTTTAAATGCGAAATTGGCAAAAAGAGCAGGTTTATTACACGATATTGGAAAAGTGCCGGATGATGAACCAGAATTACCACACGCAGTGTTGGGAATGAAAATTGCTGAAAAGTATAATGAAAAACCAGAGATATGTAACGCAATTGGTGCTCACCATGATGAGGTAGAAATGACAAGCATTTTATCTCCTATAGTTCAGGTTTGTGATGCTATTTCTGGTGCAAGACCTGGTGCCAGAAGAGAAGTAATGGAACAATATATCAATCGAATTAAAGATTTAGAAAAGATTGGAATGAGCTACCCTGGTGTTGAGCAAGCTTATGCGATACAAGCAGGTAGAGAATTAAGAGTAATTGTTGAAAGCGGAAAAGTAACTGATGCTGAAGCAGATACCATATCTTTTGAATTGGCTCAAAAAATTCAAACAGAAATGACTTACCCTGGTCAGGTTAAGATAACAGTGATTAGAGAAAAAAGAGCTGTAAATTATGCTAAATAAAAATTAAAATGTCCCTCTTGGCGAAGAGGGAATTAGGGAGATTGGTTTTTTTCAATCCCTCTTTATCTCCCTTCTTCAAGGGAGAATTTTAAGAGAATATGAAACTTAATCACATCATAATTGGAGCTGGAAGATCCGGAACAACTAGTTTGGTTGCTTATTTGCAACAGCATCCAAAAATTAATTTCTCTACCATAAAAGAAGTTAGCTACTTTTCTGTAATAGACCATTTTAATAGAGGAGAGGCTTTTTTACATTCTTTTTTTAAAGAAAGTGAAGACGCTATATTTGCTACTTCCGATACTTATTTATTAATGGATGCGAATGCACCCAAAAGAATTTTTGAATACAACCCAAGTATAAAAATTACAGTTATTCTTAGAGAACCATCAGCAAGAACTTATTCTAATTACATTTATTCTGTTAATCAGGGTTATATCGATAAAAAAACCTCGTTGTTAGATAGTCAATTAACAGAGGAATCACTGCTAAAAAATGATGATATTATTAAACAAAATAATCACTGTAATTTTTATGGCAGCCTTTATCATTTGCATTTAACCAATTGGTTGAAATATTTTAACAAAGAACAACTATTTATTTGCACAACTAATCAACTCAAAGACAATCCTCAACTATTAATGGATAATTATTTTAATTTTTTAGGATTGAGTAAAATGGTATGTAAAGAATTACCTGTTCAAAACAAAGCTGCAGGAGTTAAAAATAAAACGTTAAATCAGTTTTTGGCAAATAGAGACCATTGGTTAAGAAAATTAATCAGTAAACCGCTCCAAATTTCTTTTTTACGCAAGATTGTTTTAAATTCAAAGGTGGTTGATACCATTAAAAATAGTAATAAAGAAGAAATGGTTTATCAACCAATGACTGAAAAGGAGATAACCTTTTGTAAAAACTATTTTAGAGAAGATTTAAAAAAACTAGCTGAAGATTATCAGGTTGATTTTGATGAATCAAAAATTTAAGTGTCTTTCTTTTTTTTCTTCATAAATATCCGCTACAGTAACTAAAATTCCTGTTTCTTCAACACCACCAAAATCTGGATTAAGAGCAGTTCCGAAAGATTTCATAGTCGGTGATAATTTCATGTAAATATTAATTAATGGTGGAATAGTTTCTCCATGACTTTTTAAGAATTGATTTAAAGATTTTAAGCCCTCGTTAAAATCTTTATTTCGAATTAATTCTCGTATTTCTTTAGGGTCAGAGTCAACACTAATAGGATGAATAGGAGTGACTAAGTTTTCGATATCAGGAAAATAAGCGTTGATAAAATAGAGTAAAGCATTTCGTGCTTCAACATTGTAAGTAGAATACATGGTGACCTTTCCAAAAAAATATTTCATTTTTGGATGGTTTAGCACAATTGCCCCCAAGCCATCCCATAAATTATCTAATGCAAATAAGCCTCTTCTCGATTTTCCAGATTGATAATCAGGGTGAACCCACGACCTGCCCAATTCTATGGTATAAGGCAGGTATTGGCGAATGAATTTTTTTGAGAAATTAAAATAATGTCGGGTAGAAATAGCAATATCAGCACTGTCGCCTTTTAACACTTTTGAGCAATCCATAAAACGGTAACCGCTAGCAATAATTTTTGTTTCTCTATCGTAAACAATGAGTTGGTCGTAGCAGTTTTCAGAAACATCTAATTCATCCAAATCCAACTCTTTTCCTGTACCACCACCAGCTAAAGAAAATGTTAGTTCTCTTAATCTGCCAATTTCTCTTACCACATTTGGCGAATTGTGATAATTAACAATATAAATTTCATTATCAACTTTGTTGGTTTTCCTAACAAATGTTTTTTCATTGAGTTCTTGCTCAATTAATTTAATATCAATAGGAGGGATAATGTTTTTATTCATTTTTCATAGTATGTACTTTGTTTTCCATCCATTTCGCCCATTCTTTATCAGACTTTGAACAATCAAAAAATGAAGAGGGAATAGGTTTGCCAAAAATAATGGTTAAAGTTTTATTTTTTTGTTTAAAAGTTTCATCGGCTAAATATAGCATTTCTAGGTTAGCTTTTATACCTAAATTAGTTCTAAGATTTGATAAGTGATAGAAAAAATTAGATAAACTTCCTCCAACATAAACGGGAATAATACTTTTTTGATGTTTTTTGGCTCGGGTAATAAATGTTTTTTTCCATTCTAGGTCGGCTACTATTCCATTTTTTCTTCTACTTACCAAACCTGCTGGAAAAACAAATATCGCTTGATTGGACGCAAATAATTCATCCACCATATTTAAGGATTCTTTAGAATTTACGCCATGTTTATTTACTCCAACAAATAAACCTTTTAGATTTTTTAGGGTTAATAAAATATCATTCACAATAAATTTTATGTCTGTTCGTATAGGAGCCATCACAGTAACTAAAGCCATCGCATCCATGCCTCCTAACGGATGATTGGAAGCAAAAATATAACCTCCTTCTTTTGGTATATTTTCTAAACCTTTTACTTCTATTTTAATATTAAATCGATGAATTAATTCCTGACAAAAATCGTAGTCATATAACTCACTGTTTTCGTACAAGACTTGATTGACTTCATCTTGATGTAACTTTCTTTTTAAATAATTAATCAAAAACTGAGGTAACCACCTTAATAGCTTGGGGTTTTTACTTTTTATAACTTTCTCTATGTCTATCAGTTTTTCTTGCATTTACCCTACTAATCTTGTAATGCAAAGGTAGTAATAATGAAGTTACTCTTTTCCTTTTACTTTAAAATTACGGGTAATGGAATTTCCTAATTCATCAACTAAAGTTAGTGCATGGTTGCCTTCTTCAATCGTTAAACCCATTTCATGTATGCTTTTTGTTGAACCAATATAGGAGTTATCGATGTGCCAATAAATGATGGTACTTGGTTTTCGGTGAGCTGCTTCAAAAATTACTTTTCCTTTTTTTCCGGAAAGTTCAATAGGAATATATATATCTGCATTTTCTTCAGGATAAATTAATTGTAAAGGTTGGGATTCGTAACTCTCACAATCACTTCGATAGGGTGGCAATTTAATGTAAGTAGGGTCGGTACTTTTATAATACCATTCTTGAACTGGAGGTAAAACAAACATACTTTTATGAATCATGTTGTTGACATCTTCACAATCGCTATTTACTCGATAACCATTATTATCTATATGAATGAGTTGATGATACTTACAAGGTTCAGTTTTTAAGCCACTGATTTGAACAAAAACAGAATCTACAGGTTCGCAAATGGCTGTTGCTCGCATACCGCTTTTTCTGCAAATGGGAACTTTAGTCAATTCATCGTAAGGAGGTCGAAACCATTTTTCGTTGGGTAAAAGATTAAAAATATCAAAAAGAATTGGAGCAGCAGTTCCAATTCCTGTTAATCCAGGTCTTCCTTCACCACTGGCATTTCCAACCCAAACTCCAACAACATACTTTGAGGTTGTTCCAACTGCCCATGCATCTCTAAATCCATAACTCGTGCCTGTTTTCCAAGCTATTTTATTATTCCCCGAAAAATATTGCCAGTTGGCATCTTCTTCTGGTCGGTTGACATCAATTAAAGCTTGATACGTTAAATAAATAGAAGCAGCACTGATGTTGTTGAAATTCTCTAATTTTTCTTGGAGAGGTTTTGCAGCGTAAAGATAATTATGAGGATGATAATCATTCACATTGTATTTACCATTGTATTTCTCAAAATGATTTAATGTTCTTGAAAAATTTGTAAAAACAGTGGTAATGTCCCACAATGAACTTTCTGCTCCACCTAAAATTATTGTTAATCCATAGTGGCTAGCAGGTTTATTGATGAAAGTAAGATTTAGTTTTTGTAATCGGTGATGAAATTTTTGTAAACCATAATCTTGCAACATTTTTACGATAGGAACATTTAACGATCTTGATAACGCTTTTTTAGCAGGGACAACACCCGAATATTTTGAATTGTAATTTTTTGGAGTATAACCTGCAATTATAATAGGCACGTCGCTAATTAACGTATTTGGCAAAATATCACCATCACTCAACATGGACGCATAAAGGATAGGTTTTAAAATACTTCCTGTGCTTCGTGGTGCTTGAATCACATCCACATCATTGCCGTTTTCTTTACTTCCTGATGTATTTCCAACATAGGCTAATATGTTTCCAGTTTCAATTTCAATAATAATTGCAGCAGCATTGTGTATTTCATTAAATTTAAGTTGGTGATAATGTTTATTAATAATCTCGTTTGTTTTTTCTTGCAAAAATTTATCAATGGTTGTTTTAACTCGTTTACCTTTATTACTTTTAATAATGAGGTTGTGCAAATGAGGTGCAATGTTGGGTAATCTTAATGGTTTTTGAGGCAATAGTTCTTCTTTAGAAACTTCATAAGTTAATGAATCGATGAAATTATTTTGATATAGTTTATTGAGTAAACGATTTCGCTTTTCCAATAATTTCTGATGGTTTTTTCCTGGAAAAATTAAAGAGGGAGCATTTGGTAAAACAGCCAACGTAGCACTTTCTGCCCACGAAAGTTGGTTGGCATTTCTTCCATAATAACGCCAAGCAGCGGCATCTAATCCAACAACATTTCCTCCAAAAGGGGCATTGGAAGCATAATAGGAAAGTATTTTATTTTTTGAGCAAGAAAATTCGAGGCGAGTAGCCATTATCATTTCAATAAATTTCTCTAAAAATGTTCTCGATTTTCCTTGTCGGGAAAGGCGAATGGTTTGCATGGTTAATGTGCTTCCTCCACTAACAATGCTGCCCGATTTTATGTTTTGATACGTTGCTCTGGCGGTTGCTAATAAATCAACTCCAGGATGGTAATAAAAGTTTTTATCTTCAAATTGTAGGATTGCTGCTGCAAATTTTGGAGGTACTTTATCGTTATGTGGAAATCGCCATTGACCATCTTCTGCTATTCTTGCTCCAATTAAATTGCCGTCATTATCTTCAATAACAGAACTGGTAGGGTTAGTAAATAAATTGGAAGGCAAACAAAAAGCATAAAAAAATAAAAGAATGGATAAAATGCCATACTTAGTTTTATGTTTTTTGATATGTAGAACAAATTGGTTGATTCTCCAAAAATAGAGAAAAAGAGCATCTCTTGTAACTAATCAACAGATCAATGCATCCTATCTCAAAAACATAAAAATACATTACAAAATTATAAACCACAAAGACACATAGTAATTGACTTTTAAAGACAAAAGAGTTGCATAGAAATAAATTTTAAACATAGATTTATCTATGTAAAGCGAAACTTCTATGTTTACTTTTAGTATTAAAACCTATGTAACTATGTGGTTATAAATACGACTAATTAGTTACTTTTTTTTAATTCCAAATCAATCTAAACATAATTCCATGGTTCATTCCAAAACCTTGAATAGCGTCATTCATTTTGGATTTAATGTAGTAAAGGTTATAGGTGAGGTCGGCTGTAATTTTATTGGTTAGTCGGTATTTAAAACCTAAACCAGAACCACCACCATAACCAATCCCTCCTGGTTCTGGAGTAGTTAGTTGAGCATTGGAATGAATAATTTCATATTCTCTATTATCTATTACGATGTAATTTCGATTTAATTTAATGCTGTTAAAATTTCCAAAAAATGACCAATAAAAATTGGATTTATCGGCATGAAAAAGACTAAGTTGAGTACCTAAATTTAAGTTAAAACGTTTTTCTTTTCCAATAATTGGTATTTGCTCGTAGGTTGGTTCTGGCGATTGATTATTAGGATTATCTATTGCCATAGTAAAAGTTTGCTCATAATTTAAAGTAGCCGAATTGATGTCTATATAAATCGCATTTCCTTCTCCTAAATTAATGCCTGCATGAAGCCCAATATCTAACGCAGTTTTATAAGTTGGATTTTGTGGATATTCGGAAACGAAATAAGGATATTGAAAATAAGTATCAAAAGTAGTCTTATAAGTGGGCACACTTAATAAATAATTGATGCCGTAAGGAGTAATATCGCTAGTTCCTGTATAGATAAAGGCTGTATTACTATTTACTAAAAGAGCACCAACATTTATTCCTGCAAAAAATTTAGAAGATCCACTATTTTCTTTATCTGCCCAATCTTTTTTTTCATCTGCCCAATCGCCATCTTGTGCAAATAAAGTTAAATGGCTGGTAAAGAATATCACTAAAATAATAACTAGTTTATTTTTCATTCATCTAAACTTAATTAGTGTCTGTCTGTAATGTCGGCAGTCCTCAATCTTCAGTTAGCAAAAGTTTCTTCAAAGTGTTTTTTTTTTTGCTAACTGCCGACTGTAGATTGCTGACTTGATTGTATAAGCATATTATGAGTACCTAAACTCTTGCATGAGAACCATCACAAAACGCTCCTTTATGAGAATGTTTACATCCACACCAAGCAATTTTTTGATCCTCTTCTAAAACAACTATTTCTGGTCTAAAATCAGTAGGAGTATGTTTTCCATCACAAAAGGGTTGTTTTTCGCTTAATCCGCAAGTGCAAAAAGCATATTTTCCTGCTTTCATATCCATTACATAAGGCGATTTTTGAGCTATTTTTGGTTTTTTCATCGGTTATATTTATATTAAGTTTTTGCTAAATTATCAATAATCATTCTAAATTAAAGTATTATCTAATTAATAATTACTCCATCTTTCATGGTTAATTTCCGGTCTGCCATGTTTGCCAATTCTTCATTATGGGTGACAATAATAAAAGTTTGGTTAAAGTCTTCTCTTAATTTAAAAAATAACTCGTGAAGCTCTTTTGCTGATGCAGAATCTAAATTACCAGAAGGCTCATCGGCTAAGATAACGGCTGGATTATTAATTAATGCTCTACATACGGCAACTCGTTGTTGTTCACCACCAGAAAGTTCGGATGGTTTATGATGGGCTCTTTCAGCTACACCAAGAGTTTTTAATAATTCCATTGCTTTTTGTTCAGCTTCAGCTTTATTAATTTTATTGATAAAAGCAGGAATACAAACATTTTCTAATGCTGTAAATTCGGGTAACAAATGATTAAATTGAAACACAAACCCAATGTTTTTATTTCTAAAAAGTGAAAGTTCTTTATCGTTTAAAATGGAAGTATCAATAGCATTGATTTCAACCTTTCCTTCACTGGATTTATCTAATGTTCCAATAATATGCAACAAAGTAGATTTTCCAGCACCAGAAGCACCAACAATAGAAATAATTTCTCCTTTTTTGACTTGAAGATTTACTCCTTTTAAAACTTGTAAATCACCGTACGATTTATGAATATTTTCTAATTGAATCATTCACCAAAGTTAATGAATACAATGTAAAATAAAAAATTAGAAATGATAGTGGTTTTTACAGTTTGTTCTTTTTTATTAAAATGGGAAAATCTATTTTAAAAACAGTTCCTTCTATGTTACTTACAAAATTAGCATTACCATCAAACGAATCAACTCTGGAAATAATATTTTTTAATCCTAAACCGCTGTGTTTGTCGTCAATATCAAAACCTTTGCCATCATCTCGAAGTGTTAAAAATAAATGGTCGTTACTAATTTTCATTTCAATTTCAATCAAATTGCAATTGGCATGTTTTAATGAATTATTAATAAATTCCTGAACAATCCGATAGACGGTAATTTCTAATTTTTTGTTAAGTTGATTGGGCGGAAAATGACTTTTTAAAATTATTTGTGTTTCGGGAGTAGAATAATTATGACAAAGATTTTTTATTGCTTTTTGTAGCCCAAAGTTTGACAATGCGGGTGGTAAAATGTCGTAGCAAATACTCCTCAGTTGTTGTATGGTAGTAACTAACTCTCCGGAAATTTTTTTTATATGTTTTTTTTGTGCATCATCTACTTCACTTTTTAGTGCTTCTATATGAAATTTAATACCAACTAACGATTGTCCAATCCCATCATGTAAGTCTCTTGATATTCGCGCTCTTTCTTTTTCCTGTGTATTGACAACCGTATTTAATATCATCTTATTTAGTTTATTTATTTGAGTTATGTCTTTGATAATGGCTTGATTATAAACCAAATTACCATAGTTATCGCTAATTTTGTTAGCAGAAATTAAACACGATTTTTTACTATTTTTTATGGTAAATTGTAATTCATAATTATCAATAAAACCAGTATTAGCTAGTGTTTTTAAAACAAACATGGTTTCTGTCGAATTGGTAATGTAATCGGCTAAATTAAATTGAAAATCAATACATTCAAATAATTTTAGTGCAGCACTGTTGCAATTAATAATTGCTCCATCGCTACCAAATAATAAAATGGCATCGCTACTTTCTTTAAACACTTTTTGATATTGAGTTTGAAGTTTTGTATGTTCTTCTTTTAAATGGTAGAGTTGATGTGCATTTTCAATAATTAATTTTAGTTCTTGTTCAACCCATGGTTTAGAAAGGTATCGGTAAACCTTGCCCTTATTAATGGCATCTATTACTGCGTTAATGTCGCTATATCCGGTAAGTAAAATTCGAATGGGGTTAGGGTAAATATCGAGAATGGATTCAAAAAAAGCAACCCCGGTTGTTTTGGGCATACGTTGGTCGGCAATAATAATTTCGATTGGTTGTTGTTTTAAAATTGCAATTCCTTCCTCGGCATTTTCGGCTATATACACCTCATAAACTCTACGAAACGAAGATTTAAAAGCTAATAAATTAACTTTTTCATCATCTATGTATAATACTTTAATTTTTTTCATGATTAATAGTTTTGTTTTTTTGGAATATGGATGGTAAATGTTGTTCCCAGATTTGGTTTAGAAACCACTTCAATTTTTCCGTTGTGTTTATTGATAATACGATATACTATTGATAGCCCTAAACCAGTACCTTCACCAACATCTTTAGTGGTAAAAAACGGGTCAAATATTTTATTTTTTACTTCTTCTTTTATTCCAATACCATTGTCGGTAATAATAATTTTAATAAAATCCGTGTCATCAATAGTTGTTACCTTAATGCTACCTTTTTCAACTCTAGTTGGGTGATGTTCAACGGCATATATAGCATTGTTTAAAATATTCATAAAAACCTGATTGAGTTTGCCTAGATAACATTCAATTATTGGTAATGGGGCTAATTTTTTTATGATTTCGATATTCGATAATTTGCTTTTTAATAAAGTTAATGTTGATGTAATTCCTTCGTTAACATCGGCAAAAATCAAATCATCTTCGTCAAGCCTTGAGAAATTCCTAAGACTTTTTACAATTTCAGATGTACGGGAAGCACCGTTTTCAATTCCATTCACAATAGTATTTAACTCATCTTTTAGGTAATTATAGTCTAATTCTTTTTTTAACTTTTCAATTTCAATCAATTTATCGTTAAAATCAGAAGAATCAGTTAGTTCTTCGTATTTGTTAATGATGGTATTCAAATCGTTAATGTCTTGCCGTAATGGAGGAATATTGGAGGAAACAAAGTTGATAGGATTATTAATTTCGTGTGCTATCCCAGCAGTTAATTGCCCTAACGAAGCCATTTTTTCGGCATCAACCAATTGAGATTGGGTTTCTTTAAGATGATTTAATGTTGTGTGAAGTGCATGAGTTCGTTCCTCTACTTTTTGTTCGAGCATCACATTTTGATTAAGAATAAGCTGTTCCTTTTCTTTTTTATATTCATTAATTCTGGCAGCTAAAGCAAAAGATAATAATACAGTTTCTATTGCTGAGCCTATTTGCATGGTGTAGCGCGTAAAGTTATTGTAAGGAAGAATTTCAAAATCTTTTAAAATAAAAATGACTACTCCTACCAAGAATATTACCCATGCAGCAAGGAAAAATTTTGCAGGTTGATAACCTTTTCTGTAAACAATTATTCCAGCGGTAAGTAAATAAATAGAAACCAATCCAGCATTTGCTTCCATAATGGTTTGGCTAAGTTTAAATTGACCAAAAAAGGA
>CAYHWX010000034.1:25967-33101 GCA_964360245.1 uncultured Vicingus sp.
AAAGGATAGCGTTATAGAAATAAGGTAAGGTATAATTAGTACATAGGAAATTAATATAGAATTCTTAAAATACTCCTTTGTTTTTAAAAAGACATTCATAAAAAACATACCTGTGATACCCGATAGTGCTGGTAATATGAATAAACTGTATTGTGCAATGATTGGTATGTTTGGCCATAAGTATTGAAATGTATAACCTTGTAAACTGGTTTGTGTAAGTAATATACACAAAATATAAACGACATAAAATAGATAACTTTTATCTTTAACAGAAAAGTAGATAAATAAATTATAAAGTATCATGACCAACATTATACCAAAATAAATACCAGATAATATATCCCTTTTTTTTACGGAGTTATAGATACTGTTTTCTTTGCCAATTGAAATGGGTAGTTGAATACCTTCTTTACTGTGAATTTTTATAAAGTAGGTTTGTGTTTGATTCTTTGGTACTAGTATGTCGAATATATAGTCGGGGTCTTTATATTTTCTAGTATCAAAATGTAAATGCTCTCCTGTCTCAATACATTGATACCCACTATCTGTGGGGAAATAAAAATAGACATAGTCTAAACTGGAAAGAGAAAGATTAAGTAAAAAATGTTCACCGGTATTAATGTTTTTTAAAGTAAATTTTACCCAAAATGTAGCTGGCGAAATGCCAAAGTTTGGTGTTGTTTGATTTGTTAGTGTAAATTTTTTGTTTAAAATGTCATTAAAAGATAAAGTAGAAGTAGCATCTTCATAAATAAAAAGGTAAGGGCTTATAAATACAGGATTATCTGCATCAGTTAATTCAATGGTTTTAGAGAATCCACTTTTAAATGTACAGAGTAAAATAAGAATATATAAAATTTTAAATTTCATTTCTTTTCAATCATTTGGTGCTCACGAACCAATTTTACAACATTTGGATAGATTAAATTATAAGCAATGGTAATTCTTTTTCCAGTATCACACTCTTCTCTTTCCTGAATAAAATTATTACGAAAAGAAATCATAATGTTTTTATCATAATCGGCAGCACTTTCTAAAGAAATAGCATCTAAAATACCAACAACATGGGCAATTAATTCATCATTTGGATAATAAAATTGCCCGTTATTACCAAGAGAAGTTTCGGTAATAAATCCTACATCATTAAACATTTTTAGAGTTACATCGCCACAAATACCAGCCATAGTTTTAAAGTTTAACTGGCTGGCAGAAGCAATGGCAGCTCTTACTAAATATACACCAACACCTAATCCTCTAAGTCTATTATCTACCCACAACGCTGATAGTTCGCCAATTCCGCCATTATTAGCATAATTTTCAACGATGGGGTAAATTTTATTGTCCATATAACCAATTGCGTCTTCAACAGGAAGCGGATAAATTCCATTAGCAAGTTGTATCCTTATTCCACCCATCATTTCGTTGGTATCTTGATTTTGAATCATTAAACAATAAATGTCAGGGTTATCCATCCAAACCCTATTGTTTGAAGTAATGTTGGCGATTCCATAATCCAACAATACTTTAGCATGACCTTCAAGGTAATAGTCGCATAACCTGGACTCATCAAGAGCTCTAAACCCACGAACTTCAAATTTGTTATAGAATATATTATTATTCTTCATACATCAAAACATCTTCAGTAAATCTTCTTAATGCTTTTATTTTTGGCTCAGGTGCTTTTGCTAACCTAAATAAAAAGATATCGTGTTGATTTTCATTTAGTTCACAAACTATTTTAAAATGATTATACAATCTTACTAAATCATCTTTTATATCTTCAATCTCATCAAAATTATTATCGGAAATTCTGGTAAATAAAAAACTTGAAATTGACATGGGTTGAAATGCAAGCTGTTTTTCTGTCGCAGCTAACCATAGTTTTTGTATAGATATCCCTCCGTTAAAATAATTTTCAGCATTAAATTTAGGAACAATTACTAAACCAAGAGCTCCAGAACTTTCAATTGCTTTTTTTGATAGTTTTCCAAACTCGTTTCCTAAGTTCCATTTTTTAATATGTTTAGTCACATTCCAATTTTTTGCTACTATCAAACCAGCACGTTCTGTCGGCGTTAAATCAATAGTGTTGATGTCAATACCATCTCTAGATTCTTCCACTTCTTTATTGTTCCACCTGATTTCGTGCACAAAATGACTATGACAAATTTTATTGGTCATGTAAAGTACATCTATTTCTGCTAAAATGGCTTTGATACTATCTATTTGTTCGGGATTGGTAAAAAATTTAAGTTGAATCTTATGCGTAGATTCAGTAACTTCTTTTAAATAGGACAATGTTTCAACTTCAATGGGTTGTTTCTTACTCAAATTCCTGTTGGTTAATCGTTTAGGTACGTAGGAAATGAGGTGATTGAATAAATGAGGTTCTATCCCGGAAATGGATTCATTTTTTTTAAAAAATTCAAACGAAGCAATTAAATCATTTTCAACACCTAGCGGAAATAGCTCCGTTTTTACTTCATAACCTATTTCATGAGCTTTCAGTATTAAGTTTTCTGAAGCAGCGCCAAAACTTAGCATAGAGGCCGAATTTTTATAATTAAGTATTGATTCTGTTCTGTTGGGATCTTGAAAAAGCAAAAGTTTACTGTTTTTATATAACCATTTCCATGGCTGAACGTTGCCTCCGGAAGGAGCCATAATAGCATATTCAACAAGTTCTTTTATCTCATTTTTATCGAGATTTAGTGGATTAGATGTGGAACCAAGTTTTTTCTCAATTTGTTCTAATGTAGTTTTAAAGTCCGTAATGCTTGAGTTTGGAATTAGGTTTATTCTATCTTCTTTACTACTGTTGGCAGAAATATAGTTGGTAACTTCATTATTAATCAATGTTTCAACATCAACAAAATATCTTCCTGAATTTGAAAATTGATTTAATAAAACTCTTCGGCAAACATCTGTACAAATTCCTCCTCCCATCACTACGCCAGATGCCAGTTGAGGCCAGGTGGTAATAGTTTCTTCTATTTCCAACATAGAGGCTTTTAGCCGTTCTGAAGAGGTTTCTACGCCAAGCATTGGAAGTAAGTAAGGTACTTTTTCTTCGTTAGTTTTGGCTTGTTTTACCAAGGTTAAATCTAAATGATCAACTAAACCATGAAGTATTGGTAAATCCGGATTTAAGTCAAATCGCTCAATATCGGTTGTACCCCTGTCACTAGAATTCATCACTACTGGTATCCCAAACTCTTTAGCTTTTTGTCGGGCAAAAATTTTGGTGCTTAGCCCATCGCAAACTTCAATGCATAAGTTCAATTTTCTATTGTCGGGAAAAAAGAATTCGTTCAAGTTATCTTCGGTTAAGCCTTCGTGTAAACAAGTTACTTTTAAAAAGGGGTCGATTTCTGCAATTTCTCGTGCAACAATTATCGTTTTTTTTAATCCAAAATTTTGTACCCCAGTTTGTATTCGGTTTAAATTAGAAAGTTCAATCACATCAAAATCGGCAATAATCAGTTCGCCACAAATACGTTCCATGGCAATGGTCAATGCAATGGATTTTCCAACAGAAAGTCCAATAATACCAATGGTTTTAGTTGCTAAAATAGTTTCCTCTTCGGGTGTTATTTTGTATTGATTTCTGTTGGTACGCACCTCAATAAATTCCTCTTTGTTAAGCACATGCACCACTTTATTTAACCATGGATAATATACCCAAATGCCATACTGGTTTGTGTCTAATCCATTGAGATGTTCGGTAATTTTTTGTTGGTATGCTGGTGGTGTAAGTTTTAATTTTGGGTTTCTGAGTTTAATCAACTCTTCTAGCTGACTTTGAATTTTGTCGATAACAATAATAGCCGAAGGGTTGTTTAATAATTTAACAAAATCTTCTTCATCGTTTTTGTTGGTTAAATTGTAAAAAATAGGTTTAAACAACTGATTTTCAATAAATTTTGATTGTTCCAGTGCTGTTGAAATTAAAGAGTGAATCATTCTAAAATAAATTATAAATTTGAAATCGAAAGTTATAATTTATTTTTTAAATTAAATAAACTATTCACCAAGTAAAACTACTTAATTATGAGTAAGTAATTGTAGGTATAAAATAACGTATTAAAACAAGAAAAATATGGCTAAAATGGGCAGATCCAGCAAAGATGCGATTCAGGTTGATGAGAAAACAAAAATAAATGTCTTATATGTTGATGATGAGATAGATAATTTAAACGCCTTTAAAGCAGTGTTTAGAAGATATTTTGAAGTATTTATAGCAGAATCGGCTATGGAGGGTAAAAAAATATTAGAAAATAAAGAAAACAACATTCAAATTGTATTAACCGACCAACGTATGCCAGAGATTACTGGTGTCGATTTTCTGGCTTCGCTGGTTAAAGATTCGCCAGAGATTATGCGAGTTTTAGTAACGGGTTATGCCGATATAGCTACAGTTATTGATGCCATCAATAAAGGAGAGGTTTATCGTTACGTATCTAAACCTTGGGATAATATCGAGTTGAAAAATCTTATTTTACAAGCTTTTGAGGTGTATTATTTGCGTAAAAAAAATAAAAAGCTAACGGATGATTTATTAAGGGTAAATGCACAGATAGAATTTATGCTTCGACAAAAGTTAAGTTCCGAGTAAATGTTTATAAAATCAACTTTGAAATAACTTTCAAAAGAGTTACTTTTGGATTTCAAAAAATAAAAAAACCAGCTTATGAACATACACGAATATCAAGGTAAATCTTTATTAAAAAGATATGGAGTTGCTGTCCAAGAAGGAATAGTTGCAGATACTCCAGAACAAGCTGTTGAATCGGCTAAACAATTAACCGCACAAACTGGAACAGAATGGTATGTCGTTAAAGCACAAATTCATGCTGGAGGTAGAGGTAAAGGTATTATTACCGAAACTGGTTCTCACGGCGTTGTGTTAGCAAAAGGATTAGACAAAGTGGCGGACATTGCTAAAGGAATCTTAGGAGGTCATTTGGTAACCAAACAAACTGGAAAAGACGGTAAAATAGTAAGCAAAGTGTTAATTGCTCAAGATGTTTATTACCCTGGCGAAGCTCAAACGGAAGAGTTTTACATGTCGGTTTTAATGAATAGAGAAACTAGCAGAAATATTATTATGTATTCTCCACAAGGTGGAATGGATATCGAAGGTGTAGCCGAAAAAACTCCTGAATTAATTTTTAAAGAAGAAATAGACCCTAAAATTGGATTACAAGGTTTTCAAACCAGAAGAATAGCTTTTAATTTAGGATTGTCGGGAGAAGCATTTAAACAAATGACAAAATTTGTTTTCGCTTTGTATGCTGCTTACGAAGGAATTGATGCTACCATGTTTGAAATAAACCCAGTTTTAAAAACTTCAGATAATAAAATTATTGCGGTAGATGCCAAAGTAAATGTGAATGACAATGCTTTGTTTAGACATAAAGATATTGCTGAAATGCACGATCCCTCGGAAGAAAACGCTGCCGAACTGGAAGCAAAAGAAGCAGGTTTAAACTTTGTTAAATTAGATGGCAATGTAGGTTGTATGGTAAATGGTGCAGGTTTAGCTATGGCAACCATGGATATTATTAAACTTTCTGGAGGTTCTCCTGCAAACTTTTTAGATGTTGGAGGTACTGCTAATGCCGAAAGAGTGGAAAAAGCATTTCGAATTATTTTAAAAGACCCTAATGTGAAAGCTATTTTGGTTAACATTTTTGGCGGAATTGTAAGGTGCGATAGGGTGGCTCAAGGTGTTGTGGATGCTTATAAAAATATTGGTGAAATTCCTGTGCCGATTATTGTACGTTTACAAGGTACCAATGCATTGGAAGCTAAAAAATTAATAGAAAACTCAGGACTAAAAGTTCATTCAGTGGTGCTGTTAAAAGAAGCTGCTCAAAAAGTTAGTGAAGTATTGCAAGCCAATTAAAAACATTATTGCTAGCTGAATAAGAGATATAAAAAATCCCAAACGAGTTTTGGGATTTTTTTGTCATTTTATATCAACTTATGGTGATAATACAAATGCTATTCTAGTTCATTTTTTTTAAAAATATTTCCAATTCCCTTTCCTATTTTTTGTATGGTTTTAATTCCTTTGTTTAAAGGAACAGCGGTAATATCATCGTAACGTTCACTGCCATAATTCTGATTAAATTGTTGAGGGTAAATAACAAGTCTGCTGTTGTTCGCAAAATGTTTTTCCAGTTTTGAAGGAAGGTTTTCGAGTACACCCATATATGATGCAGAACCTTTACGAGCGGAAACTAAAACAAACAAATCGTCTTCATTGATGGTTCTAGAAATTACCAAAAAATCTTCCCATTCTTCAAAAATTTGAGAATCAAACGTCGTTGCTAATTTGGTATTTTCAAATAGCTTTTCAACGGCTTTTTCGGTTAACGAATTACAGCAAAACAAAATAGGAATAGAAAGTTCTTGAGCCAACTTTACCATTTTAATAAACCACAAATCAAATCCATTTTCATGCTCAGCCAAAGGCGGTACAACTATTACTATTCTTTTGTGTAATACCATTGGTTTTTCCAAATGGCAGAGAAAAGTGGTTTTGTCTATATTGCTTAAAATGCTACCCATTTTCTCACCAATTAATTTATCCAATAATCCAATACGTTGTGGCCAGCCAAGAACAATAATATCCGCCATCACTTCTCTTGAAATTCGAGATATTCCACTTGCAGTGTTGTGATCGATGGTAGTAATAATATTTACTTTAATCTCAGAAGCAGCAGCTTGTCTAACAAACTCTTCCAACTTATTTCTTGCTTTCAAGATGTTTCTTTCTGCCTCTTCATTATTTGAAACTACAGAAAGAATAGAAACTGGATTTGCTGATTTTTTATCTTTAATGAAAATAGAAAATTCCATCAACTTTTCAATATTCTCGATGTTGGCAATTGGCAAAAGAATATGTTCATTACTCAATCCATTCATATTGGTTATGGCTGATGTATCATCTTCTGTTTGCATTACAATTTTCTTTGCTGCTTTTTCCGTCACAAAAGAAGCTACAATGCAGGTAATTAAAATCAGAATAATTGTTCCATTGAGTATATTCTCGTCCAAAATTCCTGCTCGATAACCTACCAATATTATAGCAAGGGTTGCAGCAGCATGATAGCTACTAAGACCAAA
>CAYHWX010000035.1:0-32327 GCA_964360245.1 uncultured Vicingus sp.
TAAGAAAAAATTAACCAGATTAATTATGAAACGATTGTCTCTATTTATTATTAGTACATTAGTGTTTACTAGTTTAATAAATGCTCAAAATGAATTTGATGCTTTAAGGTATTCTAACCTCGATTTTTATGGTGAAGCTAGATTTAATGCAATGGGAGGTTCATTTGGAGCGTTGGGAGCAAATATGTCTGCTTTGAGTATTAATCCTGGCGGTTTAGGTGTTTATAACAGTTCAGATTTTTCTTTTTCAACTGCATTTCACAATAATTATACAGAAAGTAATTATAAAGGAAATATGGTTACTGATGGAAAATTAAATTTTCATCTAAGCAACATTGGCTTGGTTGGTAATTTTGATGCAAACAATGGGTGGGAAGCAGTAAATGTAGCAATAGGGTACAATAGAACTAATAATTACAATACCAGTATTTCTGTTAAAAGTTCAACGGATTCATCCATGTTAACTACTTATGTAAATGAATTAAATGCGAATGGTGGAATTATGGAAGAAAACATAATTGATGCATTTCCTTTTTCATCTAACTTAGCTTATCAAACTTATTTAGTTAATCCTTTAATAAATGATTCTTTACATTATAATCATGTTTTTGCTAATTCTAAAAACCTGAGTCAACTCACCAATTATGAAACTAGGGGAGGTTCTGGAGAACTATATTTTGCTTTGGGAGGAAACTATTCCGACAAGTTATACATAGGTGCTTTGATGGGAATACCAACTGTTAGGTATGTGTATGATAAAAATTATTCTGAAACATCAGAAACAACAGACACTCTTATTGAGTTTAAAACTTTTTCAGTTCACGATTATGTAAAAACAACGGGTGCTGGTGTTAATTTTAAAATAGGAATGATTTATAAATTTTCAGATTGGTTTAGATTTGGAACTGCGTTTCACACTCCTTCAGTATATTCATTGGCAGATGATTATGAAACTACCATCAACTCAGAAAAAAAAGATGGAACAGCTTATAGCGAAACAACTCCTTATGGCTCTTTTAATTATTTTGTAACAACACCCTATAGATTTGTTACTAGTGCAAGTTTTGTCATTGGAAAGTATGGAGTAATTAATGCCGATTATGAAATTGTAGATTATTCAACTGCAAGAATACAAGAAGATGATACTTATGGTAGCGTTGGAGCAGATTTTTCCATTGAGAACCAAAACATTAGAAATAACTTTCAATCAACACAAAATATTAGAGTAGGCACCGAGTGGAGAATAGACCCTTTCAGAATTAGAGCAGGTTATCGATATCAAGGAGACCCAATTAATGATAATTTTAATGTTGATAATACTGCCAATATTTATTCTGGAGGTATAGGAATAAAAGGAGAGGGTTATTATTTTGATATGGCGTATTCATTAAAAACCTATAATAGCCAAACTATTATTCTCGCAGAACAAAATGAAATTGCAAATACTACTTTAAAAGATCATTATTTATCTTTTACTTTAGGATTTAGATTTTAACTTTTAAAGGCACTAATAATTGCCAAGATTAAAATGGCAACTGTAATAATAATTACTATCCACCTGAAATAAATATTTGGAATAATTTTGCTTCTATATTTAGCACTAACCAAATAATTAGCGTTCAAAGCATTTTTATGGTCGGATTTTTTAACGCCGAAAAGGTAAATAGTATTTTCACCTTCATCAATTGATGACTCAAACCAAATATTCTCATTCTTTAAAAGTTCTTCAAAATAAACAGCCCGTTGTTTATCATGAAATTTAAATATGGTATAACCTGGACGGGTTGGGTGATCGAAAAAATTAGTAATGTTAAACATTATTTGATGCGAAGTTTTTTCCCAATAGTAAGTAATTTATTTCTTTTAATCCCATTTATTTCACAGAGTTCATTTACAGAAATTCCATATCTATTGGCAATTTTATACATAAAATCACCTTTTACAATGGTATGAGTTTTAATCCCAACAGGTAAAGCAACATAATCCCATTTTTGTTTAATTAATTGTAACGAATCGCTGATAAGCCCATTATCTTTAAATGAGATAAGATGTTTTGGATTTATGATTATTCCTTTATAACGAACTTCAAAATGCAAATGACTGCCAGATGATTTTCCAGAACTTCCTCCCAGACCGATAATTTGACCAGCTTCAACAATATCGCCTGTTTTAACTTTAAATCGATGTAAATGAGCATAGAGTGTTTCGAGACCATTGTAATGTCTGATAACTACAACTCTGCCATATCCGGGATGAAAAAGAGCAACACGAACCATGCCGTCAAATGCAGCAACAACAGGATCCCATACTTCTAAATCTAAATCAACACCACTATGGTTTTTCCCTTCTCTCCATCCAAAATCAGAAGTAATAACTGGATTTTGAAGCGGTGAAATAAAATTGCAATTATTTTTTTGATCAATCAATGTTAAAAATAAAGAAGTATCATTATGTGAGATAGATTCATTATAAGGTGAAATGTTTTTAGTATCCCATGTTTCATAAGTACAATTAGAAGGTATTTTAGAATTGTCGTAATAATTAGTTAACGTATTATAAGAGCCATCATCCAACAATTTATTTTCAACATAAGCTTTAAACTCTTTCATAAAACTCTCAGGAATATTATCTAATTCTAACAAAGAATCAATCATTAATATTATTTTTTCTCCTGACAATTTAGAAATACTACTGTAAAAAGGATCAGATGGAGCTATAACCAAAGCATTAATAGTATCTTTTTTTAATTTTTCATCCCCTTCAGTATTTCTTCCAAAACAAGAGACGGAAAAACTAAAAATTAATAGAAAAAGTAGTAATATTTTATTTAAAAAACTTATCATTAAAAATCAAAAATAAGCGACCAATATAGTAAAAATTATAAAAATGCCTATTTATAAGGCTTTGATAAGCATTAAATTGAACTAATTGTTGATGGGATGTTTTTAAATTATACTTTTATAAAGAAAATTTGACGTATGAATTACCTAAAAAGAATAACATTAATTATCATATTAATTATTTTAATAGGATTGGTTATTTCCATGTTTTTACCATCATCATTACATTTAGAAAGAAAAATAATTATTAATGCAGACAAAGAACTGATTTTTGAACAAGTTAACGATTTAAAAAATTGGAAAAATTGGTCTTCTTGGGCGTTAAAAGATTCCATGATTTTTAATAAAAAATATGCCTTTTCAACTCCATCAAGCGGTATTGGAGCAAAATTTAATTGGGATAGTAAAAATGATGAAGTAGGGTTGGGAAAAATTGAAATCATTCAATCAAATACTTATAAAAGTATAGAGAACCTTTTAACGATTAATTCGAATCAATTTAAAGGAACTTGGTTATTTAATGATTTAGAAAATGGAGTTGAAGTAGTTTGTGGAATAGACATTGATTTTGGATTTAATCCTATCGATAAATTTTATGGGTTGTTTATGGAAGATGAGGTAAGCCAAGATTATGAATTAGGTCTTCAAAGGTTAAGGTCTTTTACAGAAAATCTACCAAAAATACATCGAGTGGAAGTCAAAAAAGAGAAAATTGAAAAAGACCAATGGTTTTTATCCATTAGAGATACTATTAGCCCCATTGCAATGAACAATATTCATGGTAAAATTTATGCTAAAATTAACCTGTTTATGGACAAAAAAGAGATTGAAAGTTCTGCAACTCCTATTGTTATTTATCATTTTTGGTCAGACACATTAATTGATATTGAAGTTGGAGTTCCAGTAAAAGACTCTACTATTATTGGTAATAATGAAATTAAATTGAATAAAATAAAATCAGGCAATGTCGTTACAGCAATTCATTACGGACCTTATGATCGATTACCCGAAACTTATTTTGGAATTAATGAATGGATGAGAAAAAATAGCGTAGTGGTAACGGGTCCACCATGGGAATCATATTTAACTGATCCAGCTACAGAGTCAAATCCTGAAAAATGGCAAACAGCAATATTTTTTCCAATAGAATAATGAAACATTTAGTTTATATTTGCTTAAAATCTTTTTATGAAAAAACTTTTTTCACTTATTTTTTTCACTTGCTTTGTTTTTAGCATAAGTGCTCAAGATAATGTTAATCTTGCCAGTAAATTAAAAAGTTTAACTAAAAAAGGAGATTATGTTATTTTAGAAGTGCGATTAAACCAAGAGGATGAATTTAGAACGATTGAAGGAAGTAATTCGAGTTTGGCAAGAATAGCAATTTTCACAGGAAATAATCAAGGAACAGAAGTTGTTTCAAAAGGTTTCGAAGGAATAAATTCAATAGTAACAACATTAAACGACCTAAAAGCTAATGGTTGGGTATTAATGCATATTTATCCTATTAAAGGAGAATCATTAATTATTACGCACTATATCTTAGAAAGAAAAAAATAGATTTTTTAACAGTAATCTATTAAATCGCAATTTTTTTAGGAAATCAATAATAGATGATAAATAATCCACTTAATAAACGATTTTTTATTACTTTTATTCGTTATGGTACGTCTTAATAAAAAAAGCATGTTAAAAATTTACAAAATTTTTGTCTTTCTTGTGGCGTTTTTGTTTATACAGAATGCTTATTCACAAATTGTAATTAATGAATATTCTTGTGCTAATGCTACAAGCGGTGGTGATCCAGATTTTTTTGGAGAAATGGAAGACTGGGTTGAATTGTATAACACTACTGGTGTCTCCATTAATCTGAATGGTTATCATTTAAGTGATAAAGTAGGAAATCCAACTAAATTTCAAATTCCTGGAAGTATTTCAATTCCTGCCAATGGATACATGATGGTTTATGCATCAGGAAGAGCTCAAATTGCAGGGGGTTCAGAAATTCACACTAATTTTAAATTAACGCAAACTAAATTTGAAAAGATTGTACTTGCTGACCCTAGTGGGGTAATATTGGATAGTTTAACCATTATTCCAAACCAACTATTGCACTCCCGTGGTAGAACTACAAACGGATCTGCTACTTGGAGTCTTTTTACAACTTCTACACCAAATGGACCAAATGCTGGAGCCATGCTTGAATATGCAACCAAACCAATTTTTAATGTTCCTGCAGGTTTTTATGCTGGTGCTCAATCCGTATCTATTACAACTCCAGATCCTAATATTACTATTCATTACACGCTTGACGGATCCGATCCTTTAATTAGTTCCCCTACCTATTCTGGACCGATAAATATTTCATCAACAAAAGTTTTAAGGGCAAAGTGTTTTAGTTCTACACCCAATATCCCTGCTAGTTTTATTGAAACCAATACTTATTTTATTAATGTTACTCATACTGTGCCTGTAGTATCAATTTGCGGAAACAGTGTTGTAAATTTATTAAATGGCTCACAATCTAATCCTGATGGTGCATTAGAGTATTTTGATAGAACAGGTATAATGCAAACAGAGGCAACAGGAGATTTTAATAAACATGGTAATGATTCTTGGGCTTATCCACAGAGAGGAATAGATTTTATAACAAGAGATCAATATGGATATAATTACGCATTAAAACATCAATTATTTGCAAATATACCAAGAGATAAATTTCAACGAATAATATTTAAAGCTGGAGCAAGTGATAATTATCCTTTCGAAGGTACTCCAAATTCTAATTATGCTGGAGAACTTGGTGGTGCTCATATCAGAGATTCATATGTACATGCATTATCTCAACAAGGAAATTTAGAATTAGAAGAAAGATCTTATGATGCTTGTATTTTATATGTAAATGGGCAATATTGGGGAGTTTATGAAACTCGAGAAAAAGTTGATGATAGTGATTTTTTAAGTCATTATTTTGGACAAGACGAGCAATATCGTAACAGTCCTAATTACATACAATATTTAGCAACTTGGGGAGGAACAAATACTGAGTATGGAATGCCTAACGCACAACCAAATTGGGATGCTTTGGTAAATTTTATTACCACTAATAATATGGCTATTCCAGCTAATTTTACTTATGTCACAAGCCAGTATAAATGGGCAAGTTTAGTGGATTATTTTGTATTAAATTCTTATATCGTCAACCACGATATGTTGAATTGGAATACCTCTTGGTGGAGAGGGTTAGATACTACAGGAAGTAAGTTAAAGTGGAGATACTCTCTTTGGGACATGGACGCTACCTTTAATCATTATACTAATTATACTGGTCTTCCAAGTACTGGACCCTCTACTGATCCTTGTCAAATTGATAATTTACCTAACCCTGGAGGACAAGGGCATACCGAAATCCTAACTGCTTTGATGAATAATCCTACGTTTGAGCAATATTATATTTCGAGGTATATAGATTTATCAAACACTACCTTTAAATGCACTAACATGATTGGTGTTTTAGATAGTTTGGTTAATATGATTACCCCAGAAATGCCAGGTCAGATAGCAAAATGGGGTGGCTCAATGGCTCAATGGCTTCAAAATGTACAGGCACTTAGAGATTTTATAAATACTCGATGTTCTGCTATGAACACGGGTCTTGTAAATTGCTACCAAGTTACTGGACCATTTCCTTTAAAAGTAAATGTATTTCCTGCTGGAGCTGGAGATGCCAAAATAAATTCTATTACACCAACATCTTATGTGTATTCTGGTAATTATTTTGGCAACATTGATATACTATTAACCGCTACTCCAAATCCTGGATACATGTTTGATCATTGGGAAGTATTTAATCACCCCTTAGATTCCGCCATTACAAATCCAGGTAATTCATTGCAAATTACTCAATCAGATAGCATTGTCGCACATTTTATTATTATTGGAGATACTGTCCAATTAACCTTTAACGTAGATCCTGTTGGTGGTGGAAATATTTCTATCAATGGATTTACTCCTCCTAGTTATTCATATTCTAATTTCTATCCAGAAACTAGTTTACTAAATTTAGTTGCAACTCCTCAACCTGGATATGTATTTGTTAATTGGACATCGAACACTACTGCGTTTGTACCTAATGCAAACAACCCAAGTGTACAAATTACAGTTGATTTGATTGATAGTATTGTTGCTCATTTTGCAATAATAGACACTTTTGATTTAATTTTTAATGTAACTCCTGTGGGTGGAGGAGATATTTCTATTGACGGATTTACACCACCATCTTATAGCTACTCTAATGGTTATCAAGAATTGGATGTTTTAAATTTAGTTGCTACACCACAACCAGGTTATATATTTGTTAATTGGACTTCTAATTCCACACCATTTGTAGTTAGCTCAAATGACATTAGTGTGCAGATTACTGTGAACAATGCCGATAGTATTGTTGCTCATTTTGCTTTTATAGACACTTTTGATATAGAGTTTAGGGTAAGCCCAGTTTTAATGGGAGAAGTTGAAATTGATTCTAATTTTGTTTTAGATGATTTTACAACTACATCTATTGTGAAATCATACATTACTGGAACAAATATTGAATTAACAGAAACCCCAATTAGCAATTATCTTTTTGACCATTGGGAATCTAATTTTCATACCTTAACTCCTTCAGTTTTGGGTTCCATTGTAAGCTTTGTAGTGCTAGGTAATGATGTTATCACTGCAGTTTATGTTGAAGAAATTCTTCCACCACCTAATAATACTGGAGTTCCAATGGCTTTTTCTCCAAATGGAGATGGAAACAACGATATTCTTTATGTTTATGGTTCACGAATCGAAAGTATTTCTTTTGATGTGTTTGACAGATGGGGTGAAAAAGTATTTTCATCATCTTCTCAAGACGATGGGTGGGATGGAAATTACAATGGTAAAAAAGCAGAATCTGGAGTTTATGTCTATAAATTAAGAGCTGTTTTTACAGATGGCGAAACTGATAATAAAACTGGAAGTGTAACACTTGTTAGGTAACTATGAAAGTTACGCACAATATATTTTTAATGGGATTATATACTATTGCCAAAATATTTTCTTTAACCCTCATTATTATATTGTTAACACTTAATGATATCAATGCCCAAAATTGGGTGTGGTCTAAGAAAATGGGAAATACCAAAAGCGACAAAGCTACCTGTATCAAAACAGATTCTTCTGGAAATATATACGTTTCGGGATATTTTAGTAATAATATAAGTCTAGGAACTAATGGACTTATTTTATATTATACCGATAATGACCATAGTAAAGAAGCTTTTATAGCAAAATTCGATAGTACAGGATTTTGTTTTTGGGCACGAAGTGGTGGGCAATATTGGGATGATAGAGTGCTAGGCATGGACGTAGATGCTGAAGGGAATAGTATCATTACTGGTACATTTTGGGAAGGTTCTGGTATTCAGTTTGCAGGAAATTATATTACTGGTTCAGCATTTGGTAGTGGTGATCAGTGTTTTATAGTTAAGCATGATAAAAATGGTAATTACCTTTGGGGAAACTTTGTATGTAGTAATGGTGGAGACGATCAAGGATTAGACGTTGCAACAGATAAAAAAGGAAACAGTTATGTGGTAGGATTTATGGGTGGAAATACTTTGTATTGTGGGGGTAATACAGTTACAGCAACCAGTACCAGTACCAGTTCTTATGATCATAGCTACTGGGTTACAAAATTCGATAGTGTTGGTCAACCTCAATGGGCGAGATGTTTTGGTAATTTACCATTTGATACAAGCACATATAAATATATAGAACGAGATATAGCTGTATGTGTTGACGAATCTGATGGTGTATATATTACGGGTGGATATGATGACACTCGAACATTTGGCAGCACAACTTTAACAAGTACTGGAGGGTATGATATTTTTATCATGAAATACGATACTTCTGGAACTTTCCAATGGGTAACCAATGGAGGAAGTAAAAAAGATGATTGGGCTAATGGAATTTGCTCAGACAAAAACGGATATGTATATGTAGTAGGAGAACATAGAGATTCATTAACAATTGATACAGTAACTGTTAAAAACTACAACAAACGTGATGTACTTGTTTTAAAGATAGATGCAATAACTGGCAAACCAATTTGGGGCAAACGAGCAGGTTCAAGCCTAGGAGGTGAGAGAGGTAATGATGTATGGGCAGATGCCTCCTGTAATGTATATGTGTGTGGAGATATCAACGAAAATGCAAAATTTGGAAATAATATTACTACAGGATCTGGTAAATACGAAGAAGCATTTGTCGCCAAAATTTCACCAGAAGGAAAATGGAAATGGGTTGCTACAGGTGGTGGAATAGATAGTAATGACAGAGCCAACGCAATTGTTAAAGGAAAAGGAGCACAAGTATATGTATGTGGATTTTTTAGAGCTCCAGCTACTTTTGGTACAGATAATTTAATATCATCTGGCTCAAGCGATGGGTTTTTTTCTCGTTTAAACGATTCCTTGTTTAATGCAAGTGAAGCATTTAATTTATCAAAACCAGTCGATACTAACTTTTGTGAAAATGATATCATTCAATTAAACATCCCTCCACATTCCTATATTGAATATACTCCACTAAGTGGAGTAACTGCCTATGGTAATAATTCGATATTAACTTTTAGCCCTACTATTACCACTACTTACACCATATCTGGCATTGGGGAAGGATCTTGCCCTAATTATGATACGATAACATTTACCATTTATTATTGTGATGATGATCTTACATCAATCAATGGAGCACAACTACCTTCTGCTTTTTCTCCAAATGGAGATGGAAACAATGATATTCTTTTTGTTTATGGTTCACGAATTGAAAGTCTTTCGTTTGAAGTATTTGATAGATGGGGCGAAAAAGTATTTTCATCATCATCTAAAAATAATGGATGGGATGGAAATTACAATGGTAAAAAAGCAGAATCTGGAGTTTATGTTTACACATTAAGAGCAGTTTTTAAAGATGGCGAAACTGATAAAAAAACTGGAAATATTACACTTGTTAGGTAATGTGTAGATGTGTGAATTTTCCAATTTCTAATAACTATTTTTTAAATATATGAAAAAAATAATCACCTGTGTAGCAAGCACGAACACTTCAAGCAATAAGAATAGAGTGAGTAAAATTTTAACCATAGTTGTAGTGTTAACTTTTAGCTTTGAGCTTTTAACTTTTAACTGTTCCGCTCAGGATGTTCATTTTTCTCAATTTGGACAAACGCCACAATTAATTAACCCAGGTGCAACTGGAGTATTTAGTGGAAATGTAAGAGGGATTTTAAATTATCGAAGTCAGTGGAGTGCTTTTGGCGACCCATATAATACCTATGCAGCATCTTTTGATGTGCCCATTGCTAAAGGTAATGGTAGACATGCGTATTTCGGTTTAGGAGCAAATTTTTATAAGGATGTAGCTGGACAAGCAGATTTTGGAAATTTTTTGGGAGCACTTTCTTTTTCAGGAATAGTTCCAATTAGTGATTATCATACTATTTCAGTGGGTATTCAAACTGGATTTGGGCAATATTCTGCAAATCTTGCAAGATTAACTTGGGGAAGCCAATTTAATGGTGAAGAATTTGATTTAGAGTTAAACTCCAATGAATCATTCGCTTTTCAATCTTCTCGGTATTTTGATTTAGGAGCAGGAATTTACTACGAATTTAAAAATACTACTTCTGAGTTTTTAGGCAGTGATATTTCAAGTTTTAATGTTGGAGTTGCTAGCTATCATTTAAATACACCAGATCAAAATTTTTTAAGTGATACCAAAGATGAAATTCCAAGAAAATTTATTGCTCAGTTTTCTGGAACTTTTGACATCAGAGAGACAAAAGTATCCTTAGTTCCATCTATGTTTTATGCCTTCCAAGGTCCTTATCGAGAAATTACTCCAGGAATGTTATTTAAAATCAGATTTGGAAACACCACTAAATATTCTGGTTTATTTAAAGATGGAGCAATCTATTTTGGTAGCCATTACCGATTAAAAGATGCTATTATTCCTCAAGTTTACATCGAGTTTACCGACTATATGATTGGAGTTTCTTATGATTATAACAATTCTGAGTTGTCTAGTGTTACTGGCGGAAATGGGGGATTTGAAATTTCAATTAGATACGTGAATAAGCCAAAAGCATTACAACGTGCTTCTTTTAAATAGCTATTGATTACTTTTGCCAAGTGATTAAGAAACTGGCATCGTTTATTTTTCATTCCTTAGGATGGAATGCTGTTGGGGAAGTTCCTCCAGCCATAAAAAAATATATTATTCTAGCCGCTCCACACACTAGTAATTGGGATTTTTTTTATGGGAGATTGTTCTTTTTAATGAAAGGGATTCCCTTAAAATTTTTTATTAAAAAAGAATGGTATGTTTTTCCTTTTAATGTCTTGTTTAAATTTTTAGGAGGCATCCCAGTTGACCGTAGTAAAAAAGAAAATTTAACAAATCAAATAGAAAATATTTTTAATCAATATGATGAATTAGCAATAATGATTACTCCTGAAGGGACTAGAAAATATAATCCAAATTGGAAAAAAGGATTTTATTACATCGCACAAAAAACAAAAGTTCCTATTATTTTAGGTTATATTGATTATGAAAAAAAAGTTGGAGGTTTTGGACCTGTCTTTAACATAACCGACGACGTAGAAAAAGATATAGAAACAATTAAAAATTTCTTCAGAGACAAAAAAGGTAAATTCCCTGAAAAAGGAGTTCGATAAATTAAGAGGAGTTCTAAAAATTAACATCTTACATCCCCTCTATCAAGAGGGGCAAGGGGTGTGTAATCAAAAAATCCAATTTTTAGACCCCCACCTTAATCTACCCGATACTTAAATTTATACTTCGCTAACTCTTTGTTGGCTTTTACTATTTTATCTTTTAAGTTTTTTTTGTAAGCAATTATTTGCTGCATCATTGCTTTATCTCCAACAGCAATTATTTGTGCGGCTAAAATTCCTGCATTTAAAGAACCATCAATAGCTACCGTAGCAACAGGAATTCCGGGAGGCATTTGTGCAATTGCTAATAAAGCATCCATTCCATCTAATGAAGATTTTATTGGAACACCAATTACAGGTAGTGGCGTCATTGCAGCAATAACGCCTGGTAAATGAGCCGCCATTCCAGCTGCAGCAATAATTACTTTTATCCCTTTCGCCATTGCTCCTTTTGCAAACTTTTCAACTTCATCAGGAGTTCGGTGTGCAGATAAGGCGTGTATTTCAAAAGGTATTTTAAACTCATTTAATAGCTCAGCAGTTTTTTGCATGATGGACCAATCACTAGTGCTGCCCATAAAAATACTTACCAATGGTTTCATAGCTTAAAAATTAAGTTACAAATGTAGTTAATATCGTGACTTTTTATAGTTCAGAAATTAAATTAATTACATTTGCAGCGAAATACGGATATGGAAATTACAATAAAAGATAAATCGTTTAAACTTTTTATTTCTGAAGAAAATCTTCAAGAAGCAATCCAAAAGGTTGCTGCAAAAATAAATGAAGATTACAAAAATACTACACCAATTTTTTTAGGAGTTTTAAATGGTTCTTTTATGTTTTTTGGTGAGTTATTAAAATCTATCGACTTAGATTGTAATGTTTCATTCGTTAAAATGGAATCGTATGAAGGAACTAGCTCTACTGGTGAAGTAAATGAATTAATCGGGCTAACTGAAAATATAGTTGGACGAGATATTATTTTAGTGGAAGATATTGTTGATACAGGAAATACGCTGGAAAAACTACATCAAATATTGCTCAATAAAAATTCAAAAAGTATTAAAATTGCTACCTTATTATATAAACCCGATGCCTATAAAAAAGTTCATCCTATTGATTATTATGGATTAGCAATTCCAAACACTTTTGTTGTAGGCTATGGATTGGATTACGATGGATTGGGAAGAAATTTGAATTCAATATATGTGTTAAAAGAATCCCCAAAGGGAAATTAAAAATTAGTATCATGTTAAACATTGTTTTATTTGGACCTCCAGGTGCAGGAAAAGGTACACAAGCAGCAAAATTAATCAGTAAATACCAGTTAGTTCATTTATCCACCGGTGATATTTTTAGAGCTAATATTAAAGGAGAAACAGATTTAGGTAAATTAGCTAAAAGTTATATGGATAAAGGGAATTTAGTCCCCGATGAAGTAACCATAAAAATGTTAGAAGCGGAAGTAAATAAAAATCCAACTGCAAAAGGTTTTATTTTTGATGGTTTTCCTAGAACAACTCCACAAGCTGAAGCATTAGCAGAATTTTTAAAAAGTAAAGGAACAACTATTACTGTGATGTTAGCCTTAGCTGTAGCAGAAGAAGAATTAATTAAAAGATTATTGTTGAGAGGAAAAGAAAGTGGAAGACCTGACGATGCAAATGTTGAAGTTATTGCTAATAGAATTGCTGTTTACAACAAACAAACTGCGGTGGTAGAAAATTTTTATACCCACCAAAATAAGTTTCAAAAAATAGATGGAATTGGTTCTGTTGATGAAATATTTAATCGTTTGAGTAATGCTATTGATAAATACAGTGTTAATCGTATATCTTAAATTTTTGAATTAGTAAATTGGTGAATTAAGAATTTTTATGAATGATTTTGCTGAAAAATTTAGAAACAGGACTAAACAATTTGCGATTAATAATATTAAATTGTATCGGGATTTACCAAAAACAGAAGAAGCTAGAGTTGTAGGAAAGCAATTATTAAGATCAGCAACATCTGTAGCTGCAAATTATAGAGCTGTATGCAGAGCAAGGTCAGACAAAGAGTTTTTTGCGAAACTTTCTATTTGTGTTGAAGAAGCTGATGAATGTGTTCTTTGGCTTGAGTTGATGATTGAATCTGAACTTAGTAATAAACCTGAAACCAAAGTAATTCTTAACGAAGCAATAGAAATTATGTCAATTTTGGCTAAATCCAGAAAAAGCTTCAAAGAAAATAGAAAAGTTTAAAATTAATTAAATCACGAATTCAATAACTCTATAATTCAACAACTCACTAACTCTCTTACTCAAACCATGTCAAATACCAACTTTATCGATTATGTAAAAATTAATTGCCGTTCTGGTAAAGGAGGAGCAGGCTCACATCATTATCATAGAGACAACTGGACAACTAAAGGTGGACCTGATGGCGGCGATGGTGGACGAGGTGGACACATTATTGTTAGAGGAAATAAAAACCTTTGGACCTTGCTTCACCTCAAATATAGAAGACACATAAAAGCTGGGCATGGTGGTGCTGGAAGTGGTTCTACTAGTACTGGAGCAAATGGGGAAGATGCTTATGTGGAAGTGCCAATTGGCACTATCGCTAAAGATGACGAAACTGGAGAAGTGCTTTTTGAAATTACAGAAGATGGAGAAGAAAAAATATTGGTTAGAGGTGGTAGAGGTGGTTTAGGAAATGACCATTTTAAAACTTCCACCAATCGAACTCCAAGACATGCACAGCCCGGAGAACCCAGTATTGAAACTTGGAAAGTATTGGAGTTAAAAGTATTGGCAGATGTTGGTTTGGTAGGTTTTCCAAATGCAGGTAAATCTACTTTGTTATCGGTTATTACTGCTGCCAAACCCGAAATTGCCAATTACCCGTTTACTACCTTAGTTCCTAATTTAGGAATTGTTGAATATCGCGACCATCGTTCGTTTGTAATGGCAGATATTCCCGGAATTATTGAAGGTGCACATGAAGGAAAAGGTTTGGGATTACGATTTTTAAGACACATCGAGCGGAACTCTGTTTTATTGTTTATGGTGCCTGCCGATAGCGAAGATATCCATCAGGAATATAAAACATTGTTGAACGAATTAAACCAGTTTAACCCCGAATTATTAGATAAGGATCGAATTTTGGCAATTTCTAAATCCGATATGTTAGATGAGGAACTAAAAGCTGAAATTAAAAAAGACCTACCAAAAATCCCTTATCTTTTTATCTCTTCTGTTGCTCAACAAGGTTTAACAGAACTCAAAGATTTGTTGTGGGAAAAGATTAATGGGTAGTTTAGGTTATCTGTCTTGTTCTGACTTACTTTTCATCTGCCGTTGTTATTCTTCTCTTCCAAGAATTTTTAAAATGGATTGTCTGTCCGTAATACCAAGCTCTTCCTTTACTTCATGCATGTATTGATTTTCTTTTCTTGCAATAATGCACTCTTGAATTTTTGCAGACGGAGATGGTGGATTGACTTTGATTCTATACCAACTTGTCTTCATTGGTGAATGTTTTGCACCAAAATGTAAGAACAACTCTAACTCATTATTATTTCTCTGTAGTTCGTATGGGTCAAATTCAATCGTTACATAATCATTCACCGGCTCTCCATAATGAATTACTTCTTTTATGTTGTCAACTCTCCTCTCTCTACCTTGCTCACCAAATCCTACGCCTGGGTCACGAAAAGTAGAATTCCATCCTTGAAATTTACCGTAGGTGCAAAGCAAACGGTATGAAACATTGTAATCATTTTGCAACTTGGATAAATTGAAAATGAAAACATTCACATAAAGTTGAAATACGGTATTATGAAAGTTGTCGTTAAAGAACTGATATGTTCCCATGCTGATATATCCTTCAAGGTTTGGAAAGCGAACTTTCCTCATCAATGCTTCTACATAATGGTGAGGTGCTGGTCTTGTCTGTCCGTCAATACGCATGTAATACCTGTGCTGAAATTGATGAGGCGAATATTCGCTCTTGGGAATTTCTAAAATGTAAATGTGCTTCTTGGCTTTGTCAATCCTGTGAAACAGAATTGCTCTTGGTGTTGGAGTTAAGCTGTCTGTAACTTTATTTATGAAAGCATCCTTTTCGTAGGGATATTCTACCATGTCTAACTCTCCCTGAAAAACTTTTTCCTTTTTGTCAGGAACTTTTTTGCCCTTGGGTGCTCCCCAAATAATAATCCCACCATCAGAGTTTAGAAAACCACAAACGGATTGAAGAATTTTCTTCTCTCGTTCAGTTTGGTTTTCCCTTTCATTTTCAGCGAATGACTTATATTCAATCTTATCGGTTTCGTCTTTCGCTTCTTTGAAAAAGCGAACAACATCACCATAAGTGATGTCGGTAATTTTTTCGCTGTTAAAGTAGTTTTTAAATAAGCTCATTAGAATTCCAAAAGTTTCAAGTTAGCACGTCCCCAAGCATTGCCCATAACAATAAGTTAAGTGTTGTTTCAATGACATTTGGCGTTCGATAAACGAAGGTAGTCTTTTTTAAGGACAAAGTCAAGCAACTTTATTTATAATCACTACATTTACCAAATGCAAGTAAAAAGAATAATAAACACCAACGAAATGCCTTGGGTATTGATACCTGGGTTGTAACTTCGTTCCTCGCAGTGTTTTTACTAATTTGTCTATCCTTCGATAAACTCAGGATGACAAAATCAAAAATTTAACAATTTAATTTTTTAAACATGAGTAAAGTAATCATATTAGGTGCCGGAATGGTAGGAAGTGCCATGGCAATAGATATGGCTAAAAAACATCAGGTAACGTTAACCGATTTAAATGAACAAGTTTTAGCTAAAGTAAAACAAAAGTGCAACCCTTTAACCATACAACAATTAGATGTTACCAATAAATCGGAACTTCAAAAAATAATAAAGCAACACGATTTAGTAATTTGTGCGGTGCCCGGTTTTTTAGGTTTTGCTACTTTACGAGCCATTATTGAAGCTGAAATGAATGTGATAGATATTTCATTTTTTCCTGAAAATTCGTTAGAGTTAGATGCTTTAGCCAAAGAGAAAAATGTAACAGCTATTGTCGATTGCGGTGTTGCTCCAGGTATGGATAATATTATCTTAGGTCGCTACAACGAAATCCTAAAACTTACCGATTTTGAATGTTTAGTAGGCGGTTTGCCAAAAACAAAAAAATGGCCATTTTGTTACAAAGCACCCTTTTCTCCAATTGACGTAATTGAAGAATATACTCGTCCTGCACGATATGTGGAGCATGGAGTAGAAGTAGTTCGCGAACCTTTAACCGATTGTGAATACGTGGAATTTGATAAGGTGGGAACATTAGAATCTTTTAATTCCGATGGGTTGAGGTCTATCATTTACACCATGCCTCATATTCCGAATATGAAGGAAAAAACGTTGCGTTATCCCGGTCATGTCGAGTATGTAAGAGTACTAAAAGAAAGCGGTTTTTTTAGTCCAACTAAAATTGATGTAAAAGGCAATATGGTTTCTCCATTAGATTTTACCAGCAAAATATTATTTAGCGAATGGAAATTAGGTGAAACCGAAGAAGAATTAACAGTAATGAGAGTTACGGTGAAAGGGAAAAATGCCAATGGACAAACTGAAGAAGTTGTTTATAATTTACATGATGAATATTGTGCAGCAACTAACACTTCATCAATGGCACGAACTACAGGTTATACAGCAACAGCAGCAGCAAATCTATTTTTAGAAGGATTGTTTGCTGAAAAAGGAGTTTTTCCACCCGAATTGATTGGAAAACATGAAATTTGTTTTAACTACTTTTTAAATTATTTAAAAGAACGGAATATTCATTATATCAAAAGTTCAAGGATAGTGTAGGGGGAAAACTATTTAATAAATCGGATTACCTTAACTCGTGGTGCATTTGATAAAAAATTTGTCCATTCGAGTGAATTTCACGATTGAAATGAGTGAAATTTGTATCGAGAATTCAAATTTTTAGAAGAAAAAGTGTTTTCTCGATACTTTTTCTTTCAGAAAAAAACTCGAAATGACACTTTTTTATTGAAAACTAAGCCCAAATGCACTACGGGTTACCTTAATTAGTCAACCCTTAAAAAGTTAATTTAGTTTGGTTAAAATCAATTTAACTTTATCCGCAAATAGGAACTGCGAGGCATTTAATTTTTTCTTTTTGCTTAATCAAAAAGAAACAAAAAATCAAGACTACTGATAAAATTCTTGTTTTTTACTGATAAAATTGCCACACAACCCAAGCCCTACATGGCTTGTTCTTTGTTGTTGTTTTATCAAAGGAAGGAACTTTTTCCCTCTTTTGTTGTTCCGTGCTTCAAGGGTTGCTTTCTATTGCCACCACTAATTTCAGCAGTTAAAAAAACTAGCGAATTTTATCAAAGGTCGGTCATTGCTCATTGTTCGCATGGTATCATTTTTAGTTAAGGTGAGTTCTAAAAATTAACCTATTACTTCCCCTCTATTAAGAGGGGTGGGGGTGTGTAAATAGAAAAACTCAATTTTTAGAACCCTCCTTAAAAAAGTTGCAAGGAGTTAAGTACTAATTTAAAATTCCATGTAGATTTTAATAACTAATTTTGTAATTAATATGCTAACAACCAAATATTTACACTATTTTTTATAATTACCTTAATTCCACTTGATGAATTTTTAAAAAATATTAAATTCATTATACCTATAACTGACAAACATCATAGTCGTATTATTGATAATAGACTAAATTGCAAAAATATTTTTACTCTAAAATAGATTTACAATGATAGAAATCAGAGGTCATGCAAGAGGCGGTCAGGGGATGGTTACAGCTTTTGAAATATTGGCTAAAATATTTAGTTATTCTGGCGAGTATAAAGTGCAGGCGTTTCCATTTTTTGGTGTCGAACGTACGGGTGCACCAATTATGGCTTTTTTCCGAATTGCAAAAGAAGATATTCTGAACAAAAGTAACATCTATCATCCTGATATGGTGATTGTTTTTGATGAAACAATTATTGATTTGGTTCCTGTTTTTGATGGATTAACAGAAAACGGAATAATTTTATTAAATACTGAAAAAGACTATACAGGAAAAGAAAAAAAGGGACAAACGATTTATACTGTTCCAGCAACCAAAATATCGTTAGATAAAGGATTGGGAAGCAAATCTCTTCCTATTGTCAACGCTGCCATGATTGGTGCAATGATAAAAATTTTAGGTGCCGATATTAAAATGGCTGAAAAAATAATTAAAGAAAATGTTCCCGCCAAACCTACAGCTAATTATGAGGCAAGTGTTATTGCATATAACAGTGTTAAAAGTTTAAGTAAAACTATTAACGACGTCACCAAAAATCTTAATGGAAAATACGATGTTACCAAAAAAAGTAAGGCAATTAGTACTTCCCTAAAAGTAGAAAAAAAGCCTTTGCCTACAAAAACAACTCCTTTTTGGGACCAACCAATGCACCTAAATAAAACAGGAAGTTGGAGAGTTTTAGCACCGGAATATGTTACAAAAGTAGCTCCTTGCACAGCAAATTGTCCTGCCGGAACTGATGTGCGATTGTTTATAAAACAAGCCGGAGAGAAAAAATTTGAAAAAGCTTTTCAAACCATTTATCAGCATAATCCTTTTCCTTCAACATGCGGAAGAGTTTGTCCTCATTTTTGTCAACAAAACTGCAACAGAGAAACATTAGATGAAAAACTAAATGTTGGAGCTATCGAACGCTATTTGGGAGATTTGGGTGTTCAACAAAAAATTGTACCAAAAAAAATTAAGTATAAAAAGAAAATTGCAATTATTGGTGCTGGTCCTGCTGGATTAACTGCAGCATTAAGGTTGAGAAATGCAGGATATCCCGTAGCAGTTTATGAAGCATTAAGCAAAGCAGGAGGAATGATGCGAATTGGTATTCCTGAATTTAGGTTGCCTCAAAAAGCATTGGACAAAGAAATTGACCTGATTGTTCAACAAGGAGTAGAAATTATTTTAAATAAAAAGGTTAATATAAAAGAATTAGAGAAGGATAATGATGCTGTCATCGTTTCTACTGGAGCACATATTAGTGCTAGTATGAATATTCATAATGAGGAGTTAGCAATTGAAGGAATTCATTTTTTGAATGAATTTAAAATGAATGGAAATACTTTTGGCATCAAAAAAGGAAATGAGATTGCGATTATTGGAGGTGGAAATACTGCCATTGATGTGGCAAGAACGACTTTGAGATTAGGAGGAAAACCAACAATCTATTACCGAAGAACACAACAAGAAATGCCTGCAATTCCTTATGAGGTGGAAGAAGCGTTAGACGAAGGAATTAAAATAGAATTTTTGTCTGCACCAGTAGGAATCAAAAGTTCAACAAAGAATGCGTTAAAGTTGACCCTAATAAAAATGGAATTAGGCAATGAAGATGAATCTGGAAGAAGAAAGGCAATTGCAATTAAAGGCTCCGAAAAAGAAATTAGTGTTGACAAAGTAATTACTGCAATTGGTCAGAAAAACGATTCTTACGCTTTTGGAAAAGAAACTCAAGCCAAACAAGGGAAAATAGCAAATTCGTTTCCTGTTTTTTGTGCTGGTGATATGGCTTGGGGAGGAACTGTTACAGAAGCAATTGGTAGTGGAAACGAAGTGGCAAAAGAAGTGATGGCTTATCTGGAAGGTGCTGAATACAAAAAAGTAAAATCGCCGAGTACAGTTGTTGGTCCAGAAGATATTAATTATACTTATTATCTTCCAACAGCAAGTCATCATCATTCAATAATAAAAGAAAAAACATTGTACAACAACTTTAATGAGGTTGTAAAAGGACTCACAACCAAACAAATAGTTGAGGAATCAAACAGGTGTTTACATTGTGGAGAATGTTTTAGTTGTGGTAATTGTTTTAATTATTGTCCAGATTCAGCCATATTTATTGATGAAAATAATCGAATAAGAATTAACTATGATTATTGTAAAGGATGTGGAATTTGTGCCAATGAATGTCCTTGTTCAGCAATTGATTTTCACATGAATAAAATTGAAATGGCACAAGAATAGAACGCTATAAAAAGTAAAATATGAATACGAGTGTACCCAAAAAGAAGGAAATAAAAAAAATGGCAAAAGAAAAACCACTTTACCCAGAGCATATTCAAAAAGTGTTGAAAGGTAATTTTGCAGCAGCAGAAGCAGCAAGATTATGTCGTGTTGGTTTTATCCCTGCTTATCCGATAACGCCACAAACAACAATTATAGAAGAATTGGCAGATATGGTATCTTCCAAAAAACTAGATGCTACCTATATTAACATGGATAGCGAGCACTCTGTTTTTGCTGCAGCAATGGGTGCTGCAATAGCTGGTGAACGAGTATTTACAGCTACTAGCGGACAAGGATTGTTTTATTCGCACGAAGTATTGCATGCCATAGCACATTTTAGGTTGCCAATTGTAATTTGCAATGTTGGTCGCCCTTCTATCCCTTGGAACATTTGGTCTGATCAATCTGATTCTTTATCACAAAGAGACACTGGGTGGATTCAATTATATGGAGAGAGTTCGCAAGAAGTGTTGGACAGTATTATTATTGGGTATCGAGTAACAGAAAAGTTGAACATTCCTGTAATGATAGTATTGGATGCGTTTTACCAAAGTCATACCAGTGAAAACATGTGGATTCCATCTGATAAATTGGTTGATAAATTTTTACCTCCAAAGGCTTTTGTTGGAAATGAAATTGACACTAAACATCCTAAATCGTTTGGGGGGCTTGTTGCTCCTGATCATTATGACAAATTTAATTACACCTATTGGGAAGACCTTAATAAAGTTGAAGACTTAATTAATACAACTGGAAAAGAATTTGAAAAGCATTTTAATAGAAAATTTGCTGCTGTTGAAGCAATTAATATCACCAGTAAAACCAAAATGATTTTAACAACCATGTCAACAATTACTACCACAGCAAGAGGAGTTTTAGCTACTTTTCCTGAAGTAGGTATTTTAAAAATACGTTTGTTCCGACCTTTTCCAAAAAAATCAATCATCAATGCGTTGAAAGAAATTTCAGATGATTGTTTAATAGTAAATATTGATAGAAATTTTTTAGGAGAAACAGAAGGAGCATTAATGCAAGAAATGAAACGAGCATTGTATGGCTTTCCAAATAAAATGTGTAATGTTTATGCTGGACTAGGAGGCAAAGACGTATCACCAGGTACCATAGAAAAAATTATTAAACTAAGTTTAGAAAATCCTAAAGAAATTCGTTGGATTGATATGGAGTAATGACACGATTTTTAGGTATTGATAAATTAAAAAACAAAAAATGATGGAGTTAAAAAATCCCGAAAAATTTCTGATTAAAGAAGAAATGGTTCATTCAGGAGCATTAAGTTGCAGAGGTTGTGGTTGGACTTTGTTAGTTCGCAACCTTGCTGAAATACTTGGTGAAGATACTGTTTATGTAGTGCCGGCTTGTTGTTTTTCTATCATCGCAGGACCTTACCCTCTAAATATGTTAAAAGGGAACATCGTTCATACTTTATTTGCTGCAGCTTCTGCAACTGCAACAGGAATTCGTGCTTCATTAGATAGGCAAGGAAAACAAAAAACAAATGTGGTAGTTATGGCTGGTGATGGTGGCACATTTGACATCGGTTTGCAATCACTTTCTGGAGCAGCTTCTAGAGGAGAAAATATTCTGTATATCTGCAACAATAATGGAGCTTATATGAATACTGGAGTTCAAACGAGTACTGCCACTCCTTATGGTGCAATTACTACTACCAATCCTAATGAAAATTATAAAACTACTTGGCCCAAAGATTTAATTGGAATTATAGCAGCTCATAATATTCCTTATATTGCAACTGCGTCGCTTGCTTTTTTAGATGATTTTAGAGAAAAAATAAAAGTAGCAGTAAAAGAAAAAGGTTTTCGATTGTTGATGATTGATGGACCTTGTCCTCCAGGACATAAAACAGAGCCAGCAATATCTATAGAATTGGCAAGATTAGCTGTAAACACTAATCTTTTTCCACTATATGAAGTACGACAAGGTAACTACCACATTAATTATCGTCCTAAAGAAAAAATTAAAGTGGAAGAATGTATGAAAAAACAAGGTCGATTTTCTCATCTATTTAAAAACAAAGACCAGAAAATATTGGATGACATTCAAGAAAAAACAGATTTTAACTGGAATCAGTTAAATAATTTAGAAAAAATTAGCAGTTATAAATAGTAGAATGGCTTTTCTTATGCTATCCTATTATTATTTAGTAAGTATCACTTTTTTAGTAATCGAGACTTTTTCAGAATTAATAGTTACAAAATAAATTCCTAATGCACGATTAGAAAGATTAATAGTTGTTTTTGAACCAACAATTTTCTCTTTAGCAATTACATTTCCAACTACATCAACAATGGTGTAATTAAATTCATTAACGTTTGTTAATTGAATTTCTATGATTCCATTGGTAGGGTTAGGGTAAATAAAAATAGTACGCTCAACTTCTAATTCATTAACACTAACAGCACATGGATTAGGAAGAGGTGTTTGAGTAAAATCAGATTGATTAAATCCAATTCCTCTTATAAAGTTCCATTGAGCAGCAGCTAACCCATTAGATAGTGGAGCTCCACCAATAGCTGTCCCATAAACAATTGGTAGTTCCCAACTTTTATCACTACCATTTTCAATTACATCTACTGCCATTGTTTGGTATGCTGCTGTATAATTAGAATTGTTTCCTGTGCTTAAATCTGTTATTGGAGTCCATAATCCAGTACCAACTTCATGTCCTACTGAAAAAATATCTGGTAAATCTCTTTCTATAGATCCAATAATTGGGTCAACACTTAACCAAGTATAAAATACTTTAGTTCCATCTTGGCTTCTTGCAGCTTGTGGTCTAACATAATGACTTAATGCATTTGGCGTATCCCACACATAATCATCCACCAAAATAGAATCTACAAAAGTAACATCCCATCCTGCTCCATTTGTTGCTACTTCAAATAAGAAACCTGCCTGTCTTGCCGCAAAAGTATAATTTAAAGAATCAGGATGATTTGAAAAACCAGAAGCTATTTCTGCAAAAATTCTTAATTCACCATTGGCATCAACAACCATATCATAAGAGCTAAAAAATGGCCTTTGAATAGTTCCGTTTGATGCATTTGTTCCCCATATATAGCATTGTAAAATGGAGTCTGTAGAAAAATCGTAATCGTTTACATTATTCCAAATTGTTCCCCCATCTGTTGTTTTCATCACATAAGGTCTCCACATCGAGTTTCCAGAACCATTATCTTCAGCACCTAAAGCTACCATATAACCTGTCATTCCGTTTGGTGACCATGCCATGTTGGGCAAACTAGCAACATTAGTTAACATGCCTGCGGTAAAATTCATGGTCGAATACCAATTTGGAATAATGGTATCTGCAACTGTCCAATCAAAATTATTGTTAGAGGAATTAAAAACTCCTTTATTAATAAAATATTTAGAGTAATTATCAGCTACCAAATTTGTTTGAGCATTATCATAATTAGTAGTAGCATCAAAAACTACTCCATTGGCAGCAGTGTATAATCCAGCGGCACCCCATTCATTGTAATCACCAGCTACATCAGTACTTAACATCATGTATTGCTCATCAACATTTGCTCCAGTAAGTGAAGCAGAAGATCTAAATGTTCCTTCCCACCCACTTGCACCACTAAATGTTCCAGTTTTTAGTTGAGGACCAGTTACAACGACATAAGCATTATTAGGATTAGTATTAGCTACTGGATTGTAGATGGTGATGTTAGGATATCTATTTCCATCCCCACCACCTAAATTAGGTGTTAATTGAAATGGATTTACCGCCCAGTTTGCCCCTCCGTCAGGAGAATAATCAAAAGAGATGATACCAGACCCGCCTGCTCCACCATTGTTTTGACGATGAACAAAACCAACAGTATTGATGGCAGGATTGTAAACTACTTGATTTTGCCGGTCACCTAAAATGGTGTAGGCATTATAAGAAGTTCCAATAAGGACTGTCGAAGCTGCTTTTTCATTTGGAACAACAGTTTGCTTAATTAGAGCACTATTGGACTCTTGGTCAATTTTTGAATTTCCACTAGCATCACGATAAACCGCTTTACTTTTATCTTGAGCTTGAACAGATACGACCAATACTGCTACTGTGGCGAATAGTAAATACTTTTTCATAATTAAATTATTTTAGTTTTATTGATAGTTGGTATGCACGAATTTACAAAATTTATTGCCGATAATGAAATGATATTTAATTTACGGACAATAATTTTGATTTACGGTATAAATTTTTGTAAATTCGTATTCTGAAATTAACTAAACTAAAAAATTAAACACTAACTAAAATTTAAAAGAAATGAAAAAACTTTCACTATTTATGATTTTAACCATGATAGGAACATTTGGTTTCGCTCAGGTTATTTTCCAAATTCAGGCACCTTCAACGCCTGTGCCGTTGCAAAACACCACTTACCCTTTAACATGGGCAGATCCTGCTGGTGGAGATTGGGCGACACCCGATTTGAACATTCCTGCTAACGCTGTTACTGCTGCATTGCAATTTGTTGATGATGGAGATTTGGGTACTAACGCCACTTATGGATTTCCTAATAGCCAAGACGCTTGTACTAATTTTACACAACCATCTTTAGTTGGTAAAATCGCTGTTTTGTATAGAGCAACTTGTCAATTTGGTTATAAAGCTGCTGTTGCTGAGAATGCTGGTGCTGTAGCTGTCATTATTATTAATCACACTGGTGCACCTATTGGTATGGCAGGTGGAGATTCAGGTTTGGCTGTTACTATTCCTGTAATTATGATTTCTCAACAAGATGGTGCAGCTTTACAATCTGCTATAGCTGCAGGAACTATCACTCAAGCTTTTATTGGTAACAAATTTGGAATTTTTGCTGACGATTTAGGGTCTAAAAAAGGTGATGTGTTAAGAGCAAGAAGATTCTCTAACATAGCTGCTTTATCTCAAAATGCATCCGAATTTAGTGTTCCTGTTGGAGCATGGGTACGTAACTTTGGTAACCAAACTCAAACTGGAGCAACATTAGCAGCCACTATTGATAATGGGACACAAATTTATAACCAATCGGCAAATATACCTACTATAGCTTCTGGTGATTCTGTATGGGTATCATTACCTACTTTTTCACAAGGTTCTTATCCTGTAGGAATGTACACTATGGAATATACGATTACTACCAACCCTACTCCTGATGGCGAGCCTAGTGATAACGTAATTGATGCTAGTTTCATGATTAGTGATTCGTTATATTCTTATGCTAGATTAGATGCTGCTACAAATAATCCTTTAAGCCCAGGTGGATATCGATCAGGTGCTTTTACAACTTCTTGGGAAGGATGTTATGCTTTTCAAGATGCTAATGCAAGTAGAATGGAAGCAACTGGTATGACTTTCTCTGCAACAACTAGCACTACAGATGTTTTAACTAATGAATTTGTAGAAGCTAGGGTTTATCAATGGGACGACGTATTTACTGATATTAATGATGTTGGTTTAGGTTTTGCTAATTTAGTACAACTGGATGCAGCGTATTATGTGTATGCTTCTGATTTACAAGATTCAGCAGAGTTTGTACCTTATACAACACCTATTCCTTTACTTGATAATCAACGTTATTTGTTTTGCTTAAATACTGGTAGTCTTACAATTTTTGCAGGTTATGATACTCAAGTAGATTATACATCTACTCAAGATGATGGAACTGGCACAACAGCAAATGGTTCACACTTACAACCAAGTATTCCTGGTTCTTCTGACGCAACATATTACTTAAATGGATTTGGAATGGATGCTGGACCAATTGCTATTTCTATTCACATGGATTATGTAACAAGTGTTGAAGAAGCTGTTAAAGAAATTAATATTAATCCTTATCCAAACCCAACTGCTAGTGAAATTAACATTCCTGTTGGAAATAGAAATGGAGCTGCTACTATCGAAATTTTTGATATAGCTGGTAAATTAGTTCTTTCTAATGCGGTAACATTTAGTAACAACGAAACATTAAAAGTAGATGTATCTACCATTAACAATGGTTCTTATGTAGGTAAAATGACATTCGAAGATGGTACTACTGCTAAATTTAACGTAGTGGTAACTAGATAATAAGTTATTAATAAATAACTTAAACCCTGACATTTATCGTCAGGGTTTTTTTATGGAGTAATTTTTTAAACTAATAATTAAAGAATATTTTCATCTACAATGCTAGGTAGGGTAATTTTTAAGTTGGGCGTACGTTCCATTTCGCGTTTTATGGCAAATAACGCTTCTTCGTTTCTTGCCCAACTTCTACGAGCAATACCATTGTTTACGTCCCAAAAAAGCATACTTTTTAACCTGCGGTCGGCATCGGGTGTACCGTCTAAAGTCATACCAAAACCACCATTAATTACTTCGCCCCAGCCAACACCACCACCGTTGTGTATGCTAATCCAAGTTGCTCCTCTAAAACTATCGCCAATTACATTTTGTATCGCCATGTCGGCTGTAAATTGAGAGCCATCGTAAATGTTAGAGGTTTCCCGATAAGGAGAATCTGTTCCGCTTACATCGTGGTGGTCTCTACCCAGCACTATAGGAGCAGATAGTTTTCCGTTGGCAACAGCATTGTTAAACGCTTCTGCAATTTTAATTCGCCCTTCGGCATCGGCATATAAAATACGAGCTTGTGAGCCAACTACCAATTTATTTTCCTGAGCTCCTTTAATCCATTTGATATTATCAGCCATTTGTTGTTGTATCTCTTTTGGAGAAGTAAGCATCATCTCTTCCAAAATTTTACAAGCAATTTGGTCGGTAATTTCTAAATCTTTTGGGTTGCCCGATGTGCACACCCAACGGAATGGTCCAAAACCATAATCGAAACACATGGGTCCCATAATGTCTTGTACATAACTTGGATATTTAAAACGAATACCGTCAGCAGCCATTACATCGGCTCCAGCACGGCTTGCTTCTAATAAAAATGCATTTCCATAATCAAAAAAATAGGTTCCTTTTGCCGTATGGTTGTTAATGGCTTTGGCTTGTCGTCGTAAACTTTCTTGTACTTTTTCCTTAAATAAAGTTGGATGGTTTACCATCATGTCGTTACTTTCTTCGTAAGCTAACTCTACTGGATAATAACCACCAGCCCAAGGGTTGTGCAATGAAGTTTGGTCGGAGCCTAAATCAATAGATATGTTTTCTTTGTCAAACTTTTCCCACACATCAACAATATTTCCATCAAAAGCGATAGAAACTACTTCTTTGTTGGTTTTAGCTTTTGTAACTCTTTCACACAATTCGTCCAAATTGCTAATTACTTCATCTACCCAACCTTGTTGGTGTCTTTTAAGTGTGGCAGCTCTGTTAACTTCGGCGGTTACCGAAATTACTCCTGCAATGTTTCCTGCTTTTGGCTGAGCACCGCTCATACCCCCCAATCCAGAAGTAACAAAAAGTTTTCCGGCGGTCCCCTGTCCTCTGTCTCCTGTCCCCTGTCCTTTACTATCAATTTTCCGACAAGCATTTAAAACAGTAATGGTTGTTCCGTGTACAATTCCTTGTGGACCAATGTACATGTACGAACCAGCAGTCATTTGCCCATATTGGGTTACACCCAACGCATTAAATTTTTCCCAATCGTCAGGTTTAGAATAATTAGGAATCATCATTCCATTAGTAATCACTACTCTTGGAGCTTCTTTGTGCGAAGGAAACAATCCCATGGGGTGACCAGAATACATCACCAAGGTTTGTTCGTCTGTCATTTCAGATAAATACTGCATGGTAATTAAATACTGTGCCCAGTTTTGGAAAACAGATCCGTTACCACCATAGGTAATTAATTCGTGAGGATGTTGAGCGACTTCAGGGTTTAGGTTGTTCTGAATCATTAGCATGATGGAACGAGCTTGAACAGATTTTCCAGGATATTCATCAATTGGATGGGCGTACATTGGATAATCTGGTCTAAATCGATACATATAAATCCGACCATATTTTGCTAGTTCATCTGCAAATTCTTTAACTAAAATAGGATGGTGTTTTTTGCCAAAATAACGGAGTGCATTTTTTAATGCCAATTTTTTTTCATCAGCAGATAAAATATCTTTTCGTTTGGGAGCATGGCTAACGGAGTTATCATGTGCTTTTAGCTGAGGTAATTCGAATGGAATGCCTTGTTGTATTTGTTTCTTAAAATCTAAAGCTGTCGAAGTATTCATGTCTTATTTTTTTATTCTTCTACCTTTTTTCTTATCAAATCCGTATGGACAATGCTTGCAACTATTTTCACAACAATAACCTCTTTTCAGTAAATACTTTTCGGTAAATACTTTATAACCTTCTTCACTAATGTAAAAGTCATCTTTTTCGAGGTGTTCTATTTCTGAAAATTTATCCATACTTAAATAGTAAAAGTAACAAGATTAGCTTAAAAAAAGTTGGATTTTAAAGATAAAAAAATGGAAGCCTTATTTTTGAAGATTAGCTTTTAATTGGGCTATTATTTCCTTCTGATTCTGAATGATTTCATTGAGTAGTTCGTTTTCTCTTTCTAACTTTTTTAGCTTCTCTGGCAAACTTGCGTACTCTTTTCTATCTTCTTTTACCATGTTTAAAGAATTCAAATCTTCAGTAAAATAAGACACAGGAACATTAAATACATTAGCTAGTTCAGTCAACGTATAAAAATTAACTTTTGAAGTTATTTCAATGTGAGAAATTAGTGCACGAGTTTTATTTATTAAGACAGCTAACTCTTGTTGACTGATTCCCTTTTCAGCTCTAAGCACTTTTATTTTTTTACCAATACTCATTCTGACAATTATAGATAATTATTAATTATCATATAGATACTAATGTTGTCTAAATGATAATTTTTTTGTATATTTGATAAATAAGTATAATGGGTTGGTTATGGAAGACATAAAGGTTCTTTTAGTAGATGACAATGTGATTATAAGAAAATCATTTATACACTTGCTGAATAAAATAGCTAAAGTTAATGTTGTGGGAGAATGTTCTGATGGAGTTGAAGTATTGCCATTTATTAAACACCACCAAGTGGATGTTATTTTTATGGACATTAATATGAAATTTATGGATGGGTATGAAGCTACAAAAAACGTTAAACAATATGCTCCCAAAATTAAAGTAATTGGGTTTTCTTCATCAGATGCCACTCATGATGTTAGTGAGATGATGGCATCAGGTGCAGATGGTTTTTTATCAAAGTTTGATGCAGAAAAAATATCAGTAATGGCTGCATTGGATCGGGTAACAAGTTTGTAGCTGAAACAATCTAAATTTCTTTTTTGATTTTGCTGCAATGTCAAAAATCAACGAAAATAATCATGCTCCAAAAAATTTGAAGCACCTTTTTTTAAAAATTGATTTGGCGACTATCCCTTTAGATGCAGAAAATTTTGAAATATTTCTCAAATACATACAAAATTTATTAAATGAAATATAATTACGAAAAATTTTTATGGAGAAAATACTATAATTATATTAAAATGGCATTGATAATTATTGCGATTTCAATAGCTTATTTATTAATTAAAAAATATATTTAAAATATTCCTTGATTTAGCATTGTTATAAATCGGCAGTAGTTGTATCTAAAGGGTTAGTTGCCATCGGTTTCAATAAACTATTTTACGTTCAGATAAATCCTATTTATATTGGAAGGATGATGTTAGCTACTTTTATAGGATTACGTTTATTATTCTATGGTATTAAAAAAGTCACCAAATAATCAAACGTTGGCTGTTAATATCTTAGTACTACAGCATACTTGAACTCTTAAAACAATCTTAATTTTGTTTCCGTTAAGATAGCATGAGAAAATCACTAGTTATATTAATTGTCTTTTTTCTAGGATTTTTTTCCTTTATTTCATCCATTGCGCAACCTGCTGAAAGGCGAATAACAAGAGAAGAGTATATTGAATTATATAAAGAAGATGCCATTCGAGAAATGCAAAAATCGGGTGTTCCAGCCAGCATCACTTTAGCACAAGGAATTTTAGAATCGGGAGATGGAAATAGTCCGTTGGCAGTTTATGCGAAAAATCATTTTGGTGTAAAATGTCATAAAAATTGGGAGGGGGAAACCATGCGGTTAGATGACGATGAAAAAAATGAATGTTTCAGAAAATATAAATCTGTTTACGAATCGTACCGAGACCATTCAGAGTTTTTATTAACCAGAGCTCATTACGAATTTTTGTTTGATTTAAAAACTAACGATTACAAAGGTTGGGCAAATGGCTTGAAAAAGGCGGGTTATGCTACCAATCCAAAATATGCCGATTTATTAATTAAGTTGATTGAGGATAATAATTTAGATCAATACGATAATTACGCGAAAGTACCACCAAAAAAAATATCAAAACAACGAAGTTCCAATGTATTAGCTACGAACACGAGTGCACAAGTTATCAAATTACATAATCATATCAAATACATCATCGCTAAAGAAGGAGATACTTTTTATAAAATCACCAAAAATTATAGCCTAAATCTTTGGCAAATTTTTAAGTACAATGATTTAAATAAAAATGATGTGCTTAAAGTTGGAGACATTATCTATCTTCAGCCAAAAAAGAACAATGCTGCTGAAGAGTTTCATATTGCAAAAACTGGAGAAACGATGAGAGATATTTCTCAAACCTATGGCATAAAATTAAAAAAATTATATAAAAAAAATAATATGATTGTAGGAACTCAGCCCAATGTTGGAGATAAAATTTTTTTAAAAAATAACAGATAATAATTCGTTCACCCTATAATTCTAATTACCTTACCTAAAAATTAATCCTAATCGTGTTTAAGAAAGATACATTTGGTCAATATATTGTTTTACGAAAGTTCGTAATTCGATTATTTGGTTTTATCACTTATTTTGGGTTTAACCGAAAGAACGTTCCTAAAATTGAAGGAGCAGAAATTTTAAAGGATTTGCCAAAAGAAAATGTGCTTTTTATTTCCAATCATCAAACTTATTTTGCTGATGGAGCATTTATGTTTCATGTTATTCATAGTGCATTATATGGCTACCCCAATCAAATAAAATTAAAAGCGATTTTAAAATGTATGACTACTAATTTATTCTTTGTTGCAGCCGAAGAAACAATGAAATCTGGAATTTTACCAAAAATTTTAGGATTATCTGGAGCAATAACAATTAAAAGAACATGGCGGGAAGCAGGAAAAACAATCAAAAGAAAAGTGGATACAAATGATACCGACAACATCAAAAAAGCATTAGAAGCAGGTTGGGTAATTACTTTTCCGCAAGGCACTACCAAACCGTTTGCCGAAGGAAGAAAAGGTACTGCTCATATTATCAAGGAACATTATCCAATAGTTGTTCCTATTGTTATCAATGGTTTTAGAAGAGCTTTTGACAAGAAAGGTCTATTCTTTAAAAAGAAAAAAACTATACTAGAGATTAGAATTAAAAAACCTTTAGAATTAGACTACGATGATTATGTTGATAACATCCTATATAAAGTGATGGATTCGATTGAGCAAAGTAAAAAATACGAATGGAGAGCAAAACATTAATGGGAGTTCAAAAATAAACAACTCACATCCCCACTTAAAAGAGGGGAACAGAGATGTTAATTATTGAAAACCCATTAATCCAACGA
>CAYHWX010000036.1:0-31506 GCA_964360245.1 uncultured Vicingus sp.
TTACTCCTGATGGCAATGGAGCAAATGATATTTTTATCCCAAAAGGTTTTGGTATAACTAATAAAGATTATTCATTTGTAATTTTTGATAGATGGGGGGAATTAATCTTTGAAACTCATAGTATGGAAAGAGGATGGGATGGAACTTACAAAGGCAAATTAGTTCCTAATGGCACTTATGTTTGGAGTATATCATTTACGGATTTTAATGGTAAAAAACACCTCAACAAGATTGGAAGTGTTTCTATTGTGAACTAGCTTAATTGACTGCAATTTTTTTTGTGCTAATTGTTTGATTGGTATTAACAGTAAGAAAAAATAAACCTTTTGGTAAGTTGTTGATAATCAATTCTTGATTACTTATTGTTGGATAAATTTCTTCTTGTACGATTTGTCCGCTTAAATTATAGAGTTTAATACTTGTTACTTTTTCTGTTTTTAAAAAGCTAAGCGTAATCGTTCCATTGTTTGTTGGTACGGGATAAACTGTAAAAACATTGTTTATTTCGTTTTCATTAACAGCAGTCATGTTCCAATTATCTTGTGCTGGTGTTCCACTCCAAATAATTGTTGCCAAATAAGGATTGTCTATAAAAGGATTTCTATTTCCTTGTATGGTTTCTAAAAGATTATTTCTATTTTTCTCATAAAGCGAAACAGTATCAGCAGCATTCCATTGTAAAAACAAATCTATCATTGGAGGATCGATAGCCACAGAGCTACCAATGCCAACATTATTTGGTAAACATTGAGTTGAATATCTTAAATACATGTACATCATCATTCTGGCAACATCTCCTTTCCATTCTTCCCCAGGAAACCAATAAGCTCCCACATTTCCTGCATTACCACTTCCTGTTGCAAATTCCCGATTACCTCTATCTCCATTCATTTGAACATCTGAAGAGCGTAAATGATGTGCGTCTGTTCCTGCGTTGGGAGAAGAAGTGGTTAAGTTGGGTGTTGCTAAAGATTGAGCATAAACATGTTCTCGATTCCAGTCACCAATGTTGCCACCATAATTATTTTTATTTCTTGTTCTATCAGTGGTAGGATTTCCATCCCCATCATCATATCCATAAATCAATAATACCTTGTTTGAATTGGTAGGGTCTAAATCTGTTTGCTGTAGTGTACTCCAAATATCACCATATTGCAATAGTGTAGTATGTGTATTGGTTATTTTTTGTGCCAACTCTGCTTTTAATGCCATTCCTGTTAATGTTAAGTTCACATTGCTGTAATAAGCAGGAATTTGTGCAAATAAAACACCATTAATTAATAATGATATCAAGAATAGGATTTTTTTCATCAAATTGATTTTAGACTTTACAAAAGTAGTATTAATCTTTTATATCAATTGGAGAAAATTTAGCAACTCCTTTTGAACACTCTATTTTTTATTTACTTTCGTCAAGATGAAAAAAATTCTGTCCCTTTTATTATTTAGTGCATTAATTTCTTGTTCCGGTGATTTAACCAATCAAGAGCTAAGCAAAAGCAAGAACAATGACCTTGTAGAAGGAAGTTGGCACATGAATTTTCAATTATCAGCGACCAACTATGTGCCTATTAATTTTACACTAACAAAAATAGATACGTTGTATCGAGTAGAATTTTCTAATGCCGATGAAAAGATTTTAGCTAAATCGGTGAGCGTTGTTAATAATAAAATCACTATTCAAGACCCTGTTTTTAACTCTTGGTTTGAAGGAATTATTGTCAATTCCACAACAATTAAGGGAAATTGGTATAAAGAAGGAAAAGAATATTACATTCCTTTTATAGCTAATCATGGAAGCTCTGCTCGATTCGTAAAGTCCGATAATACTAAAAAAACTAATACTAATGTTTCAGGAAAATGGGAGGTAGATTTTAGTAAAAATAATCCTGAAAATCATTATCAATCTATTGGGCAATTTCAACAAGACGATGAGTATTTAACGGGAACTTTTATGACAGAAACTGGCGATTACCGATTTTTAGAAGGTAATGTTTATGGAGATAGCGTTTATTTATCTTGTTTTGATGGGTCACATTTATTTTTGTTTAAAGCATTAATTAAAAATGATTCGTTAATTGGTACTTTTTGGTCAGGCACACATTGGGAAGAACCGTGGGTAGCTATTAGAAATGAGGCTTTTGAACTAACTAACCCCGATTCATTAACTTTTTTAAAAGATGGTTTTACCGAATTGGCATTCACGTTTCCGAACATTAATCGCGACAATGTTTCCTTAAAAGATGAAAAATACAAAGGAAAAGTAGTGATTGTAAATATTATGGGACCATGGTGCCCTAATTGTAAAGATGAAACTGCTTACCTAACACAACTTTACAATATAAATCATGATAAAGGACTAGAAATTATTGCTTTATCTTACGACAAAACAGATGATTTTGAAATTGCCAAACAAAATATTATTAAAATAAAAACATTTTTTAATACCGATTATGATTTTTTAATTGCTGGAAAAGCCGATAAAATTACTTCTGCAAAATCTTTACCTATGTTAAACCACATTATGTCTTACCCAACCACCATTTTTATAGATAAAAAAGGGGAAATTAGAAAAATTAGAACTGGCTTTTATGGACCTAGTACTGGCTCTTATTATTTAAGATATACACAACAAACAGATGATTTAATTGCAAAACTTTTAGCGGAATAGCTAAAAAGTTATTGTTTTAATAAGTGCTTCTAGCTCTCTTAAATATTCTCTTTTGTCAAATTTTGGAGCAAAAACATAACCATCTAAGCAAATAACTCTGTTGCGTTGTTCGTCAACTAGCGTGTAATTAATATAAGGTCCTCCCATAAAATCGCCTTGCATATACCATAACCCACGCAATTCGTTGACATAAATTCCATTAAAATTAATTTCTTTTTGGGCAGGCACATATTCTACATACGATGCCATGTATGATTTATCAACTCCTCCTTTCACATATTTTTTGGTGTAATAATTTCTTTTAGCAACTAAGCTATCTATTACAAACGTGCTATCGCTCACATAAGGATAAGTATAAATAATAACTCCAAGACTAACAGGATGCTCTCCTACACTCATCTCTTTTCGTAGCCAAACAAAGTCTTCTGTTTTTTTAGCGACAAAAAATAGGTCATCTATATGAAGTGAAAGTTTAAAATTTTTGGTTAAAAATTGTGCATTTTTACTGGCTGTGTTTGGTTGGTATTTTTTATATAATCTTGTTAATTCTTCGTTATTAAAATAGTCCAACAAAGCTGCTGCATTTTTTGTAATAGTTGCTGCAGCAATAGTGTCAGAAGGTGCTGTTATTGTTACTACTAACTGCGACGAAGCCCAAACATCTTTTGTTACCGTTAGTTTTATTTTTCCTTGAGGCTCGATGTAAACCATAATTACATTTCGAGTGGTTTGAAACATTCTTGCAAAAGAGCGATGTGGCACTTGAATAATATTAAATAAAGCTTCCCGCTGAGGAAGTCCTACTTGTTCTTGAGAAAAAATGGATTGAATAGCAGCCCCTGTTTTATTGTTATAATAAGAAGAATCTACAACAACCAATAAATCTCCTGATTTTCCTGTACAGCTAGGCAATACTCTTTCATTCATTTCATCGCATGAAATCAATAAAAAAGGAATAGTTAGTAGAATTAAAAACTGACGAATAAAATGCATGAAATGATAGATTTAACCAATGGGTTTGATTCTAATCTTAGTTCCCAATTTTAATTTTTGTGTGTTAATGGCTTTATTTAATTCTTTAATCTGCTCTACACTAACGCCATCGTATTGATTAGCTATTTTCCAAAGATTATCGCCTGATTTGATGGTGTGGTATTGATATTTAACATCGTAAATTGGAGCTGTTTTTTCTGCATCAACATCAGCTTTTTTCTTATTTTGTACCGCATAGCTAGGTTTTGCATAGATGTATAATTTTTGCCCAACAGTTAAACGATCGCTTTTTAAGTTATTCCAATCTTTTATTTGGCTAACCCTACAATGGTAACGACTTGCTATTTTACCCAAACCATCTCCCTTTCTAACCCCATAAACAACAGCTTCATCACGAGATGAAGAGGAAGGGGTAATTTCCTCATTATAAGCAACAGCAATACTGTCTTTCTTGTCTTGTTCTGTTTTTAGAGCATATATTTTTTTCTCATTTGTTATAAAAATACCTACTTTTTCTACGGGCAAACATAATATGTTTGCATTTCCTGTATTGGGAATAAAGTTTTGTTTGTAAGTCGGATTTAAATATTCTAAATATTCAATTGGAATATCAAGAGATTCTGAAATTTGAGCAAAAGAAATATAATTTAATACGGTTATTGTATCTACTTTAAAACATGAAATATCAGGATTTATAGGATAGATATTATGTTCAGCTGCATAATTCATAATATAATTAACAGCAACAAAAGCAGGAACATATCCTCTTGTTTCTACAGGTAAAAAATTTCTAATCTCCCAATAGCTTGTTTTACCATTTGCACGTCTAATTGCCTTATTTACATTTCCAGGTCCACAATTGTATGCCGCCAAAACTAAATTCCAATCATGGTACATTTCGTATAAAGATTTTAAATACCTACACGCAGCATCGGTAGATTTATAGACATCATTTCTTTCGTCATAATAAGAGGTAACCTCTAATCCAAACATTTTTCCAGTAGGATACATAAATTGCCACAATCCGGCAGCTCCAGCCTTAGATTTTGCTTTAGGATTTAATGCAGATTCTATGATTGGTAAGTATTTAAGTTCTAGCGGTAAATTATATTTATCCAACGATTCTTCAAATATTGGAAAATATACCGGAGCCAAACCTAACATTCTTCCAGTTATTTTTTTCCTTCTTTTGGCATATAGATTAACATAATCTCTTACCTGAGCATTGTAAACTATACTAAAAGGAGAGTTTGCGTTTAATTTTTTAAATCGCTGAACATAAGTAAGACTGTCAAATACAGGAATAGAATCTTTTGCATAATGATATTTGTTGAGGTGTTTAGCGTTATCATTAAATCCCAAACTTTCAAAATACTTGGAAGCCATCATGCTGTCAATAGCCGCTAAAACAGGGTCGTCATCAACTATGTTTATTGATGAATTGTCAATCGATTTATTATTTTGTGCAACCGACCTAATAGTAATTGCAAGAAATAATATGATTAAATATTTTAGCTTCATGCTTTATTAAACGTTATTTAACAACTAATGTTATTCATTAAATTATTAGAGAACATCACTAATTCTCGTTCCCCATCACCTAATATTCCAAAATGAAGCACTAAAGATACTAAAATTGCTGAAATTCCAACTATAAGAGTTTGAATGGTGAATAAATCTTCTAAAATCTCTTGAAGATATCGGTAAATTTTTTCAATAAAAAAGGCTCTGTGATTGACACAGAATAACGATTAGTTCAACTTTTCAGATTCTTTATTTTCTGGTTTTACTTCTCCTTCAGCACCTTCTTTCATTCCTTTTTTAAATTCGTTGATTCCTGAGCCTAATCCTCTCATTAACTGAGGTATTTTTTTCCCTCCAAACAACAACAAAACTACAGCTATCACCAAAGCTATTTGCCAAGGACCTACAACGCCTAATATAATAGTATTCATATTTTTTAATTTTTAATCGCTTTAGATGGCGATTATATTGGTTACAAAGTTACAAAACATTTTAATTATACAGCGGTAGAATTTTCCTTTTGCTTTGTTATTAGTTCCTTTTTGTTATTTCTCCTTATTAAATAAAAGAGAACAGCCGAAATAACAAGGCTTAAAATATAAAAAACCAGACTGTATTCGCTTTCTTTAAAAATAGAAATATCTGCTTCTTTTATGCTATCAGGATAAAAATAACTTGCAATAACTACACTTCCATTATTAATAAAATGCCCAACAATAGGTAGCCATAAAGATTTTGACCACCAAAAAATATAGCCAAATAGTAATCCCAGTAACAAACGTGGGAAAAATCCAAAAAACTGAAGGTGTAAAGCACTGAAAAAGATAGCAGTTATCCATATTCCTAAATGAGCATTTTTAGTCCAACTGATGAATATTTTTTGCAAAACTCCTCTAAATAATAGTTCTTCTCCAAGTGCTGGGACTACCGCAACAATAATTAAGATATAAAATAAACTACCAAAACCATTAAAAGTTAAAAATGCTTTGGTCAATTCTTCAGCTTGATTTTCGCTGGCTCTCATCCATTGCTCAATTCCACTTAAAAAATTAGGCAAAACCATATTGGCATTTAACTCTATTATCCATGAAATAAAAGGGGTAGAAATAATCATCAAAAGAAATATCAACATGTAATTGATGGGTTTATTCAAACTATTTAAACTCAGCACTTCAAGTGTTTTTTTTGATGAAATTATTCCATAAACAAGAGGAGGAACTATAAACAACCCTATCGCACTAAAAAGTTGAAATAATTTTAACCCCTCTATCACATTGGGGTCGCCATAATTATTAATCCCCGACAAATCAAACCCATAAATAACAACCGTTAGTAAACCTCCAATTATTGAAAACAGAATAACTGAAATTAAACAAAGACATAAAATTAAAATCAATTGCAAAAATGGTTTGTTTTCTAATTCTATTCGCGAAGCCATATTTATAAGTTAATTTTGTACGCTTTTGTCATTTCGACCTTGTGGAGAAATCTTGTTGGTTAAAAAGAAGATTTTTCGACTATCCTCAAAATGACAAAAGAAAATTATTTCAGATGGTAAAGATAGTAAATATAGAATTAGGTGAATTTCCTTTATTACTTGCTCCTATGGAGGATGTTAGTGACCCTCCTTTTCGTGCTTTGTGTAAAGAAAATGGTGCCGATTTGATGTTTACTGAATTTATTTCTTCGGAAGGTTTAATTAGAGATGCTGTTAAAAGCGTTCAAAAGTTAGACATTTTTGAATTGGAACGACCTATTGGTATTCAGATATTTGGCAACGACATTGAATCGATGAAATTGGCAACTGAAGTTACTGCTAAATCTAATCCTGATATTATTGATATTAATTATGGTTGTCCAGTAAAAAAAGTAGCCTGCAAAGGCTCTGGAGCTGGAATTTTACAAGATATTCCTAAAATGGTGGCAATGACGGCAGCCATTGTAAAATCTACCAATATACCTATAACTGTTAAAACCCGTTTGGGTTGGGACGAAAACACCAAATACATTGTGGAAGTTGCAGAGCGTTTACAGGATGTTGGAATCAAAGCAATAACCATACACGGTAGAACCCGAAAACAAATGTATAAAGGAAGTGCGGATTGGACTTTAATTGGTGAAGTAAAAAACAATCCTAGAATGCACATTCCAGTTTTTGGAAATGGGGACATCGATACGCCCGAAAAAGTGGTAGAAGTTAGAAATAAATTTGGTGTTGATGGCGTAATGATAGGAAGAGCAAGTATTGGCTATCCGTGGATTTTTAATGAAATTAAACACTTTATGGCAACTGGCAAACACCTTGCAAAACCAACCCTACAAAGTAGAATAAATGCTGCTCGAAGACATTTAGAAATGTCTGTGAAATGGAAAGGAGAAATACTTGGAGTTTTAGAAATGCGAAGACATTATAGTAATTATTTTAAAAGTATTCCAAACTTTAAAGAACATCGGATGAAATTAGTAACGCAAGATGAGGTTATTCATGTTTTTGCTGCTTTGGATGAGATACAAAAGGAGTTTGTTTAAAGTCTGTCTATTAAGTCATCAATCTTCAGTCCTCCATCCCTTTTCCCCTGTCCTTGTCCCTTTCCCTACAAATGTCTTTTTGTTAAAATTCTAACTGGATACCAGGAGGCAATTAGTCCAATAATAATTACAATGATAGAGATATTTACAAAATCCATCATATGAAGCTCAATAGGATAAAAATCAACGACTCCGCCATTTAATCTTAATAAACCAAATTGCAGTTGCAACCAACAAATAAAAGCACCAATTGCCATTCCTGAAATAGCTCCCAATAGATTAATCAACATGCCTTCGGCAAAAAATATTTTACGTATTACACTATCATTCGCTCCCATTGTTTTTAAAATCCAAACATCTTTTTTCTTATCAATAATTAACATGGTTAATGAGCCTATTATATTAAAAGAAGCGATTACTAAAATAAAAGAAAGGATTAAAAAAGTAATCCACTTTTCTGTTTTGTTGGTTTTATAAATAAGTTCATTCATCTCGTAACGACTTTCTACTTTGTATTTTTTACCAAGTGACTTTTGTATTTTACTTTTAACTAGCGCCCCATCACTTCCTTTTTTGAGCCCTAACTCAATAGATGAAAGTTTATTTTCGTGTTTTAATAATTGTTGAACAAAAGCTAAATCTGCTAAAACATATTTGGTATCAAAATCGGGGTTTACTGAAAAAATTCCAGAAGCATAGGCTATTTTTTGATTAAACTCAGCATCTGGGGTTAGTCCTTTATTGATACCTCGTTTTGGAACAATAATAGTAACTGGATAAGTGCTTTCTGAAATAAAAAGTGCCAATTTATCGGAAATTCCCCAGCCTAAAACAAGACTATTATTATTCTCTGTTTGATGATTAATTGTTCCTTCAATTAATAAAGAATCCATACCACTCATAGAATAAAAAGCACTTTCTACACCTTTTATTGTTGCAATCGTTTGTTTGTCTTCATATTTTATTAATGCCACTTCCTCTAAAGAAGCATTAATAAATTCTATCTCAGGAATGGCTAACACCTTATCTTTTGGAAATTCGTTGGCATTAAAAGTTTTTCCTTCTACCAATGTAATTTTTAGGTCAGGATCAAAAGAAGCGTATAAATCTTCTACCAAAGTTTCTAGCCCATTAAAAGCAGATAAAACAATAACTAACGCCATCGTTCCTGTTGCAATTCCTGTAACAGAAATCCAAGAAATAATATTAATTACATGATGCGATTTCTTAGAAATTAGGTACCGCTTTGCTATGTAAAAAGGTAAGTTCAAAGTTTAATGCTTTCATAATAAAATGCTTTATAATTTTTATTCTTGCATTTTCTCATTATATCATTTTTTAAGCAATTCATCAATTTCTTCAGCATAATCTAAAGAATCATCCACATAAAAAGCCAACGCAGGAGTAATTCTTAATTGATTTTTTATTCTATTTCCCAACTCTCCTCTCACCATTTTTGTGTGTGCAGCAATTAAATCAACACACTCTTTTGGTTCCATTTTTCCAAATACGCTTAAGTAAACTTTAGCAAAACTAAAGTCGGGCGATACACGAACTATTGTTACGGTAACCATCGTATTAGGAAACCAATTGGCAGAATTTAACTGAAAAATAGTGCTAATTTCTTTTTGTAATAGTCGGGTTATTTTATTTTGTCTAATCGTACTCATAAAACAAAAGTATTAATTATTTAATTGCAAATGGGTTGGTGGTTGAAGTAAGTTAAATTTATATTTCTAAATAAATTTAACGAAATGATAAAGATGTGTTTGCTTTTTATATCTCCTTGTTAGTTAGAAAAATATACTGTAATTTAGTTTTTTTAAACTAAACTTTTTATTATGAAAAAAACTTTACTTTCTTTTTTAATGCTAACTAGTGTTGGGATATATAGCTCTCAAGCACAAATAAATCTTTATGACACGGATGTTGTAGGGGTTGGTAGTATTGTTGAACAAGCACATGATACTATTCCTGGAGCAATAACTATTGGTTCTGGTGGAGCAAGTCAAACTTGGAATTTTTCTACCATCAGTCAAGATGGATTAGACACCTCGTTTTTTCAAAATCCCTCACCGCTTCCTGGTAGTTCTAATTATCCTCTTGCAAATATTGGTATGTCTGATACCAAACAAGACAGTTCTTGGACGTTTTTAACTAAAAATGCGGCTGGTTTAGCAGTAGTTGGTATGTCGCAATATCAAAATGGACAATTAATTAACATCCCTATTTATTCTGTCATCATTACTTTTCCATCCACAATGGGAACTAATTTTGGTGGTGCTTGGAATGGACAATTAATTGCCTTACCAATTGGTCAAGATTTGGATGGTCCAGGACCACAAGGAGTAATTGATTCTTTAAAAATTACTCGTTCAGCAGATGTAACTAGTAATATTGATGGCTGGGGGAATGTAACTACTCCTTTTGGAACATTTCCATCATTAAGACAAATTGTTATCGAAGAAGATGTTGATACAACTTGGCAATTAGAAGCTGGAGTTTGGTCAATTGTAAGCCCTACTACAGTTGCTGTTCTTACTGGATTTGGATTTCCAATTACTGCTGTTGCTTATGATACTGTAAGAACTGCAAGATGGTGGACAAATGACCCAATCGCAAGATTTCCTGTAGTGGAAATGGATTATGAAGCAAATGGAACAGTTAATAATATTGATTGGCAAAAATCTACTCCTACGCTTAGTGTAAAAGAGCAGATTAAAACAGTTGTAGGAGTTGCTGCTTATCCAAGTCCTGCAAATAATGTTATTACCATTGAAACCAGCCTAACCAATAATCAAAGTGTTGAGGTACTAGATGTTAACGGAAAATTGATTTCAACTTCTATTTTTAATACTAAAAAATTAATGCTTTCTGTTGCTGACTTTGCTGATGGAGTTTATTTTTATAACATTTATGATGTTAATGGAAAAGTTCTTCATACCGATAAATTTGTGGTAGTCAAGTAAAAAAAATGGAATTGAATAAAAAACCGCCCCCAAGTACCCGGGACGGTTTTTTTATTTAGTTTACTATTATTCTTATTCAATATAACTTAGTTTCATCATGTTCGATTGCCCTTTTTCTGAAATAGGCATACTTGCAATATTGACGATAATATCGTTCTTTTTAACCCACTTGTCATTTTTAAGCCTATCTTTTATATCGTTCATAGTGTCATCTGTACTCACAAATTTATCATAGTAAAAGACCTTAACACCCCAAACTAAACTCAACATTCTTAAAATAGCTTTATTTCCTGTAAAAACAAAAATGTTGGCTTTTGGTCTAAAACTAGCTACTTTAAACCCTGTATATCCCGAAAAAGTCATCGTAACAATCCCTTTTGCTCCAACTCTTTTTGCTAAGCTGCATGCGTTATAACAAACATTATCGGTAATAAAACGATTGATTTGAGCATCTTTTGGAGTAAATTCAAAATGATAAAGAGACTCATCTTTTTCTACATCATTAATAATATTGGTCATCGCATTTATTACTTCAACAGGATATTTACCAACTGAAGTTTCTCCGCTTAACATCACAGCATCCGCTCCATCTAAAACAGCATTAGCAACATCATTTACTTCAGCCCGAGTTGGAGTGATATTTTCAATCATGCTTTCCATCATTTGTGTTGCTATTATGACAGGTTTAGCAGCTTTTAGACTTTTTTTAACAATCATTTTTTGAATTAAAGGAACTTGGTGAAAAGGTATTTCAACACCTAAATCGCCCCTAGCAACCATAACAGCATCTGTGGCGTTAATAATTTCATCAATAGCTGCAATTGCCTCAGGTTTTTCAATTTTGGCAACAACTTTAGCGGGGCTTTTTGCTTTAGCAATCAATTTTTTCAACTCCAAAATATCACTAGCATTTCTAACAAACGACAGTCCAATCCACGAAACTTTCATTTGTAAAGCAAACTGCAAATCCTTCAAATCTTTTTCTGTTAAACAAGGTAACGATATTTTTGTGTTGGGTAGTTTTACTCCTTTGTTGGAAGATAAAACACCTCCATGTTTAACAACAGCAACAACCTCATCTTTTCTGTTGGTGCTTTTTATGGTAAAATTTAATTTACCATCATCTAATAAGATGGTTTCTCTAGGAGAAACGTCTTTTGGAAAATTTTGATAACTGATGTAAACTTTTTTTTCATCACCAATACAGGGCGTTGAAGTAAAAGTTATTTCTTGTCCAGCAACAACAGTTATGAATTTGTTTTTAATTTCTCCAACCCTAATTTTTGGACCTTGTAAGTCGGCTAAAATAGCGGTAAAAAGGTGTTCTTCTTTATTTATTTCGTTGATGTAATTAATTACCTTTTTTGTGTCTTCATAAGAGCCATGTGAGAAATTAATGCGGCAAACATTAACGCCTGCTTTTATTATTTTCTTCAATATTTCTTTGGATGAAGTTGCTGGTCCAAGTGTTGCTACTATTTTTGTTTTTCTAAAGTCCATTATAGTATTAAATTTTGTTTTGATTTTAGTTGGTTAGGATCAATTGTAAAAGAGGTTGAAACCAAAGATAATGAGTTGATAGTATATAAAAGTGTTTGCAATTTTTGTTCCGACAAATTTCCTTTAATCATTAAAAAAAAATCAACGGTTTTTTGTTCAGGAATTAAATAAGCATCATTACCCCTGTTGGCAATTAGATAATATTCTAAATAATGCTCTTCATCGAAATATTCATAAAATGAGTAGCTATTTTTTTCTTTCTTTTTATTGCTTATTTCATGATCGTTAGCTCTTGTTAAATCAAAATTTAACAACTTGTTGAGCTCCCAGCACAAGCGATAATCTTTTGCGTGACAACTAATGCCAATTAATAAAAAACTATAATCTTCCTCGAAGGTTAATGAAATTTTTGACATTTGACTAAAAGAAAGAACAAAGATACAAAGATACAAAGAACGCAAAGTTAAAACTTACATAAATAATATACTAAGTTCAAACAATAAGCACAACAACTGATGGTTGTGGAATGGTGTTTTTTTTGTTTATATTTTTTTACATAAAAACTGATGATAATCATTGCATCCTAAATTTCAAGTTCTACATTTGTATCTCTTTTTTATATCTGAAAACAAAAAACAATGAGCAAAGGAATTTTTAGTAACTCTATAGGGCGAAAGTTTATTATGGGGCTTTCGGGGCTATTTTTAATAGTATTCATGATGGTTCATTTAACACTCAATCTTTTCAGTCTTGGATTGTGTTGGGATGGTAGAGAATTATTTAATGCTGGTTCACATTTTATGGCAACCAACCCTCTAATACAAATTATGCAATACGTGTTAGCTGCAGGTTTTATCATTCACATGTTCATGGGTGTTCGTTTAACACTTCAAAATAATGCTGCTCGCCCAATAAAATACACCGTTAACAAGCCTGGTGAAAACTCTTCTTTTTCCTCAAGAAGCATGGCAATTACTGGCATATTAATTTTGTTATTTTTAATTCTTCACCTTAAAGATTTTTTTATTGAAATAAAATTTAATGATTTAGGAGGTTTGGCAAGTGATTACGATTTATTATTAGCTGTGTTTTCAAAACCGCTATATGTTGGTTTGTATGTAGCTACCTTTATTGTATTGGGGATTCACTTAAATCATGGTTTTCAATCTTCGTTTCAAACACTAGGTCTTAATCATAAAAAATACAACCCTATCATAAAAGGAGCAAGTGTTTTATTCTGTATCGTGATTGCTGTAGGTTATTCTGCAATTGCATTGTTTCACTTTTTTAATGTTTAGGCAAATAAAACTGATTTAATATCATGGCAAAATTAGATTCTAAAATACCTGAAGGTCCTGTAAAAGATAAATGGACTAACTATAAAAATCATATCAATTTAGTAAACCCCGCTAATAAGCGAAATATAGATATTATAATTGTAGGAACTGGTTTGGCTGGTGGTTCAGCTGCCGCTACTTTAGCTGAGCAGGGTTATAATGTAAAAACATTTTGTTACCAAGATTCGCCACGTAGAGCTCATTCTATTGCTGCTCAAGGTGGTATCAATGCTGCCAAAAATTATATGGGTGATGGCGACTCAACTTATCGTTTGTTTTACGACACTGTAAAAGGTGGTGATTATCGTTCGCGCGAAGCAAATGTTCACCGTTTAGCTGAGGTTTCTGCAAACATCATTGATCAATGTGTGGCTCAAGGTGTGCCTTTAGCAAGAGATTATGGTGGATTATTAGACAATCGTTCTTTTGGCGGAACATTGGTTTCTAGAACTTTTTATGCTAAAGGACAAACTGGACAGCAATTGTTATTAGGGGCTTATTCAGCCATGAATCGTCAAATAGCAAGAGGTAAAATTCAAATGTACAATCGTCACGAAATGATGGATGTGGTTATTGTGAACGGTAAGGCTCGAGGAATTATTGCTCGTAATATGATAACTGGTGAAATTGAAAGACATTCTGCTCATGCGGTTGTAATTGCATCAGGCGGTTATGGTAATGTTTACTATTTATCAACCAACGCCATGGGCTCTAACGGCTCAGCTGCGTGGAAAGCTCACAAAAAAGGAGCCTATTTTGCTAACCCTTGTTTTACACAAATTCACCCAACATGCATACCTCGTTCGGGTGATTATCAATCAAAATTAACTTTGATGTCAGAATCATTGAGAAATGATGGACGTATTTGGGTTCCTAAAAAATTAGAAGATGCTAAAGCAATTCAACAAGGTAAAACAAAACCTATTCAAATAGCTGAAGAAGATAGAGATTATTACTTAGAAAGAAGATACCCTTCATTTGGTAATTTAGCTCCTCGTGATATTTCTTCACGTGCAGCTAAAGAACGTTGTGATGCTGGTTATGGTGTAAATGCAACTGGCGAAGCAGTTTATTTAGATTTTGCAACCGCTATTAATCGTTATGGAAAAGAGAAAGCTCTAATTTTAGGAATTCACAACCCAACAAAGGAAAAAATTATTGAATTAGGCGAAAAAGTTATCGAAGAAAAATACGGGAATTTGTTTCAGATGTATGAAAAAATTATTGATGAGAATCCATACAAAACCCCAATGATGATTTACCCAGCGACTCATTATACAATGGGTGGACTTTGGGTTGATTACAACTTGATGACCACTGTTCCTGGAATGTATTGTATTGGTGAGGCTAATTTTTCTGACCACGGAGCAAATCGATTAGGCGCCTCTGCCTTAATGCAAGGATTAGCCGATGGTTATTTTGTGCTTCCTTATACTATAGGAGATTATTTAGCCCCAGACATTAAAACTGGAGAAATTCCAACAAACACACCTGAGTTTGACGAAGCAGAAAAAGCAATAAAAGAAAAATTAGAATTTTTTATCAACAATAAAGGAGCTCACTCTGTTGATTATTTCCATAAAAAATTAGGAAAAATCATGTGGGATAAAGTTGGAATGGGAAGAACTGTAAAAAGTTTAGAAGAAGCGATTGTTGAAATTCAAAAAGTACGTGAAGAGTTTTGGAAAGATGTGAAAGTACCTGGAATTATGAATGAGTTAAACCCTGAATTAGAAAAAGCTACTAGAGTTGCCGACTTCATGGAATTAGCAGAATTGTTTGCAAAAGATGCGTTAAATCGTAATGAATCATGCGGAGGTCATTTCCGTGAAGATTTTCAAACTGAAGAAGGCGAAGCTTTAAGAGATGATGTTAATTATGCTTATGTTGCGGCATGGGAATACACTGGAAAACCAAGCGAAGCAATTTTGCACAAAGAAGAATTAAAATTTGAAGAGTTAGAATTTAAAACTCGTTCCTATAAATAGATAATGTTATGAATATGAATTTAACACTAAAAATTTGGCGTCAGAAAAATGCTCAAGATAAGGGTAGAATAGTCGAATATAAAGTAACCAATATTTCGGATCACATGTCTTTTTTGGAAATGTTAGATGTGCTTAACGAAGATTTAGTTAATAAAAATGAAGAGCCTGTAGCTTTTGATCATGATTGTAGAGAAGGTATTTGTGGAACATGTTCTTTACACATTAATGGCGAGGCTCACGGACCAGACAGAAATGTAACTACTTGTCAGCTGCACATGCGAATGTTTAAAGATGGACAAACCATTTATATTGAGCCTTGGAGAGCAAAAGCATTGCCTGTAATTAAAGATTTAATTGTAGACCGAAGTGCCTTAGAAAGAATTCAACATGCTGGGGGATATATTTCGGTGAACACATCAGGAAATACTCAAGATGCAAATGGAATACTTATTCGTAAATCTGATGCCGATAAAGCAATGGATGCTGCTTCATGTATTGGTTGTGGTGCTTGTGTGGCAACTTGTAAAAACTCTTCAGCCATGTTATTTGTAGCAGCTAAAGTTTCTCAATTTTCTTATTTGCCACAAGGACAAATTGAACGTAAAGAGCGTGTGTTAAATATGGTTGAACAAATGGAAAAAGAAGGTTTTGGTAATTGTACTAATACTGGAGCTTGTGAAGTAGAGTGTCCAAAAGGAATATCTTTAGAGTTTATTGCTCGCATGAATAGAGAATATATGTGTGCATCATTAACGTCTGAATAATATATTACTAATTACTATTTAGCCTTGACGATAAATGTCAGGGCTTTTTTATTGTTTAATAATGAAAAAAACCTTAATACTTGGAGCAAGTTCAAATCCTGAACGATATGCTTATAAAGCAACTGTAAAATTAGCTTCACATGGTCATGAAGTTTTTCCTGTTGGTTTAAAATCAGGCAACATTGAAGAACATGAAATTCTTATCAACAACCCAATAGTTGCAGATATAAATACTGTTACCCTTTATGTAGGGCCCAAAAATCAACCCATGTATTACGATTACATTTTAAACCAAATTCATCCAAAACGTATTATATTTAATCCAGGAACCGAAAATCCAGAATTGGAAAAAATGGCTCAAGAAAAAGGTATTGAAACGGAAGTAGCTTGTACTTTAGTTTTACTTTCGCTTGATAATTATTAATTTCTTATGAAAAAAACAATTTTTATTACTGGTGCAACTTCTGGTTTTGGGAAAGCAATAGCAGAAATTTTTGCTAAAAATGGTAACAACATTATTATTACAGGAAGAAGACAAGAACGTTTAGCATCACTCACCAAAGAGTTATCATCCAAATATGGTGTAAATATTCTGCCTTTGTGTTTTGATGTAAGAGTAAGAAAAGAGGTAGAGGCAGCGATTTCAAGCCTTCCAAAAGAATTTAGAGCTATTGATGTTTTAGTAAACAACGCAGGCTTGGCTAGTGGATTTGGAAAAATTCAAGATGGTGTGTTGGAAGATTGGGAAAAAATGATTGACACTAACCTAAAAGGTTTGTTGTTTGTTTCTAAAGCAATTTTTCCAATAATGATTAGCAATAAAAAAGGACATATTATTAATATTGGCTCCACCGCAGGAAAAGAAGTTTATCAAGGTGGAAATGTATATTGTGCAAGCAAACACGCTGTTGATGCTATTTCTAAAGCGATGCGAATAGATTTATTGGAATACGGAATAAAAGTAACCCAAATTTGCCCTGGAGCAGCAGAAACAGAATTTTCGGAAGTTCGATTTCATGGAAATAAAGAACAAGCAAAACAGGTTTATAATGGTTACCAACCGATGACCGCAGAAGACATTGCATCAATTGCTTATTATGTAACCACCTTACCTGAAAATTTATGCATCAACGATTTAGTAGTTACTTCTTTAGCTCAGGCTAATAGTTACTATATCGACAGAAAATAAAACTTAGTAATTAAACCAAATTAATTCTATTAAATAAATCGTCTTTATAAGACCCTCCTATTGGAAGCATTTTTTTACCCCCTTCTATCACAACACTAGCTTGTTCTATTGCCACTATTTTGTCTAACCGAACAATAAATGAACGGTGAATTCTTTGAAAATCTTTTAATGGTAATTTATTTTCTATTTCTTTCATAGTAGAATGGATGGTATATTTTACATCCCCAACATTTACAACCACATAATCCTTTAATGCCTCTACATAAAGTATGTTAGCGGTGTCAACTTTTACTAGCCTAGAGTTTGATTTAACAAAAATAACACCATCAGAATCTTTGTTTTCAACCAAAGAGTATAAAAAATCTCTTTCTTTTACTATTTCTCTTTCTTTAGAGTGTTTATAAAGAGCCATTTCTATAGAGGTGTGTAAATCAATTTCTTTAAATGGCTTTATGATGTATCCATAAGGTTCTGTTACTTTAGCTTTTGCTAGTGTGTTTTCATCGGCATAAGCAGTAAGATAAATGATAGGAATACACAACTCTTTTTTTATTACTTCTGCTGCTTCTATGCCGCTCATTTTTCCTTTTAACATAATGTCCATTAAAACCAAGTCTGGTTTTGTTTCCATTGCTAATTCTACAGCTTTTTCACCTGTTGCAGCAGAGCCAACAATGTTATAGCCTAGTTTTTTTAAACTTTGTTGTATGTCTTTCGAAACAATTGCTTCGTCCTCAACTACTAATATGTTATTTATGTTCATTATTGTTCTTTTTTAAATATGATAGTATATTTTGCTCCTTTTGTATTGTCTAATTTTATTGTTCCATTAATTTGATCAACCAATGTCATTACCAATTGTAAGCCTAAAGATTTTGTGTTTTGATAGTTTATATGATTTGGCAAACCCTTGCCATTATCTTGCACAATCAAATTTATGTTTTCTTTGTCCTCAAATAACCCAATTTTAATTACTCCTTTTTTGGTGTTTAAAAAAGCATATTTTAACGCATTCGAAACTAGTTCATTTATTATTAAACCACAAGGTATTGATAGGTCTAAATTTAAAGACACATCGTCAATCACGAGGTTTAAATCGACATAATTATCTAAAATACCGTATGAATGTACTAAATTTTTCGACAGGTTTGCAACATATTCAGAAAAATTAATTTTTGAAAAGTCATTTGTTTGGTAAAGGCTTTCATGTATAAAAGCCATTGTTTTAATTCTATTCTTACTTTCTTTTAAGATATTTAACACATTTTCTTCTTTAACATAAGAAGATTGTAAGCTTAGTATACTTGATATTACTTGAAGATTATTTTTTACTCGGTGATGAACTTCTTTGAGTAAAATTTCTTTTTCGTTTAATGATTTTAGTAGTTTTTCCCCTGCTATTTGTTTGTCGGTTATATCATGTGCAATACCAGAAACCATCACCACCTTATTGGTTTCGTCAAAAATTGGGTTTAAAAACACCTCTCTAATAATTCTTTTCCCCTTTTTGTTAATTCGTTCTGTAATAAATTTTACTTTTTTTCCTTTGTAAGTTTCGTCATATTTTTTGTCCCAAAACGGCTGTAGCGAAACTTCGTTTACCCGATTTATTTCACCTGAAATTATTTGTGGTCTTGTTCCATATAAATCATAAATAGCATTAGAATAGTTTTGGTTAAAAGAAGTTAGTCCAACATTTTTATCATAAGTCCAAAAGAGGTGAGTACTGTTTTCGATGATGCTTTTTAATTTTGATGTTTGTTCGAACAACAATTGTTCGTCGTATTTTCGTTGAACTGTTAACGCCAAAATACCTGAAATAAAAACTAAAATTTGTAATGCTTTTTCACCTAATAAATTTTTATCGTCATACGACTGAACAGAAACAATGCCTATTACTTTGTTTTTTACCTTTAGTGGAACACCAATAAAAACAGCCGCTTTAGGTCCATAAATTTTATATTTCCCTTTTTTAATTATTTTATCCCACTCTTCTCGATAGATTATTTTGGGCTTTCTGTGGTTTATTAAATATTCATTCAGCCCATTTTGGCGGTGCCTGTTTTCCGCAAAAAGCCTTCCGTTTCTTGTTGAATCATAATAATAAGGGAAAGTAATCGTGTCCTTGTCAACTGCATAGGAAATTGCAAAAATAGATGTATTTATTGCCTTCCCCAATTCTATTCTAATAGCTTCGTATATTTCTTCTGGATTTACTTTTTCGGAAATAATTTTGGCAACATTATTATATACCGCTTGTAATAATTTATCCCATATTTCGTCTGTCACATTTCTTAAAATAGCTCTGGTCGAATCTGGTTTTCCATTTTTATATTTTACACCAACATTTCCTTCTACGGTAATTTTATTGCCTGTTTTGGTTTTAAAATCGTATGAAATATGTTTTATTTCCCCTTCCTTGCTTTTAATTACTTCGGAAAAGATTTGCTTACACTTGTCGATGCAATCAGGATGAATAATATCAAAAATGTTCATTTTTTCTATTTCTTTATCCGAATATCCTAATGTCTTTTTCCAGGCTTTATTTACATATACAATATTTCCTTTTTTATCTACACTTTGAATGATGTGTGTTGCATTCTCAAAAAGATCTCTGTATTTTTCTTCGCTTTCTATTAATTGTTGTTCAACAATTTTTAGTTGAGTAACATCTCTCGAAACACCCATTGTTCCAGTAGTACGACCTTTTTCATCACATAAAACTGAAGCTGACAAAAAAGAGGTAAATGTCTCACCGTTTTTTCTTTTATTCTTTACTTCGCCTACAAATATTCCATTACTTTTAAGCTGTTTACTTACCTTCAAAAATTCTTGTTTGGTAGCATAAATAATACTTACTCCTTTACTAACTAGTTCTTTCTTTTTATATCCAAAGGTTTTTTCGGCAGCCAAATTAAACTCTATTATTTTTCCTTTGGTGTCGGAGGAACAAATAACATCTAAAGAGCTATTAATAATACTAGTGGTATATTGTTGGTTTTCTATTAATTTCTTTTCTATTTTGGCTCTTTCAATAATTTCATTTTGAAGTATTTTGTTGGATTCTTCAGCTATTCTTGCTCTTAATTTTTCTTGTGATAGTTCTTTTTCTGCTGTAATGTCTTTAAAAACTACTTGTATTAATTTTTCACCTTGATAATCAAATAACACAGGCTTAATTTCTAAATAAAGCGGTTTTTTGATGTGTGCAACCGTTATCTTAAACTCTTTAAAAGGCACTTCCTCCCCACTTAAAACTTTTTTTGCCCTTTCCTTGGCTTCTTTCTGGTTGCTCGAAAAAATATCTTTAAATATGTTTATTTTATCTTTTGTTTTTATACCTAAAATTTGGTTGGCTTTTTTGTTGGCATAATAAATATATCCTTCTTTATGTACAAATATTCCATAAGGCGAATTTTCCGTTAAATCTTTATAATTTTTCTCATTTTGTTTTAATAGATTCTCTGCTTTTACTTGTTCGGTAATGTCAATCAAAGTTCCCTCAATTCTATTTTCACTAACTAAGGAAGTGTTTGTTAAAATCCATATTTCTTCGCCTTTTTTATTTTTATTTCGTAAGCGATGGTTGGATAAGTACCCTTTTATTTTTAATTCTTTTAGATAGTTTTCTCGGTCTTGATTAGAAAAATAGAGGTTGATTACTTTTTTCCCAATTAATTCAACTCTTGTTTTATAACCAAATATTTTGGCGAACGAATTGTTACAATCTATAACTTTTCCATTTTCTGTAATATAAACTCCTGCTAAATTTTTCTTAAAAAGCGTTCTGTATTTCTCTTCATTTTCTTTTAAATAAAGTTCTTTTATTTTTTCACTGGTAACATCTCTTATGGTGCCCAACAATCCTTCTTTTTTCCCTGTTTTATCATAAACACAAACAATTGTTTCTTCTATCCAAATGTGTTTTCTCTTTTTTATATGATAAAACTGATAATTAAAAATAACTTTTGGGTTATTTTTATCTTTCTTTTTTGATTCTTCAATTAGTTTTTCAATTGTTTCTAAGGAGCTACAATCCCGAGCACTCGGAAATATTGCTTCATTATTATCTGCGTATTCTTGAGCTGTTAAGCCTAAAACCTTTTCTACTTGTGGACTAACATAATCGATATTTCTTTTTCCTTTTTCATCAAAAGATATTCTATAAAACATTTCATTAATGTTATATAAAACCAAAGAAATATTTTCTTCCTTTTTTTGAAGAAAAGCTATTTCTTTAATTAATTCTTCTTTTGATTTTTTTGAATAATCCACCTTTTTATTCCTTTAACTTAGTGCCATCAATTTTATATTCTACACCATCTTTAAAATAGATGGTTAATGTTAATTCTCCTAGTTCGTTGAATAATTTCCAGCTATCCGATTTTATTCCCATCACATATATTTCTTCTCTTTTTAGTTTACCATTATCATAATAAAATTTGTGTTTTCCATCAGGTTCACCATCTCTAAAATTACCTTCAAAATTTAATTCTCCATTGGTGTAATGGTATTTCCAATCTCCATTTTTTTGGTCGTTTAAATAATTACCTTCTTCAATATGATCACCCATTTCATAAAACCAAAAACCATCTTTTTGTCCGTCAATAAATTCTCCTTTGGTAATAATTTTACCTTCTTGTGTAAGTTCTTGTAACATTCCATCTTCTAATCCTTTTCTAAAAGATTCTTCTCTTAAAATATTTCCATTATCATAATACCAAACCCATAATCCGGTTGGTTTTTCCTCTTTTAAATAAGTTCCTTTTTGTTGTAATTTACCATTTTCGAAAAAATAAACCCATTCTTCAATTTTTTTTCCATCAATGTATTTTCCTTTCGATTTAATACTTCCATTTTCGTAATATTCTTCCCAATATCCTTGCCTTCTTTCTTTTTCATCAATTATTCCTTTGGCTAATAAAACTCCATGTAAATAAATTTCTACTTTTACTATCTGACCATTTTCTTCAAAATATTTAAATATGCCATTTGGTTTACCAATAACATCATACAACCCCTCTGTTTTAATAGCTCCGCTTGGGTAATACTCCTTTCTAATGTCTAATGCTGCCAATTCTGCTGCAAAACTTTGTGGAACTCCATCTATATATAAAGTAGCATTTATTAATTTACCTTGTAAATCGTATTCTTTTAAATATCCATTTAATAAATCATTTTTATATCTTGATTCTTCTTTTAATTTTCCATTCTCGTAAAACTTTTTCCAGGTACCTGTTTTATGGTGTAATTTATCGTATCTATTAATTAATTCTTTACCTACTAAAGTTCCTTTTTTATAATAAATCAAGGTAATTACAATGCCATCTAATCCATATTCAAAAGAATTACCTTCTTCAATATTATCTATGTAATTTATTTCTTTCCATTTTGTTTTCCCTGTTTCATCATAAAAATAAGTAGTATAATTTTGTTTGATATCCTCCACAAAATTTTCTTCTAAAACAACATTACAACTATCGCTATAAGTAATTTTTAGACCATTTTTTTTATCATTTTTATAATTTATTTTTGATTGAATATCTCCGTACGAATTGTAAAAAATCCAAGTACTATCGAGTAAATTTTTTTTTCTATTTCCTTCAGCTTTAATTATTCCATTTGGATAATACGAAATCCAATATCCATCTGGTAAACCATTTTTAATGGTACCTTCGCTAGAAATCTGCCCATTTTCATAAAAAAACTTTTTAAATCCATCTTTTAATTTTTCTTGAGCAAAGAAATGAAAAGGAAAAAAAAGTAGAAAAGAAAAAATGATAATTTTATTAAACACCTTTTATATTTATAATATATTATTTAAAAAAAATATTTACTATTATTATTATGTTGTTACAAAAGTTTAAAATTAATAATTTGTTTTCTTGCATTTCTTATTTATAAAAAGTTATAAAAGCAAATGAACATTTATTAATTTACTAAACAACTGATAAACTTTGTATTAAGTAGTTATTAACTACTTGTTTAATTAATAATGTTTAATAACTTTTTGCTTATCAATTCTTAAATGTAGGTTTATATTTTGTTAAAAAAAAAGACTTAAAAAAGTATAAATAAATTTGGAGGGTAACAAATCCGATTTCATTGTTTTTTTTATTCGTTATTCCTATTTTTTTATTTTATTTTTTATAACAAATCATTCTTCTTTTCAACAGGTTTATAGTTAATTTTATAACCTTAATTAACAGCACTTTAAAAATATTGACAAATGGAAGTGTTGATAACTAAATTAGAAAAAAATGAAGAATAAAAAAATAGCAATTGGGTGCGACCACGCAGGTTTTGAGTTAAAAGAAATAATAAAAAAACACCTCACCAACCAACATTTTTTGGTGGAAGATTTTGGAGTTTTTTCTGACGAAAGAGCTGATTATCCTGATTATGCTCACCAAGTTGCAATTGCTGTAGAAAACAAAAATGACGATTTAGGTATTATAATTTGTGGAAGTGGTAATGGTATTAACATGACTGCCAACAAACACCAAGGAATACGCTCTGCACTATGCTGGAAAGCAGAAATTGCCGAATTAGCTCGACTACACAACAACGCTAATATTATTGCTTTACCTGCACGATTTATTACAGTTGAAGAAGCTAAAAATTGCGTTGATGTTTTTTTAACTACCGATTTTGAAGGTGGAAGACATTCCGAAAGGGTGAATAAAATCAGTTGTTAATGATTTTTGCAGAAGAGTTAGTTTAACATTTGCTTTTTTAAAGAAACAAGCTAAAAATCCAATAAAAAATTGCACCTAATATTCCACTAATTGGAATGGTAAGTACCCACGCCCATAACAAACTAACGGTAATACCCCATTTAACAGCACCAATACCTTTTGTTGCACCAACACCTATAATAGCACCCGTAATGGTGTGGGTAGTAGAAACAGGAATTCCCATTTGCTCAGTTAAAAATAAAGTAGTAGCTCCTGCTGTTTCAGCACAAACGCCCTCTAATGGTGTAACCTTAGTAATTTTTGTTCCCATTGTTTTTACAATTTTCCAACCACCACTTAATGTTCCAATTCCTATTGCGGCATAACAAGCTAAAGGAACCCAATCTGGCATCGATTTGATATCGACAATTGTTCCATTTGCCACTAATGCTGCTGCAATAATACCCATTACTTTTTGTGCATCATTGCCACCATGTCCAATGCTAAAGGCTGCAGAAGAAAGCAACTGAGCTCGTTTAAAAGAAGTTGATGTTCGTTGGGCTGTTTGGGTTTTAATTTTTTCATTATAAACAAACATGAAAGCAAAAATTAATAATGAAACAACTAAACCCCAGCGAACAATTTTGTTGTCCGCTTTGTCTAATTCTTTTATCAAATCTGCTTCAATATCCATTTGCATGGCTTTTGTAAAGCCTCTTATCTCGCTAGGATTTATAGGATATTTTGCATTCATCTCACTTACCATGCCCGCCAACCCCAATTCAAAATATTTTTTAGTGATGGGCTTTAAACTATCTACCATCACTTGTGTCGCTAAATACTCATCTTTGAATTCGGAATTAACTTTTGCTTTATTTTTAAGTTGATCAATTTTAAAATAAGAATTTAATTTATCACCTAATTTGATAATGGTAATTTCTTTAAGGTCAACATTTTTAACAATATCATTTGCCACATATTTTGAACCATGATATTCGTAGTTAGAAAGATAAGGAATACACAAATCTGCATTCTTTTTGGCTTTTTCCAATTTTTCTAGTTTGGTAGAATCGTGCTTGATATTTATTTCATAAGTGTATTTATCTACCTTAAAAAATTTGTTGATGTTTTCGGCTAATTTGTCTTCTTGAAAACCGATAAACAAATAGAAAATAATTCCTGCTGAAGCCGAAAGTATTCCAACTTTTAGCCAAGTCCTGTTTTGAATAAAAATGAGGGTAAAAAAAATGGAAATAACCATACCAATAAGTGGGGCAAGCAAAATAAACAAAAGTGTTTTTCCTATTTTTCCACTGTCAATTATTTCGTTAATAGGCATCATTCCTTTGCTTAAAAAAGCATAAGCAATAGCTGCGCCTGCAAATCCACCAATAAGCGTATGCGAAGAAGAAGAAGGAATGCCATACCACCAGGTTAATAAATTCCACATTATTGCCGCTATCAAACCACTACAAATAACAGGCAAAGAAATAAAATCGGAATAAACAGTTTTTCCTATCGTATTAGCAACGGCATGATCTTTAAAAATTAAAAAGGCTACACAATTAAAAAATGCAGCCCAAAGTACCGCTTGAAATGGACTTAAAACTTTGGTGGAAACAATTGTTGCAATTGAATTTGCAGCATCATGAAAACCATTAATAAAATCAAAAATTAAGGCAAGTACAATAACTATAATAATTAAACTCATAGCATTAAAAATTAAGGATGAAAAACAGACTAATTAATTTTCTAAGCATTTTTAATTAGTATAGAATGAATTACATCAGCAGCATCTTCACACTTATCGGTTGCTGTTTCTAAGAATGAAAGCAGTTCTTTCATTTTAATCACTTCTACGGCATTTTTTTCTTCTTCAAACAACGTTGCGATTGCCATGTTGTAAACATCATCTGCATGATTTTCGATGCTATTTATCCTAACAGTTGATTCTATTATTTTAACACTGTTTTTTATCTTGCGTAATTCTGCAATTGCAATTTCTAATTCCTCAGCACCTGTTAAAATCAATTCAGATAATTTGATAATGGCTGGAGTCATGTGCTCTATTTTATACAATTCCATTCTTTTAGAGGCACCATAAATATAATCTACGATATCATCAATAGCCGAAACTAAACTTTGGATATCGTCACGATCAAAAGGGGTAATAAAATTCAATCCCAACTGATTATAGGTTTCGTGAGTAATGTTATCACCAACATGTTCTAATCGTTCAATTTCACGAAATAACTCTTTCCTTGTTTCGAGATTGGAAGTAGTTACCAATTCTACCAAAACTTTTGATGTTGCTACTGCGTTTGCTGCTGCTTGCTGAAAAAGAAGATAAAAGATTTTATCTTTTGGCTGAAAAAATTGAAAAATGTTTAAGTTCATTTTATAATTATTTTAAGATTTGTAATGCTAAATAATTGCGGCATAAAAATATAGTTATCTCACTAAAATCCACCAATAAGCTTATTAATTTAATGTTATTTCAATGTTAAGGAATTGTTAAGGAAAAAGAAATTAGCTATTTTTTGCTGAATCGAATTTAAGGGGAGATTACATTAGGTTGCTCGTAGAATTCTATTTTTAATTGGACTACTTTCAAGTAAGCTCACATAGGTAACGTTTACGTGCTATTGTTTGCATAGGGCAAGGATAAACAAAATTCCTAAAACTAATCAAAAATAAAAACATTTAGGAATTTTATAGTTCGGTTTATTGCGTTTTTTAAAAGAACAATAGTCTTTGTCAACGTTCCGCGGCTTTGAGATGGTGGGGACTTCGTAACCTTTCAATTTTCGGCTTAACGAAAAGTTGATGCGAAACGGTAATTCCACTAAAACCCCACTATATCAAAACCGCTGTTGGCAGTAGTAGTTTTATTTAATATTCATTTCTGAATTCTTTGTTCCATTTGTCTTTTGAGTCTAAATACTTAAAACTTATGCTATCAGGAATAAAAAACAATTTATGGATATATCTCAAAACTTGAAATAATGCGAATAATATAATTAAGTTTAGTCCAAACATTTTTAAATTTGGTGTTTCAGGTTTTAGATATTCGTATACATTATACATCATATTTGCAAAAAAGAAAATTAGGAATATTACATTTACGATAATCCAAGTTTTTGTTTCTGTATGTAAAATTTCTCCAGTTTCAGAGATTCTACCATCAACGGTTAATAGTCCAAAGTGATTTATTTCTAATAGAAGAAAATCCGAAGAATCAATATATTCAAATTCTATATTTATTTTGTTATTCTCTTTATTTATGAGTGTTTTTTCAACTCCTTTAATAATTCTAACATCACTTACTTTATTTGAAGATTTTATTGATAGATTTTTAATTTCATCTTTAGTTATTGTTTTTCGCCCATTATTTAAGAATAAAATTCTTGAAATAAATTCAGTTTCTTCATTTGTCCAATCAGTTATATTATTACGCGTTTTGCATATTCTGTTTGTTGAATATACTAACCTATAAAAATTTTTGTAATAGAAGTAAAATCCAATTATTATTGAAAGAATGAATACAATTATAGTTAGGAAATTCCCAGAACCTACATAATCAATTAAAAAATTTGTTTTTTCTAGCATAGTTTCAATTTCAAAGTGTTTTCAAGTTTTTTCAGGGACTATTACTGCCAACTTACTTATATGTGTGATAAAACTACACAAAACCTACCAAAACCTACCAAAACATGTTGGCTTTGTGTAGTTTTTGTTACATAATATTTAGTATAAAAGTAATCTTAAATTCATCATAAATCGTCGAATGGGGATTTAATATTTTGAATACTTTTGGTGGATACATGGGTGTAAATTTCAGTTGTTAAAATAAAGAATCGGCAAAAAAATAACGGGCAACAAGGTGAATCAAAATTAATTACTTCCGTACAAGCCCATTTTATTTCCTTCCGAATCTATAAAATGAGCATAATAACCTGGTTTGTTGTCGATGTAGGTGTTGGGTATGGTTGAAGAAGTTTCGCTTTCTTTCTTTTTTATTAATTTTTTGGTTTTTATCACCTCTCCCCCATTTTCTTTTATCCTTTTAATAATGGTTTCAAAATCGCCGGTGGCATCCCAAAAAAGGATTGGACCAACGCCACTAGTTATTTTCTCCGTAATTTTAATTAATGCACCATTCAATAATTTTTTTCCGTTTTTATCTTCTTTAAAAACAGCATGAGGAATGTTGTTTAATACTTCAAAGAAAAAAGAAGCACCAAAAACTTTTTCATAAAAAGTGGCAGCTCTTTTTAAATCTTCGGCAGGTATTTGTATCCAAGTAATACTGGAATGTTCCATGGTTAGTTAATTATTTTAAATACAAAGTTAGTAAAACAGCTTTAAGGAGGGGCTCTAAAAATTGAATTTCTTAGTAACACACCCCTTACCATCCGCCAGCCAATGTCATGAAGTTAAGAACATAAGTTTTTGATTTTAAGTCTATTATGTTGATTTTCTGAACACTCTAACTCACCCACTGCTATCTTAGATAGCCACCCCCTTTCTTTTTAAGAGAGGGGGTAGATTGTCGAAGGCAATTGGGGGAGAGTTGGCATATTAAATTACACCAATCGATTTTAATTCTAAATAGTGGTTAATGGTATTTAACGAGAGCTCTTGTGGTTTGCATTTGATGGCTTTAATGCCATGTTTATTTAATTCTTTAATAATTTGATTTTTTTCTAGTATAAATTTTTTGGCAATGGTTTGTTGGTAAATGTCTAACACTGTTTTTGCTTCATTTTTGGCATATTCTTCCAATTCTGTATTTTCGAAAAACAATACCACCAGTAGGTGATATTTGTTAATCATTCTTAAAATAGGCACAACCCTTTCTAATGCATAAAAACTATCAAAATTGGTGGTTAAAAACAACAAACTTCTGTTAGGTATTTTTCTTCTAATGCTGGCATAAAGCAACTCATAGTTGGCTTCCGAATAATTGTATTTTTCTTTGTATAAAGTATGTAAAATCTTTTTTAGTTGTGTGCTCGATTTGTCGGCTTTTAAAAAAGTATCCACTCCATCCGAAAAAGTAATTAGTCCGGCATTGTCTTGTTTTTTAAGCACAATGTTAGACAAAGCCAATGAAGTGTTAATGGCGTAATCTACCAAGGTTAAACCATTAAAAGGCATTTTCATAATTCGGCTTTTATCGATAATCGAATAAATTTGTTGTGAGCGTTCGTCTTCAAAATGGTTGGTCATTAGCTCGTTAATGGTGCTGGTGGCTTTCCAATTGATGTTTCGAGGGTCGTCACCTTGCACGTATGCTTTTATTTGGTCAAACTCATAACTTTTTCCTAATTTTTTTCTTTTGTTGTCACCTTGTGTAAATGATGGATGGTTTAAAGCAATCAATTCTTGTTGTTTCATTTGAAGAATAGATGGATAAACAGCCGTGTTGAATTTTGCTTTGGTCGTTTCTTTTTTTCTAATCAAGAAAAGTATCGTACTAATCATTACATGAACATCGCCAAAAGCATATTCACCCCTTACAAAGGGTTTTAATTGATAATTGATGGTGTTAGTTTCCTTTTTGTTTAACGAGGTGATGATGTTAAAATCTCTTTCGCTGAGCTGATAAGGAAGCTCGTCAATAATTTTAAGTTTTAGCCTTAATAAAGAGTTATTTTTAAGGTGAATGATAATTTTATTTTCATCACTTAATGATAAGATAGCCGGAACTGTTCGGGTTACCTCCAGTAGTGTTTTTTTAGTATAAAGAATAAAAAAATCTAACACCAACAAAATAGCAAGCAACACCAACAAACACAAAGCGATGTTAAATAACTGCGGAACAAAAAATGATGCAAAAAAACAAAGCACAATTCCTCCAAGAACATAAAAAACACGGTCGGTAAGGTATAAACTATTCAGCAACTTCATTACCTAGGAACATCAATTTTTTTAATAATTTCTTGTATTACCGAATGAATGGTTATCCCTTCCATTTCTTTTTCTGGAGAGAGAATTATTCTATGGTTGAGCACAGGATAACAAACGGTTTGTATATCGTCGGGTGTTACAAAATCACGACCTCGCAGTGCAGCAATAGCTTTCGATGTTTTTAGTATTGCCAAAGAAGCTCTTGGCGAAGCTCCTAAAAACAAACTTCCATTATTTCGGGTTTCATTAATGATGGAAGCGATGTAAACAATCAATTCTTTTTTGATGTGAATGTTTTCGATAATGGTAGTGCATTTTTGAATTTCTTCGGAATGAATAACAGCAGCAACGGTATTTATTCGAGCAGTAGAAAAATCATTTTTAAAGCGTTCTAAAATGTTAATTTCATTTTCAAGACTTGGGTAATCCACTTTTAACTTAAATAAAAAACGATCCAATTGAGCTTCGGGCAACTTATAAGTTCCTTCTTGTTCTATCGGATTTTGTGTGGCGATAACAAAAAATGGCAGCCCCAAAATATAGGTTTCTCCATCAACGGTAATTTGTTTTTCTTCCATTGCCTCAAAAAGTGCAGCCTGTGTTTTAGCGGGAGAACGATTAATTTCATCTATTAAAACAAGGTTAGAAAAAATAGGTCCTTTTTTAAAAGTAAACTCCGATTTTTGAAGGTTAAACACGTTGACCCCAATTAAATCGGAAGGCATTAAATCGGGCGTAAATTGTATTCTTTTAAAATTAATGTGTAAACATTGTGCAATCAATTTTGCCAGCAATGTTTTTGCTACCCCAGGCACTCCTTCTAATAAAATATGCCCGCCCGTAAACATTCCAGCCAATATTAATTGAATGAGGTCGTCATTGCCAACAATCACTTTTTGAATTTCAATCTTTGTTTTTTCGTAAACAGTATTTACAAACAAAATATCGGCGTTGGGTTCAATAGCTGGAGGAGTTATTGTTGCTGCTCCGTCTAAAATTATTTTTTCTTGTTCACCTTGTTGATTCATGTTTTCGTTTTCCATTAGTTACAATTTTTATAATAAAACGCTACAGCGTTGTGTAAATTAATTAAATCTTTTGAGTTAGCAATAGGACTATACCTTACTGTTCTAAAATGTTTAAAAATAATATCAATTTTTTCTTTTTCAATTCCCGATTTTGCAGCTACCTGATTTATTAATTCGGGTTCTGCTAAGGTTGTTAAAATATGGTATTTATTTCTAAATGAAGCAAACAAAAGTAGATACATTTCGTTGGCAATTAGTTGGTGTTTTCCTTTTTGAAAATACAAAACCCCAATTGCATTGGTATATTCTATGGATGAATTGATGTTTTTAGGCAGCAACGGAATAATTCGTTGTTCTCGTTTTGAACGAAACAACAAATAAACTAAAACAGTAATTAAAAATAAATACCAACCCCAACGCAAAG
>CAYHWX010000037.1:0-31309 GCA_964360245.1 uncultured Vicingus sp.
AATGTCTATTAAATTAACTTGAACTCCGCTTTGAGCGAAAGTATGAGCGATGCCATTTCCCATTGTTCCCGCCCCTATTACTGCAATGTTTTTCATATTTTTCTGTGTTTGAAGTTTGTTATTTGAAGTTTGATGTTAACTCTTTGAACCCTATCAATGTCCTTTAGCGGCTAAATATCTTTCTGCATCTAATGCTGCCATACAACCTGTTCCTGCTGCAGTAATTGCTTGTCGATAAACGTGGTCTGCTGCATCACCTGCCACAAAAACACCTGCAACATTAGTTTTTGAAGTTCCGGGAATATTTTTGATGTATCCAGTTTCATCTAATTCGAGGTAAGGTTTGAAAATTTCGGTATTGGGTTGATGTCCTATCGCTACAAAAAATCCTGTACAAGATATTGTTTTTTCTTCGCCTGTTTTATTGTTTTTTACTTTAACCCCTGTTACTAAATCATTTTCTCCTAGTACTTCAACAGTGTCAGTATTAAATAAAACTTCAATGTTTGGTGTGTTTTTAATTCGTTCTGCCATTATTTTTGAAGCTCTAAATTGGTCTCTACGAACCAACATGGTTACTTTTTTGCAGATGTTAGATAAATAATGAGCTTCTTCACAAGAAGAATCTCCTGCTCCTACAATAACTGTTTCTTGTCCTCTGTAAAAAAATCCATCACAAACAGCACAAGCTGAAACACCACCACCAGCTTTTAAATAATGTTGTTCAGAAGGTATTCCTAAATATTTTGCCGTAGCACCAGTAGAAATAATTACCGAATCACAATGTATTTCTTTGGTTTCGTTTACCCAAACTTTGTGAACAGAACCAGAAAAATCAACCTTAGAAACCCAACCATCTCTAACATCAGTATTAAATCTTTCTGCCTGTTTTTGTAAAGCAATCATCATTTCTGGTCCAGTAATTCCTTCTGGATTACCAGGAAAATTTTCTACTTCGTTAGTTGTAGTTAACTGACCTCCAGGTTGCATTCCTTGATACAAAACAGGATTCATGTTTGCTCTTGCGGCATAAATTGCAGCGGTGTAACCTGCAGGTCCTGAACCTATTATTAAACATTTTACTTTTTCTATTTCTTGAGACATAAACTTATTTTTAGAGTACGAAATTAAGTTAATTTAAAGGCTTTACAAAATGAATAAAAGGATATCAATCAACAGCAATTAAGGTATCGTAGGAAGCACTGTAACCACCCCAAATACCTAATGCTCCGCCTTCAATATTTGTTCTTATGGTGGTAGGAGCAGCAAATGGATTGCCATCGTTAAAAGCTGCTGTTTCAAAAGATTCCCAAAATTCGAAATGAGGTAAATCGATGGTACAAAATTTAATAATAATGGTATCTCCTTGTTGGTAATATTGTGAAGTTTCATTAATGTCTTCTTCAACAGTAGAATTTGGTTCATGACCACGCCAAATAAACGCATCAAAGGTTAATCCATTGATTAAATGATCATCCCAAACAGAGCCATCAGCAGGAAGAAAACGAATATCCTTTCCTTTTCGTTGGGTAAAAATTCGGTACGCATTTCCATATTCTGGTGGGTCAGTTTGGTTGAACCACAAATACCCATAATTAGAGTACCCTGGCTGGTCTTTATACCAATAACTATTCATTTGTTGAGGCATTGGAATTGTTGTGGTAGCAGTTAATACTTTTCCTAATGCTTTTATTTCCAAGTGATAGGTTTTACCAATTTGACCAAAAATTGCAGGGTTAAATGTTGAATAAACAGTATATCCCTGAAGATTAAAGGTATCTAAAACTACTGAAGTAGTGCCATCAGACACTGTTATGATTGCATCCTTTATAAATGAATTTTTGTAGGACTCTAAATCTGTTGGAGCAAAAAAACCAACAGATTTAGTTAAAATAACCAATGGAGGAATTCCTTGTTCAATAGCACCTTCGACTACTATTTTTTCTTCATTAGATGCAATTTCTATATCAATTTCTTTTTCACACGACCATAATAATAATGGTAAAAAAAAGATTAAATAGTTGTTTAATTTTTTCATAGTTATGTTTTAAAAACTAAAATTCCATGCTATTGAAGGAATAATTCCAAATAAAGAAACTTGCTTGGCTTGAACATTTAATGTTCCTGCGGTGGCATCTCCTTCATTAGCAAAATATATAAAATATGGATTTTGTCTGTTGTAAACATTATAAACAGAAAAATTCCAACTTGATTTAAATTTTTTATTTTCTTTTCCTTTTAGCGTAAGTGACAAGTCCATTCGATGATAAGCATCCATTCTAAACCAATTTCTATCACCATATTCACTTACAACCTGTCCCTGAATGATATATCTGGAAACTGGCAATGTTATTGCATTTCCACTTGCATAAACCCAAGTTGCACCTAATGTTAATCGTTTAGAAATATCATAAGTAAAAACGACAGAAACATCGTGTCTTCTATCATATTTTGCAAAAAATACTTCGCCATTATTTAACTCGTCAAATTGTCTTTTTGTCCATGATAACGTATAACCCACCCAACCATTTATTTTTCCAAATTTTTTCTTAAAAAATAATTCTGCTCCGTAAGACCACCCTTTTCCGAAAGTAAAAGCGTTGTCAACATTATTACCTGCATTATCTTTTGGTAATGCTCCATCTTTATATTCTATTTGGTTTTCCATTGTTTTATAATAAACTTCAATAGAACTTTCAAACTTATTCTCTTTAAAATTTCTAAAATATCCAGTGGCATATTGTGTAGAAAATTGAGGTTGAACCAAATCTGTACTTGGCACCCAAACATCGGTTGGTAAAGAAACTGAAGCAAAAGAAGCCAAATGGATGTATTGATAATTTTGAGTATAAGAAGCTTTAACAGACGATTTATCATCAATGTTATACCTCATGGTAAATCTTGGCTCAAGTCCTTGGTATAACTTAACAGCTTCTCCATTTTCATAAACTGTAGTGTCTTTAGGATTTCCAAATTCGTCATTATTATACCGTTTAAATGGTCCTATTTGCTGAAATAGAGAGTAACGTACACCTCCATGTATTTTTAATTTTTCAGTCACATCCCAATCATCCGAAGCATAAAAAGCAGCATCATGGGCATAATTGATAATGATATCTCCAGTATTAAAATCCACCTCACCAGATTTGGCTGTTGCATTACTAGGAACAAGTTTGTGGAAAATATAATTTGCTCCAAATTTTACATTGTGTAAGATGGATGGTAAATAATTAAAATCAAATTTTGCATTCCAATCCGTAACGCCAGAATATAACTTAAATTCAAATTGATCTTGTTCTAACCCAACTTCAAATTGATAGTTGGTATAAATAACCGATGTGTTTAAAAATAATTTATCTGTAAACAAATGGTTCCATCTAAAAGAAACAATGGTATTTCACCAAGGAGTACTCATGCCAAACCCGTCGTCTGAATTTTTAAATGTAAATACATCTCTTCCAAAATAACCACTCAAATACAGTCTATCTTTTTCGGAAACGATGTAATTCAATTTAGCATTTAAATCGTAAAAATAATAGTTGCTTCCTTTAAATTTTGAAGAGTCGCTGATAAATGGTTGTATAATTTCACCTAAATAAGTTCTTCTTGCAGAAATAATAATTGATGCGGTGTCTTTTTTGATTGGACCTTGAATGGTTAAACGAGAAGATATTAATCCTATTCCTCCATCTACTTTATATTCTTTAAAATTTCCATCGTTCATTGTTATATCTAATACAGATGATAACCTTCCTCCAAATTCAGCTGGCATGCCACCTTTAATTAACTCCACATCTTTAATCGCATCTGCATTAAAAACAGAGAAAAAACCGAATAAATGAGAGGCATTGTAAATGGTTGCTCCATCTAACAATATTAGGTTTTGGTCGGGACCTCCACCTCTCACATAAAAACCAGAATTTCCTTCTCCAGCCGATTGAACACCTGGTAATAATTGAATGGTTTTTAAAATATCTATTTCACCAAAAATAGCAGGTAACGATTTAATTTGTTCTACTTCTAATGCAACGGTGCTCATTTTTGCTTCGTTGGTATTTTGGTCTTCCCGTTCTCCAATTACCTGAAACTCTTCTGTGGTTATCACATTTTCTTCAATTTCAAAATTGATACGCAAGTCTTTATGAAGTGAAATTTTTTGCTCAATGTCTTTGTATCCTATGTAGGATACAACAAGTGTATAATCTCCTTCTTCGATAGTAATAGAATAATAACCATACGTGCTCGATGTATTTCCTTTTAGTAGCTCTTTGATATATACTGAAGCACCAACAGAGTTTTCACCATTCGCTTTATCTTTTACATAACCACTAATGGTATATTTTTTTTGGGCAGAAACTTGAAAAATAAAAAGAGAAAAGAATAGAATTAAAAAAGTATTTTTCAAAACTTTTGATTTTTTTAAAATTTGTAGCACAAAATTAGAAATAATATTGTCTTAAAATAATTTTTAGCACGTCTGCCCTGCTGAAGCAGGATTATAAAAGTGGGCGTGAGATCGTCCCGCTCAATGCGGGATCATCCCGACTAATAAAATTAATAATTGCAACTGTGTCTCGTCCTGAAATAAGTTTACCAGTTTTTAATTACAATCCTTGCAAAATCACTATTTTTACAATTAAACTTTACTTAAAAATTAAAACAAGATTTTTTAATATCACCTTTATTATTGTACTTGCTTCCTTATTGAGCACAGATAGTTTGTTGGCTCAATTTTACAATGGAACTCACGTTGGGTTTGGTAAAAATAGAGTTCAGTATGATTATTTCGAATGGAAATATTATCGGTACGACCAATACGAAACTTATTTTTATACTGGAGGAAATGAGTTAGCTATTTACACGGCTAAAGTTGCTCGACAACACATTAAAGATCAGGAAGCATTTTTTGAATATGATTTAGTAGATAAAATTCAATTTATTATCTACAACAAACAATCGCACTTTAAACAGAGTAATGTTGGCTTAGATCTCGAAAATGGTGATATGGGTGGCATCACCAACATTATGGGTTCGAAGGTATTTATTTATTTTAATGGCAATTTAGATGATTTTAATAGTCAGATTAAAGAAGGTATTGCTCAAGTAATGATTAACCAACAAGTTTATGGTTCTAACTGGCGACAAGTGTTAAAAAATACCAGTTTATTGTCTGTTCCAGATTGGTATAGTAAAGGATTAACTTCTTACTTAGCTAATAAATGGAGTCCGGAAATTGAAAATAGTGTTCGAGATGGTATTACTTCCGGCAAATACAAAAAATTTAATAAATTATCGGATCGTGATGCTATTATTGCTGGACATTCGTTGTGGGCTTATATTATTGATACGTATGGCGAAGCGGTAATTCCTAATATTTTATACATGACCAGAGTTACCCAAAGTGTAGAAAAAGGATTTTTGTATGTGTTGGGCGTTTCCATGAAAAGTTTAACCAAAGAGTGGCGAACTTATTACGAAAATGAATATAAAAATTTAGTACCAAGTGTTGCCGATAATTATAAAAAGAACGAAATCTTTAAGATTAAAAAAAGAAGAGATTATTCGGAGTTTAAAATGAGTCCAGATGGAAATAATTTTGCCTATGTAACCGACCAATTGGGACAATACAAAATTTATATTTACTACAAAGACGTTGATAAAAAATATAAAATTTATAAAAAAGAATTTAAGTTAGACCGTATCAACGACAAATCATATCCAATACTAACTTGGCATCCATCCAGTGAAATATTAGCATTTGTTACCGAAGAAAAAGGTATCTTATTAATGCACTTTTTTGATATTAAAACTGGAGGGATAGAAGTAAAAGCAATATTTAACATGGAAAAAATTACGGCTATGGATTATTCAAATAACGGACAGGAAATGGTTTTTTCGGGAGTTTACAAAGGTCAATCGGATTTGTATCTTTATTTTGTTGGACCCAATTCTCACAAACACATCACCAATGATTTATTTGATGATTTAGATCCAAAATTTATTGAGAATTCATCCAAAATTGTTTTTACTTCCAATAGAACAATTGATTCGTTAGGTTATCAGCCAACTGATGATGAACTGTTGAATAATCAAAAAGATGTTTGGATAATTGATTATTTATCAAAAGAGACAAAATTATCAAGAGTAACCAATACCCCTAAATTTTCTGAAAGACAACCCGTTGGTGTAGATTCTATGCTTTATTATTTAGGAACAAATGATCATATACTTTCTCGATTTAGTGCAGTAAAAGATAGTTTTATTACTCACATCGATACCTCCATTCATTTTTATCGTTTTTACGATTTAAAACCAACCACTAGTTTTTACAACAGAGGAATAATTGAACACGATATTTCAACCGAAGGAAAATATACTGAACTTTTAAAAGATAATTACAATTATCATTTATTGGTTAGAAATTTTAACGAAAAAATAGAACTCAATACCTTAAAAAATACTGAAATAGCTCCTTTAGATACCATCAAAAAGAACAATAATGAGCAACAAATTCCAAAAATTGGTTCTCCTATTTTATTAAAAGTAATTCCTATTGCTATTGATACTGTTGATGAAAACTTAATAGATATTAATCATTATGTTTTTGAAAAAGACAAAATACAACGAAATACAATTGTTATCGGAAATGATACTAAAGTTAATAAAGATACACTGGCGGAAGAATTTAAAATTCCAAACCAACGGAATTATAACCTGTCTTTTTTTAATGATAACTCGGCAATAAAATTAAGTAACTCCTTTGTGAATGGAGAATACCAACAGTTTACTGGTGGTCCATACATTGGTGCAGGAATGGGAGCTTATGTAAAATTTGGTGCCATCGATTTGTTTGAGGATTTTAAAATTTTTGGTGGAGTAAGAATATCTTCTTCCACCAGAGAATACTTTATGTCTTACCAAAATTTAGTAAAAAGAACAGACAAACAATATACTTTTTCCAGAACAACAAGCAGCAGTACAGATGGTGTAGATGTTTTCGGGTTGTCAACAAATTCGCTCAATTATACCTTAACTTATCCATTTAGCGAAGTTGCAAGTGTTAGAACAACTTTTACCGCTAGAAATGACAATAAAGTGACTAAATCTATCGACGATTTTTCTTTAGTTTATCCAAATTCGAACGAATACAGAGGTGTTGGTAAAATAGCTTTTGTGTTTGACAATACCAGAAATAGAATGACCAATATTTATTACGGAACTAAATTTACAATTTTTGGAGAGTATTATCAGGAAGTTGGAGATGGTTCATTTTTTTCAACAATTACTAATAAAAACAAAAATGGGGATGTAAGAGGCAAAGGAGATGGAACTAATGGAAATATGCAAGTGGTTGGTTTTGATTTAAGGCATTCTCAAAAAATTAGCAGAGAATTTGTTTGGGTAAATCGGTTTGCAGCAAGTTCTTCTTTTGGTTACGAAAAATTAATTTATTATTTAGGTAGTTTGGATGACTGGATACCTATCGGACAAGAACAATTTATCAATCCAGAAGACGTTAATCGTAAAATCAATTACCGTTATCATGCGTTGGCTGCCAACATGAGAGGGTTTCCTCAAAATATTAGAAGAGGAACTAATTTTGCTGTTATTAATAGTGAATTAAGAATGCCCATTTTTAAATATTTTATTAGACGACCTATTCGTTCCAATTTTGTAAAAAATTTCCAACTGATTGCTTTTACTGATGTCGGTACTGCTTGGAGTGGATTGAGTCCTTGGGGAAAAGAAAATTCGATAGATGAAGATGTTTATACAGACGGGCCACTTAGTAATCCAACAATTACCGTAACTGTTTCTAAAAAAATTAATCCAATAGTTGCAGGATACGGATTTGGATTTCGAACTACTTTGTTAGGCTATTTTTTAAGATTAGATTGGGCTTGGGGTGTAGAAGATGGTTATACAAAAGATAAACCGATGGTCTATTTGTCATTAAGTTTAGATATTTAATATGTTGTAACCATTCAGCAGTTTAATTCATACTAAATCAAAAATATATAAAAAAGTAGAAACGAAATAGTAGCAAAAAAAACATTACAAAACTAAAACCACATAGTTATAAGGGGCTTTAAAAATAAAAGAAGTACATAGACAAGAATGTTAAACATAGAATCCGTTATGTAAAGCGATGCTTCTATGTTTACTTTTAATGCTAAAATTTATGTATCTATGTGGTTCAAAAATACTACTAAGTAATTACAAAATTTTAAATGGAAAATATACTTGCACTGGTTAAAGAAAAAGCGGCTTTGTATAAAGAGGAGATTATTTCTATTCGTAGGCACATCCATCAAAATCCAGAGTTGTCATTTGAAGAATACAATACTGCTAAATTGGTAGGTGCAAAGTTAGATGAATATGGAATTGAATACCAAAAAGGAATTGTAAAAACGGGAATAGTAGGGCTGATTAAAGGTAAAAATCCAACTAGCAAAACAATAGCACTCCGTGCAGATTTAGATGCACTACCAATTATCGAAGAAAATGAGTTACCCTATAAATCAGTCCATCATGGTATAATGCATGCTTGTGGGCATGATGTTCATACCTCTTCCTTATTAGGCGTTGCTAAGATTTTAAATGAATTAAAAAATGAATTCGAAGGCACCGTAAAACTAATTTTTCAGCCTGGTGAAGAAAAACTTCCAGGTGGAGCTTCGGCAATGATAACCGAAGGAGTTTTAGAAAACCCAAAAGTAAATACCATTATTGGTCAACACGTTTATCCTCAATTAGCAGCAGGAAAAGTTGGTTTTAAAGGTGGAATGTACATGGCTTCTACCGATGAGTTGTATGTAACAGTTTATGGAAAAGGCGGTCATGCCGCTTTAATTAACGATTACAACAATCCTTTGTTGATTGCTGCTGCTATTCTTATAGAATTAAATAAAGCGTTTATGGAAGGTGTAGCTAATGAACAGTTGCCAACAGTGTTGGCATTTGGAAAAATTATAGGAAACGGAGCTACCAATATTATTCCTAATGAAGTAAAAATTGAAGGCACTTTTAGAACAATGAACGAAGTTTGGAGAGCAGCAGCACATCTGAAAATGAAAAAAATAGCCGAAGATGTTGCTTTAAAAATGGGAGGAAGATGTGATTTTAACATCGTAAAAGGATACCCCTTTTTAGTAAATGATGAAGCAACAACTACTAAAGCAAAATTAGCTGCTATCGATTATTTGGGTAAAGAAAATGTGGTAGATTTAGACATCAGAATGACGGCTGAAGATTTTTCATTTTATTCTCAGGTTGTTCCAGCTTGCTTTTATCGATTAGGCATTAAAAATGATGCAAAAAATATTAACTCAGGATTGCATACTTCTACTTTTAACATCGATGAAAGTGCTCTAGAAACATCTATTGGTTTAATGGCTTGGATTGCTATCAATGAGTTGAAAGGAACCAATTAACCCTATAAAAAAACCTCCTCTATTTTTGAAACGGGTTTTAGACAGTTTAATGTTTTCGAGCTATATGTGTGGTAGTTAAAGATAATTCAATTACTCTTCTATAAATTTGTCAAATGGTACTCCGTTTTTAGATCCAGTTAGCAGTGTTCCAAAATCCGTTTGCACCCTAATTTTGCAGTCAGCATTTTTACTTTCATTCAACATTTTGTCGAACTTAGTAATAATTGGAATGATCTTTTCTTCAATATTGGGATCTCCGCCATAAGCTGGACCGCCTCCTGCAGAATAGGCAGTAAATACTATACCCGTTTTGGCATCCTTAAAGGTATATTCAAAGCCTTCGTACAAAACACCGTTTGGCTTATCGTATAAGCTCCAAATCCTGGATAGAAAGTCTCCAATAATCGCATCTACATTTGTGTTTTCCCTATACTTTATTAAACTTGTCCCGTTTGCATACTTATCATCGATTCGCTCAAAGCTATCCTTAGCATTTAATTCCATATTCTAATTAGTTTTACCTTTTGTTTCTGAATTTTTTGAATGACAATTTGTAAGTAACCTAACTAACACAAATAAAAATATGGTTATAGTCCTCATATGTGTCATTTGATAATTACCTTCAACCACTTGTATATGATGCGTAAATCATATCCGCCTTATACATTTAATCCAAATATAGTCAATTATATTAACCTTATAAAAAAAAATCGCAACAGTTGGTGTTACGATTTTATAAAAAGTTAGTTGGAGCTATTACGCCGATTATACATTCAATATAGTCCAATTTCAGCTATCGCTTCATTTAACTATTTTCATGTTATATCGGCATTAACCATTGTAAAATTATATTTTAGTTTGGACTAAAATATAATTACAATTGGTATTATTTTCCTCCACCTTTTTCTTGTTTTTCAATTTCATCCAACTTATCGTTAGCGGTTTTAGTTCCACCTCCATCTGAGCCAGTTCCATCTTTTATGATAACTTTTCCTTTTTTATCTTTATTGTCTTCGTCTGCCTCGTCACTGTAGAATTTTCGCATAATGCTATCGTCCTTTATCACTTCTTTTTTACGTGCTTCCATTTTCTTTTTATCCAATTCATCTGGGTCGTATTTCTTAAAAACAGCAATTAGTTTTTTGGCTTTGTCAGCATTCACATAATCCCCTTTTCCTCTTAAATATTCTTCAGCAATTAACATTCCTTGTGCAATAACTGGTGCTGTTGCTTTAGAGGGTATAAATTTTTCGTCAATTTCTTTTAACGCAGCCGCTAAACTTTTGTCTCCTTCTACTGCATTTTTCGATTTCACTTCCCCAATTCCTTCCCATAACAATAAAACAGGGTCGCTAGGAACAGATCGATACGCATTTTTATAAGCTGATGCAGCTTTTCGATACTGGTCGTTTAAATATAAGTAATTTGCCAATTTATTAGAGGTATCAGCAATTTGGACATAAAATTCTTTGAAATCTTTATACCAGTTAGTTTTGTAATACTTCATTGCCTTTTCATCTGTTTTTATGAATTTATACAGGTGTTTTTGAGCCATTTTTAAAGGATCTGGAAATTCAGAATTTTTTTCACCAACACTATATTTCCCTGGTCTTTTCGACATTTCATAATAGCTCATCGCTGCATAAATGTAAATTAAAGGATGATTTTTATAAGAATCAGAACCCATTAAAGCTTCAGCTTTAAATACAACTTTGTCGTATTTTTCATCCACATACATAAATATCAAATCATCAATCTTTTTATCATTGGCTTCGGTTTTTGTAGCAGTAGTTTCTGTTTTTTTGCCTTTAGCTTGTGCAAAGAGGCTAATTGAAGCAACGAAAAGAATTAAAAAAAGTAAGTTATATTTTTTCATAAGATTAATTTAAGTTCTTAAAAGTAAAAATTTTGTTGGTGAGTTACAAAGATAATGCCTTATTATTGAAAGTATATTGATTTTGTTAAAATTTAAACATCAATTAAACTCTTCTCTTTTACATACAACAAATAGGCGTTAACGTTAGGATATCCCATTTGGGTTAATAAGGATTTATAATTCTTAATTTGTTCAACGTGTTTCTGGTTTTGTTCACCTGTTTTGTAATCAACAAGGTAAGTACTATTATTCTTTACCACTACCCTATCAGGTTGATACGACTCGCCTGAAGGCAATAAAATAGAACGTTCGTTTTTTAATTCATCAAAATCGGAAAAGAGCTCATTAACACCCTTTATTTTGAATACATTTTCAAGTTCAATTCTAATTTTTGGCAACTCATCTTCTGCTATTAACCCCTTGTGTTGAAAGGAAGTTAAAACTTTATCTAAATCATTTTTGGTGTTAATTTTAGCTAAAATAGTATGGATTAAAGTTCCGTGTGCTCCACTGGTTTCTGGGTTTTCGATATCCCACACCAATGGTGCTTGGTAACTAATTTGTATTTTTTTTCTCCAGTTGTTGTAGCTAATTTCATTAAATACCTTATCATTACTTATCTGTTCTGTTATTTGTTTTTCTTTAGGAGCAAACAAACCAAATTGGTAAATATGGTCTGCTGTTTTATTTGCTGGATTCAATTCGCAAAAATTAAACAAAAAATCAGCGACAGAACCATTGGTGGATAATTTCCGTACTCCTTTGCTAAAATCAACTTTAGAAATAATGTACAATCGGTCTTTTGGTCGTGTTAAAGCAACGTACATCACATTAATGAGATCAAGGGTAGATTTATTCATTTCCTCTTTATAAACGGCTGCAAATCGAGTATTTTCCAATTCTTTTACCATGGGTAAAATGGCGGCTGCTAAACCATCTATTTTGGTTTCGGCTGTCCAAAAGAAGTCTTCACCTGTTTGAATATTGGAAGTAGCAAAAGGATAAATAACCACCGGAAATTCTAACCCTTTCGATTTATGAATGCTCATTACCCGAACCGCATCAATACCTTCAGGAATAACAATTGAGAATTTTTCAGCTCTGGTTTCCCACCATTCTATAAAGTTGACTACCGAATTATCGTAACGAGAAGCATACTCGTGTATTTTATCCAATAAAAACTGAATATAAACATCCACCTTTTTATCCAAACCAAATAGCACTACCAAATGCTCGGCTAATTCGTACAAAGAATAGTTGGCTATTTTTTCAAAATCTAGCGTTATGTTTTTGGTTTTTAAATAGGAAATTAATTGGTTTCCTTCCGCTTGAGTAAACACTTCAAATAAATCATCAGGATTGGTTAAATAACTTAATAATTGTACCTGATAACTTTTATCGTCAGGCGAAGATAAGTATCGAAATACGTTCAACAAAAAAGTAACTTCTTCCGAATTATTCAACAATAAACTTTCGGAAGAAATCACATTCACATCATTGGCTAATAAAAAACTAGCTATTTCAGAACCATCCTTGTTACTTCTTGTTAAAATAGCAATGTCGGTTAACGAATATCCAGCTGCACAATTATTTTTTATGGTATTAATGATATTGTTTAGAACATTATATCTAAAAATCTGATTATCTGGTTCTTCTATAAAATTAAGTTGGACACCTCCACCCGTATTTTTTGGATCAAATTCTTGTTCCAAATCACTATAAAGTTGCTGGTATTGCTCCGATAAATTGGAAGCCACCGACTGAAAAAAATCGTTGTTAAATTTTACTATTTCTGCTTTTGAACGGTAATTTTTGGTTAGGTTTTTATTGTCATAATTTCTAATTAACGCACTTTCTCGTTCTAGTAATAATTGATTATTGTTGTGTTTGTATATGTTAGGCAAATGAATAATCTGCTCCACCTCTCCTCCTCTAAAACGATAAATTGCTTGTTTGGCATCACCAACCACCATGTTAAATTTTCCGTTTCCCAAAGAGTTGTCAATTAATGGAATAATGTTGTGCCATTGAATAATGGAAGTGTCCTGAAATTCATCAATTAAATAGTGTTGGTATTTTTCTCCTAAACGCTCATAAATAAAAGGAATAGGCTCTGACGAAACAATTTTAGCTATCTGTTTATTGAAGTCGGAAATGTTAAGCACATTGTTATCTTTCTTAAATTCCTGTACTGTTTTTTCTATCTCGTTTAGCACCGCTAAGCTGTATAAGTTTTTAATAATCAGCTTATTCACTTTGTAATCACTTTCAAACGAATCGATGTACTGTCTCGATTGATTGAAGAGTTTTATTAACTCTGATTGATTGGAGTCTATTAATTGTTTTTGGTTGGTGTCAACAGTTTTAGCATACCAATCTTTTTCTCCGTTAACAATTTTGACAACCGTATCATTCGGCATCAATTTGGTAAAGTCCTTTAAGCCTAACCAATATTTATAAAAATATCCTCCAGAGAAACTTTTTGAACTAATTCCTTGAGCATCAATAAACTCAATTGCAATTTGTCCTTGTTCCATCACCTTATGCTCAAAATTTTTGGTGAGTTGAAAGAGTTGCTTTTTAATAGTATCAAAATCGGCAATGGATAGTTTTCTTATTTTCTCTAAATACAGTTCTCCATCTTCTTTTAGCAGGTTTCTAGAAAAATTAAATAAATCGTTTTCGATGTGCCAACTTTCTTCATCCTCCGCTTTTTTGCTGGTATATTCTAATAACAATTTAGTCAACTTTTCATTCCTGCCTACTTCTGCAATCAGTAAATCGATGGATGCACCGAGTAGTTCTCGCTCATCCAACTCAATGTTAAAATTGAGCGGTAACTGTAAATCGTGAGCAAATGTTCTGATAATTTTATGGGTAAACTTATCAATGGTGCTCACTCCAAAATCGTTGTAATTGTGTAGGATTGATTTCAAAACATTTTTACTTCGCTCTCCTATTTCTATTGCCGAACATCCTAAACCTCCATCTTTTATGGGTTTTAATAAATCTGCCAACAAAAATTTTGGAGTTCCAGATAAATCTTTTCCGCTCGATAAAGCCTTTAGCGAATCTATTATTCGCACTTTCATTTCGGCAGCTGCTTTGTTGGTAAAAGTGACTGCTAAAATATGTTTGTAGAGGTTAGGATTTCTGGTTTCCAGTGCAATTTTAAGATACTCCTTTACCAAGGTGTATGTTTTACCAGAACCAGCAGAAGAATTATATGAAATAAAATTACTCATTGAGTCGATTAGTTATCAAATTTACTTTTTCGTTTAACGATAAGTTGCCATCTATCCAATTAATTTCAAAACCATTTTTTTCCATCTTTCTAAACCACGTAGCTTGTCGTTTCGAAAATTGGTGAATAGCAATGTTTAGGTTTTCAAAAAGCTCGTTTCTGTTTATTTCTCCCAATAAAAATTGGGTAATGAATTTATATTCCAAACCGTAATATTTTAGCTTATCGGGAGTTATTCCAGTTTTTAATAAACCTTCTACCTCTTCAATCATTCCTTCGTTTTTCAATCTGGTTTTTAAGCGTTCGGTAATTCTTTCCTTCAACTGCTCTCGCTCAAATTGTACTCCAAAAATTTGATGTTTAATTTTTGGAAAATTTTGAATCATCGTTTTGTTTTCAAGTTCATATTTGGCAATTTCAATTGCTCTGATAGTTCTTTTTCGATGAACAGTGTCGGTAGAGTTATGCGGAATTTTGTAAGAAATTAAAAGTTGAACTAATTCATCGGTTGTTTTGGTTTCTAATTCTTTTCTTAAAATTTGATTTTCAGGAATTTGAGGCAGTCGATAGCCTTTTAAAACAGCCTCTAAGTACAAGCCTGAACCTCCACAAAGAATTGCTTGTTTTTCTCTTTTGTTAATATTCTCATAAACATTGATAAAATCTTTTTGAAATTCAAACACATTGTATTCTGCTCCTGCATCAACAATATCAATTAAATGATAAGGAATTTTTTGATTTTCAACGACAAATTCTGCAATGTCTTTTCCTGTTCCTACATCCATTCCTCTGTAAACTTGACGAGAATCGGCACTAATTATTTCGCCATTAATTTTACTCGCTAAGTTGGCTGCCAACTTTGTTTTACCAGTTGCAGTACAACCTAATATGACAATTAATTTGGTGTTGTTCATGAATAAAAATAATCGATGAAAATTGGGATTTTTTTTAAGAATAGTTGATGCTTTAGTTAACTTTTTAAATGTTTTCTATTTAATAATTTTTGATATACTATAGGTGAGTTCTAAAAATAGTGCTTTTCGATTACACACCCCTCGCCCCCTCTTATTAGAGGGGAAGTATAATGTTAATTTTTAGAACTTCCTTGTAATTATTAAAGCTAACAATGCAAAATCATCACACTAAAAATCATTATTTATTGATAATTTCACCACTTTAATTATTTAGTGAATAAAATCAAGTGTATTTCTTGAGATCAACGATAACATTGATGAAAACTATTTTTTATATTATTTCCATTTTTACTTTTTTAATTGTTGCCACAAGTTTTGATGCCGATGATACCGCTAAATGGAAATTGGAAAAGGATAAAAATGGAATAAAAATTTATTCCAACGTCCCAGCAGGAGAAACGTTAAAGCAAGTAAAAGTCTATACTACCGTTCATGCAAGTCTTTCATCAATTGTTTTTTTGCTGATAGATGTCCCTAATTACCCCAATTGGATTTACAATTGTTCGGGAAGTAATTGTTTAAAAAAAATTAATAAAAGGGAGATGATTTACTACAGTGTAGCTCATGTTCCTTGGCCCTTAGACAACAGAGATATAGTATTAAAAAATGAAGTTTCTCAAAATGAAAAAACGAAGATAGTTTATTCTATTTCTACTCCTTTATTAAATATTGTTCCTAAGAAAAAAGGAATGATTCGGATTGATGATATGTATGGTAAATGGACAATAACCCCAATAAAAAATGGAAATGTGTTTATAGAGTATTTTATAAAAGTAGATGTTGGTGGAAATGTACCCAATTGGATTGTGAATTTATTTATTGAAGATGGTCCCTACCAATCTATCCTACATTTTAAAGAAAATTTAGTTTTAGAATCCTATAAAAACGCCAAACTTAGCTTTATAGATGAACCAGAAAATTAAATTGATTTGGGATTTTAAAGGAGAAGATGCTAAAAAAATTGCTGAGCATCATCAAATTCATCTCAAAGAATTTGGATTAAAAGAGCATTTACCAATTCTTTCTTCTGGCGTAGAAGAGCTAAATTCAATACATTTTATAGCCTTTCTAATCGTAAATGAAACTCAGGTAATAATAGTAAGAGATGCTTTATTGCCTCACCGAGCAGAAATAGTTGAATAAAAAGCATCCGTCCGTCAACTGACGGACGGATGTTTAAAAAATACAAATCTATAAGCCAGGTTCTGTCGAGTTCTATCATTTATCTAGGAATGAAGTTGCCCTCATCCTCGAACAATCTACCCTCCAAGATTGGGCGAGAAACCCTCAAGCCTTGGTTTATTTGATTTTTCAGCTCCGAAGGTTTACCTATTTACAAAATTGCTCTTGTAACTGGTGAGCTCTTACCTCACCTTTTCACCCTTACCCTGACAGTAAACGTCAGGACGGTTTTTTTTCTGTTGCACTTGCTGTTATTCTAACATTCCTGTTAAAATACCCTAGCTTTCACTAGGTCGGATTCTCTTTGCTGCCCAGACTTTCCTCTCCCAATAAAATTGGCAGCGATAGAACGATTTGTTTTACGAAATTATAAATTTAGAATGAGGATTGATAAATTTATTGAAAATAATTATTTAAGGAGGGTTCTAAAAATAGAGTTTTATTATTTACACACCCCTACCCCTCTTTATAGAGGGGAAGAAATAAGTTAACTTTTAGAACCCTCCTTAAAGGTTACTTCGGTAGCTCCTATTCCGTAGCGTCTATAATCGGCATCGCTAATTATTAGATAATCAATATTTGCTAAATAATTGTGTAATTCGGCTTTTAAAACGCCTGTTCCCACCCCATGTATAAAAACAATTTTTTTTACTTTTTTCTCCACCGCCGCATTTAAACACTTTTTTACATGCTGCATTTGAGTCAGCAATTTTTGCCAATCGTCTAACTTACCTGGAAATTCAACCAATTCTTCTAAATGCAAATCAATCTCCAAAATACCTGTTGATTGATACCTGGCACTTTCTAAATATTTGCTCAACACACCAACCCCATCTACTTTTATACTTTTTGGAGTAAAATTTTTTGAGAAAAAACCATTATCAACATTGTAAATAGATTCATTATCAGCCGTAACCATTAATATTTCATGGATAGAAACTTCCCTGTCAAAACCATCGGAACAACTAACGATTAATCTATCCTTAGAAAGAATTGTCTTAACTTCTCCTACTAGGTTTTCGTTAATAAACTTTATTTGATTGCCAACTTGAATTTCCATAAGAAACAAAAGTAAAGGATTGCTGATTAGAAATCAACAGAAATAGGAAACTAAGAATACTTGTAATTTAATTACGATATTCATCGAATTTACAACATTTTTTATATCTTTAACTTTCAAATGACTTATTAATTATCACCAAACTCTAAAATAATTATGAAAAAAATTTACTTTTTAGCAATTACATTATTCGCTACTTATCACCTATCAGCTCAATGCAACGGAAGATATCAAACAGATATTTTTGCAAATGTTGATATATCAACTGTTCAATACGGCAGTAACTATAATTTGGCTGGTACACTTATTAATTTAACGATGGATATTTATACTGGTCAGGGAGATACAGGCACAAATCGTCCTGTAGTGTTATTGGCTCATGGTGGTTCTTTTTCTGCAGGAACAAAAAATGATGCCGATGTAGTATATTTTGCTACCGAATTGGCTAAGAAAGGATATGTATGTGCTTCTATCAATTACCGATTGGCAACCAATGCTTTTCAATTAATTTCTGAGGAAACTACAGTAAAAATTGTTTTTAACGCCATTCAAGATGGAAAAGCTGCTGTGCGTTTTTTTAAACAAGATGCGGCAACAATAAATGCTTATAAAGTTAATCCAGAACAAATATTTTTTGGTGGAAGTTCTGCCGGTGGAATTTTGGCAATTAACTTAACTTATGTTGATAGCACTGCGGACTTGACATTTCCTAATTGGCAAACTTGGTTAAGCGAAGTGGGTGGATTAGAGGGAAACAGCGGTAACCCTGGCTATTGCTCCAGAACCAACGGAACTTTTGGTTTTGCTGGTGGTGTAGCAGATACTTCCTACATCGACCCAGATGATGTGCCTTGGTATGGTTCTCATGCACTTACCGACCAAACTGTTCAATTTGGTTATGGGCAACCTTTGAGTGGTTTTACTCCTGTGTTTTTATATGGAAGTGGATCTATGGATATTAGAATGGCTAATATAAATACGTATCATCATTTAGACCAATATGCAGGAGGTGACCACCCACCTTATATTAATTCTGCAACCATTATGGCAAATAACAAAGATAGTTTAGCAATGTTTTTGTACAATATTTTAGATTGTAACCCTAGTAATTTACAAAAACCTACTCAGAAAAACTGCATCAACAGTCCGCAACCAGTGAGTGTTGGAGAGTTCAATAATTTATCATTAGATGCACGAATTTACCCGAACCCTTTTAATGATGAATTGATGATTGAATTAAACGACAATAGTCTTGAAAATACTACCATTGCTATTCACAATTCGGTTGGACAATTGCTGTTTACTAAAAATGCAACTGCTTATTTAAACAAATTGAATTTAGCTGCTTTGCCTAATGGAATTTATTTAGTAAAAATTACTGCTGCACAAAATTCATACACCAAAATGGTGGTTAAAAATTAGTAGCGTTTAAAAATAAAAAGCCGAGTTGATGATTTATAAAAAATTTATATAGTTGAAGATATTATGTAACAACAACTACATGTATTTAGCCAAATTTAGGCAGATATATGTAGTTTTATCACTCATATAAATGAGTTGACAGCAATACAAAACGACTATAATAAATTTAATATTAAAGACAAACAAATATGACAACCATTTCAGCAAACACTCTTTTTCATTTTACAAATTCGGCAAATAATATCATACAAATTATAAAAGAAGGGTTTTCCCCAAGATTTTGCTTGGAAGAGTTTGGTCCTGAGTATATCATGGCTAATGCCGAAAAGAAAGAATATGCTGTACCCATGTCTTGTTTTTGTGACTTACCTTTATCAAAAATTGAAGAACATTTAAATTTTTATGGCTCTTATGGAATTGGATTGTCAAAAGAATGGGGGCAAAACAATGGTTTAACTCCATTAAACTATGTCCATGAAAAATCTATTCAATTAAAATATACAAGACATCTTGGTAAATTAATAATGGATTATGTGAAAACAGATTATGAAATAAAGGCACATGGTGCTGATCCGATACTTCACTTTTTCGAGTTAACCTCATTTTACAAATCATATGAGGGTAAAATGTGGCGAATAGACAAATATTTAGACAAAAGATTTTATGATGAAAGAGAATGGCGTTATGTACCATTCTTAAACTCCGATATAAAAGACTATCGTTTGAGCAAAGAGGAGTTTTTAAATGAAATTAAAAGAGCGGCAGCGAATGATGCAATTGCAAAATCATCCAAATTATCATTCAAATATTCGGACATAAAATATTTAATAGTAAAAAAGGAAAGTGAAATGATTTCTCTAAGTGATGCTTTAGATAGCATGATTGGGATATTCCAACCTACTGAAATTAAAGTATTGAAAACAAAAATAATTTCTTCCGAGCAGATTAAAGAAGATTTTTAAGTGTAATAGCGTTTATAGAATAATGGTAACCCGCACATTGTCATTTGAGCTTTTGCGGTAATGGCAATGTAGGGTATTAAATAATGTTGTCTGTTAACTCAATTGTAAGCTTTGTAAGCTTACAATTTGATGTTCTAACGATAATTTTAAGACAAACTGCCGTTATAAGGTATGTGCTTTGTGTTAAATCCCAAACAATTTATTCTTCCCCCCACCTCCTCCTCGTTTGTAACGAGGATGAATGAGAAAAGCATTTTGTAATGCTATTGGAAAATAAACCTACACATTTTTAAAATAAAATCTCGATAAAATTTGATTTCACAACTATTTGTACTTATATTTGTACTTAATTATGTACACAAAATTGCAATAATATGTTAACAACAACAATTTCTGATTTTCGAAAAGATATTAAAAGGTATTTGGAACAAGTGACTGAAAATTTTGAGACCTTGATAATTAATAGAGGTAAAGACAGGGGCGTTGTTTTAATGTCTTTAGATGAATATAATTCTTTAAATGCAACGCATCATGAATTATCTTCAAAACTTAATGAAAAAAGATTGGATGCTGCTATTGAAAAATTAAAAAATGGTTCTTCGTTTCAGAAAAACATCTTAGAAGAATGAAATATATTTTCGTTGACGAATCTTGGGAAGATTATTTATATTGGCAAAAAGTCGACAAAAAAATGTTACTAAAAATAAATGGGTTACTTAAAGATATTTCACGAACTCCATTTTCAGGTATTGGAAAACCAGAACCATTAAAACATAAGTACAAAGGATTTTGGTCACGCAGAATTGATGGAGAACATAGATTGATATACCAAGTTAAAGACAATGAAATATTAATCGCAAAATGCAGATTTCATTACGACTAGATTATTGACAACACCGAATGCCCCAACACATTGTCATTTGAGCTTTTGCGGTAATGGCAATGTAGGTGTAAACTTCCCCAATGTTAAATCGTTTAAAAAGAGAAAAATTCTAAACTATTAAGGAAAAGTTATTCCTCTATAATTACCAACAGGTACAGTTTGTAAATTGGATTGGAAATTTAGATTAATGGCTTTAATAAATTCGTTGGCTATCATGGCATATCCTCTGGAATTAGGATGAAGTCCATCTAATGAAAATGCTCCACCTTCAATATATTTCGGACTCAAATCAACTCCATCAAAAGTAACACCTGAACTAAATGTATTAATAAAAGCATACATATCTAACACATAATAACCGTGACTAGCAGCAGAAGCATCAATCTGATTATTAATATCCGTAATATAATTTCTAACCACTATTACTTCGTCTTTATCTAATACTTGTTGGTGAGGCAAAGGGTCTGCTTGCGTTAACCCTACTCCATCGCCCAAAAAATCTTTTGCCGAAAGCAAAATCAAATCTTCTGGCACAGCTTTACGAATAATCGTGGTATCTACACCTTCTTTAATCCATACATCTTTTCCAAGCACTTCTAATGTGATGGTGGTAAAAAATGGACTTTGGGTAATGTCGTGAACAGTTGCACAAATACCTTTTGCTCCATTTGCTTTAAAAGCATCTAAAATGCTATCGTATTTTTCTCTAAATTCTAAATGGTCGGTTAAAGCAGATGAGCCACTCACCTCATCTCCTCCAGATTTAGCCCAACTCATGGCATCGTTGATACCTAACCAATTGGTGAAAAATGTTGCTTTACTTTTTTTAACCTGATTTACATACTCTATTGGAGTACTTAAATCACCCCAATTTAAAAATCGACCATAAGGACTAATGGGTTGACCATTTACACCGTTCCAAGCTAAAGGAGCAGTTGCTCCTCCACCTAAATAAATATGATATTCTAAACTTTCGGTGCTGTTTTGTGGAGCTACATTTCTAACATTTAAACCACCTACTCCCAAATTGTTGTATCGAATGGTGGTGTCTGTCCAACTGTTAAATGAAAAATCGTAAGCAATTGCTGCAGGGTCGTTATACGCCAAATCAGCATCATAAATTTTTATTACTTCTATTTTTCCATTACGATATTCCAAATGCATGTAGCCAGAACCTGTTCCAGCTACTAAAGGTTGAATAAATGGCGTTCCCATTTGCTGGGCAATAATTGCAGGGTAGGAATTTGATTGTTGTCCAAATTCATTGTGCAAACCGCCATCTTGAAGACCTTGTGTATAAGAATCTCCTACAGAAACATAGTTAGAAAAATCGGCAGAACCAGCTGAGGTTTCATATTCATCGAACTCCGATTTGGTGCATGAAAAAAATAAGAAAACAATAAAAGTTGTAGTGAGTAAATTAAATCTTTTCATCTTCCATTTATTCTTTTATAATTTCTGGTTCTTTATTAGATTTACCACCAAATTTGATGTTAACTGCTAAACCATAAACATTTACTTTTCTATTAAATTTATAGTTAAACTCACCTGTTTGAACTAATTCTCCATTGTCTTTCACAAAATTACCATCTTCCATTTTATATTGCGATAAACTCACGTCATCACTACTTACACTTTGTCGAATATAAGCAAAATCAACAGAAACTTTGTCGTTTATTTTATAACCTAAACCAGCAGTATAAGCTATTTGATTGACCTCAGGTAAGTGAGGACTCACCAAATTTTGTTTCATTGGGGTATTATCGGCATATAAACCAACTCTTGCACTGTATTTATTTTTATAGGTAAAATCGAATCCTAAGCGGTGAGTTAACACGTCGCCCCAATCCTGTATTTGTTTAGAATCGGGAGTATCTGCATTTTGAAAATCGAAAGCTAAGGTATCATAAGAAGACCAACCCGTTCTGTTTAAATCATAAGCAAATTCTAAAGACCATTTATCGACTATGGTGTGTTTGATACTTAACCCAATGGTAAAAACTGACGGCAATGTAATTTTAGAAACAAAAGATGTTGTTTCCGGAAATTTTTCTCTTAAGGAGGTTGGTATATCTGTAAATTCAGCAACACCATTGGTTAAATCTACTGGCATTGGAGAGCGATAATCTACTCCGATAGAAAATTTAGTATTTTTTGATTCATCTCCAAGGGTAAGGAATTGAGAATGTATTCCAACGTTATATCCAACTGCATCGCCGTTTCCTTCCAAATGAGCTTTTCCTTCTGTTGTAGAATTGGAAGCAAGTGGTACTGCTTTTTCTGTTGAAAAGCTACCACGTGCATAAACAAAACCAGCACCAACACTTACTTTCTCATGTATTTTATAGGACAATGTTGGCTGAAACATAAATGTTTTTAGTGAAATATTTTGAATAATAAATCTTCCTTGCCAATCGTCGGCAAAAGAAGAAGAAGAACCAAATTGATTGTTCACTAAAAATCCAATGTTCATTCTATCATTCAATTCTCCAACATAATAAAAATGAATGGGTGTAGCTTTTCCAGAAGTTTGATTAGTGTTAGCCGTTTCTGGAGTTTGAATAGAAACATGCGGATCAACGATGTTAACTCCAAATGTAAAATTATGCCCGTGTAATTGAGACATTCCACCAGGGTTAAAAAATACACAAGAAGCGTCAGAAGAAACACCAGCAAAGGCTCCTCCCATGGCAACTGCTTTTAAACCTTGCAAGTTTAGTTGAAAGCCGCCTCCAAAACAAATTGAAGGGGCTATCATTAATGCTAACATTATTCTTCTCATCTTAATCCTTTGAAATAGTTATGCTCTTATTTGTTGACAACAAACTTTTTGGTGATGGTTTGGTTTAAGTAAGTTAAACTGAAAAAATATACACCGTTAGAAAAATCAGCTGCATTTAAGATGTAGTTGTTACTTCCTTTTTTTCCACTCATTTTTTCATTTCGAATTACTTTTCCTACCACATTATTAATGCTTATGTTAACATTTTCATTAGTTGGTAAGTAGAATTCAATTGATGAAGTATTATTAAAAGGGTTTGGAGTGTTTTGATTCACTTGTAAATTTTCTCCAGAAAAAGAGTTGATGCCTGAAGGATTTAATACCTGTATAGAATAATAATTTACAGAAAAAGGTTGTGATGTTGGCACACTGAATACTGTAGCCCATGACAAACCAGAAACTGTTAATGGGTAAGTTCCAACTTGACCAGCAGTTGCTGTACCAGTAATTCTCATACAACTTGATGTTCCTCCTAAAAATGTAAAATTTAGATTGCTTTGGTTTTCTGATACTACTGTAAATCCTGCAGGAAGTCCTGTAAAATTATCAACCACAACACTATCAATTGGTATTACTGTACATGGAGGAAAAATAAGCACAATACAAGTATCCACAGGAACAACTTCAGTAATTGTTACATCATAAGGTACACCAACATAAGCAGGTGGCAAACCAGTTGCACTATCTGGATAAACACCAGGAGCAGTGTATTGTGGGTCTGGTGTGCAATTTTGAGCAATAACAATGTTGACTGCAACTAATGCGATTAAAGAAAGTAGAATTTTTTTCATAATTTGTAGTTTTTAAAAGTTTAATTTATAATATGGTTTAATAATTCATTTTTTTATCTTTTAAGGAAAGGTTATTCCTCTGTAATTTCCTACAGCAACAGGCTGTAAATTGGAGCCATAAAAATCATTAATGACTCGAATAAATTCGTTAGCAATTACAGCATACCCTCTAGAATTTGGATGAACACCATCTAACGAAAACAAACCTCCTTCAATATAAACTGGTGAAAAATCAACACCATCAAAACTCAATCCTGTATTGGTTAATGTTTTCATAAATTGGTTCATATCTGCCAAAGCAAAACCATGTTGACTTGTTAAAGTTCTAATGGCTGCATTAATTTCGTTGGTTCTATTTTGAACAATAGCAATTTCATCTTTATCTAAAACAACAGTATGTTTTAAAGGTTTTGATTGAATTTTTCCCATTCCATTTGCCAGTTCATCCGAAGCAGTAAGCAACAACAAATCCTCTTCCGTTGCTTTACGAACTACGTTGGTATCTGCTCCTTCTCTAATCCAAACATCATCACCTATTGCTTCGAGAGTTACTGTATTAAAATAAGGTATTGAAGTTACATCTGGTAATGTTGCACAAACACCTTTTGCTCCCATGTTACCAAATGCAGTTAACACCGAATCATATTTATCTCTAAACTCATCAAGATCTGACAATTGAGATAAATAAAGTCCAGGAACTGAAATTCCATTAGGATCCATAACTGCTTCATCATCACCTCCAGCAGTTGACCAACCCAACACATCATTGTTGCCTAACCAATTGGTGAAAAAAGTAGCTTTGCTTGCTTTAATATGATCCAAGTATGAAATTGGGGTTGTTCCATCTCCAAAATTTAAAAATCGACCATATTCATTTAAAGAATTTTTTAACAAATTGAAATTTAAAGTAGTATTTTTTCCGCCTGATAAACAATCTACTAATTTAATTCCTGATACCCCCATATTATTATACTTTATGGTTGAATCACCTAATGCACCTATTTTTCCCCAGATACTCCATGTTGGGTCATCGTCAATTGCAGTTGGGTCATTAGCAATATCAGCATCAAAAGCTTTAATTACTTTTATTTTACCATTTACATATTCTAAGTGCATGTAACCAGAACCATTACCTGGAACGGTGGGTAAAAGAAAATTTATGCTAGGATTTGCCAGCTTCATTTGTTTTGCAATAATTGCAGGGTAGGAACATTCTTGTTGTCCTAATTCATTATGCAACCCGCCATCTTGATAACCTTGAGTTAATGAATTACCAACAGCTACATAATTAGTGAAATCAGCTTGCCCAGACGAAGTTTCATAATCATCAAATTCTGTTTTAGCACACGATAACACCACTAATGCAACTACTAATATTCCAATTTTTTTCATTTTATAACTCGTTCTCTTATTTTGAAATGTGAAATTAAAGATTTTTTTATAACTAAGGAAATAATAAAATTTATGAATTTAAAATTATTAGCTTTCTATTTTTAAGCTACTTTTGTTTTTGTTAAAAAAATTGAATGAATAGTATCCCTTCCTCTGAACTAGTATTGAATGATGATAATAGTGTTTATCATCTTAAATTACATCCACATCAAATTGCTAAAGATATTATTGTAGTTGGTGATCCCAGCAGAGTCGCTTCTATTTCCGATTATTTTGATAAGGTTGAATATAAAGTAACCAACAGAGAAATTATTACCCATACTGGATCTTTAAATGGAAAAAAATTAACGGTGATGTCAACTGGAATGGGTACAGACAATTTGGATATTGTAATTAATGAATTGGATGCATTAGTAAATATTAATTTGGAAACCAGAACTATTAAGGAGGAAAAAACAGCATTAAACATCATTAGATTGGGAACTTCTGGCGCTTTACAAAAAGATATTCCTGTTGATTCATTCGTAATTTCTGAATATGGCTTGGGGTTAGACGGCTTAATGAATTACTACCAACTAGAACAAACAACCGAAGAAGTGGAACTTTTGAGCCAATTTTACCAGCAAACTAATTATTTGAAAGAATTTGCTCAACCCTATTTTGTAAAAGCTTCTTCTGATTTATTTAATCAATTAAAAACTGGTTGTATTTCAGGAATAACTGCTACTGCGTGTGGTTTTTACGGACCTCAAGGTCGTGTTCTTAGAATTCCATTAAAAGAAACACAATTAAATGAAAAACTGCGTGATTTTAGTTACAACAATTATCGTATCACCAATTTTGAAATGGAAACTTCTGCTTTATATGGTTTGTCTAAAGCTTTAGGTCACCATGCTTGTACTATTTGTGTTATCATTGCCAATCGTTTTTCTAAAGAATTTAGCAAAAACTACCATCTGTCTGTTAAAAAGTTGATTGAGCAAACACTTCAAGAATTAACACGCTAAGCTTTTAAAAACAATGAAACATTCTTTTGATTTAAAACTTAATCCATTAATTCAAAACTTAGCAACACACATCAAAATTTCAGATGCTATAAAAAAACTGCTATCAACTGTAGTGGACGTAACAGCAATTGAAAAGGGAGCTATTTTAGTAAAAGAAGGAAATTCTTGTAACGAGCTTTTTTATTTAAATTCTGGATTATTTAGAAGTTTTTATACCCGAGAAAATGGCAATGAAGTTACCTCTTCATTTATACAGAAAAATGAATTTTTTACCAATGTAAAAGGGTTTATTAATTCTGTTAAATCAACAGAATCATTCGAAGCATTAGAAAATTCAAGTATTTGTCGCATAAAAAGAAATAATTATTGGAAAATAATGAGTGAAAATCCTATTCTATCTCCCATCAATTCTCAAATTATAAATAACCACAGAATTGAGTTGGAAGAGCGAATTAAAATGTTGCAATGTTTAACAGCAAAAGAAAAATACCTATTTTTTGAATCCAATTACCCAAAGCTTATCAACCACGTTCAACTCAGTCATATTGCATCATTTTTAGGTGTTCGCCTCGAAACCTTGAGTAGAATTAGAAAAAATTTATTGTTGGATAAATAAGATTTCTTTAAAGTTCTTCAAAATTCACTCATTATTTGACAAATGTCAACTCTTAAAATAAAAAGTTGCTTTAATATTGAGCAATATATTTATATTAATTGACAAATTCTATTCAACCTAGTAAACATAAATTAGCAAAACGTATTGTAAATAATTGCGAACTTTATAACAATGAGTTTGATAACTTAATGAAACTTGATTATTGTGAAGTAGAATTGATATACAATTCATTTTTTGTTGCATTAATCATTAAAAAAAACTTCCAAGAAAGGCTAAAACTAAATTTACAATCCGAAGTTTGAGGTTTCTTTATACCATTGTATAAATCACGTCTTTTTAAATATGTCTAAAATAGGTCATAAAATATACATTGCAACGCTAGTAGTCATTACTTTTTTTGTATTTGTTTATCTTTTATTTAAGGGGTTGTCGTACTACCAAGTTAATATTGAAGAACGATTTTTTCACCCCGATTATCAATCACTTAAACCAAGTGGTGTATTTGGTCATGGCATAGGAATTATTGGTACACTTTTAATCATAATAGGAGTTGCCATGTACATGATTAGAAAACGAGTGAAGTACTTTTCACGTTTTGGTTATTTAAAACATTGGCTCGAATTTCACATATTTTTATGTACTGTTGGTCCAATTATGGTACTGTTTCATACTTCCTTTAAATTTGGTGGCGTAGTTTCTATTAGCTTTTGGAGTATGGTGGCTGTTTTTTTAAGTGGAATTGTTGGTCGATTTATTTACATTCAAATTCCTAGAACCATTGAAGGTCGAGAGTTAAGTTTAACGGAAGTTAAAAACTTAAAAACTGATATAGGTAGCATGTTAAACAACACTACCAATCTCAATGAATCAACTTATCATGAAATTATTGAATTAACAAAAAAGAAGGTTGAAGTGATTCAAGGCAACTTTTTTTCGAATTATTTAAAAAATTATTCCGAAGATAGAAAATCCATACAAAAAGCAAAAAAATTGCTAAAAAACAGCCTACTTTCCACCAGCGACTACAAAAAAATAATTGAACTCCTCAAAAACGAAATTTCCCTTAACCGAAAAATTGACCGTTTAACTACCATGAAAAATATGTTAAAATATTGGCATGTTATCCATTTACCATTTGCGGTTATTATGTTTATCATTATGATTGTTCACGTAATCGTAACCATTATATTTGGTTATCGTTGGATTTTTTAAGCGATGGGAGTATTATTAGAAAATATTGTTATTTATGGGGCTGTTTTTTTAATCGGTCTTTTTACAGTAATCTATTATTTACGTTCGCAAAGAAAAAGCTCTAAAATAGTTGATGAAAAAATTAAAATAGCCAAAGAAGAAGGTCTTTACGAGCCTGTTTCTCTTCACCCTTATATTAATGGGAATTGTATAAAAACTGGAGCGTGTATTTCTGCCTGTCCCGAACATGATGTTTTGGGCATAAGAAATGGAAAAGCCACCACCATCAACGCTTCACGATGTATTGGACATGGAGCATGTTTTCATGCCTGCCCTACAGAAGCAATTACACTTCAAATTGGAACCGAAAAAAGAGGAGTTGATTTACCTCATGTCAACCAAAATTTTGAAACCAATGTTACTGGAATTTATATTGCAGGCGAATTAGGTGGAATGGGTTTAATTAAAAACTCCGTAGAACAAGGAAAACAAGCCGTTGAAAACATAGTAAAATCACTCGAAAAAAAACACACTGCGACTTACGATCTTATTATTATTGGTGCTGGTCCTGCTGGAATTTCTGCTTCATTGACCGCAAAAAAACATAATTTAAAAGCAATGATTTTAGAACAAGATACCTTAGGTGGAACTGTCTTTACTTTTCCACGGTCTAAAATTGTAATGACTTCACCTATGGATTTGCCGCTTTATGGAAAAATAAAATTATATGAAACAAGTAAAGCAGAATTGCTTGATTTATGGCAATCGGTGATAAAGAAAAACAACATTCAATTAAAAGAACACTCAAAAGTTGAGTCTATTATTTCTGAAAACTTCATTTTTAAAATTACCACCTCAGCAGGAGAAGAACATACCGCAAAAAAAGTTTTGTTAGCGATTGGAAGAAGAGGAACTCCTCGAAAATTAGATATTCCAGGAGAAGTTACTGAAAAAGTTGCTTATCGTTTATTAGAGCCAGAATTAATTAATGGTAAAAACATTATAGTAGTTGGTGGTGGAGATTCTGCCATAGAATCGGCATTATTGCTCGCTGCTCAAAACAACGTGATTCTTTCTTATCGAAATGAAACGTTTAACCGTATAAAACCATCTAATAGTTCTAAAATAAAAGCAGCCATTGACAATAAAAGCATTGAGGTACGTTTTAATACCAAACCTGTTTCTATTCATCACGACCACATTGTTTTAGTAGATATGATAACCCATGAAGAGTTAAAAATTGAAAATGATTTAGTCTTTATTTTTGCTGGAGGTGAACTTCCTACCGAATTTTTACAAAAAGCAGGAATACAAATCACGAAAAAATTTGGTGAGGCTATTTTAAAACATTAATTAAGAATGAATTTTTACCAACTATTATACCCTATTTTAATTCTCATTTTTTTTGGTGGCAAAAGTATTGCTCAAATTTCTCCAGGCGAATTATCAAATGCCCATAGCAAATTAGAAGGAGTTTCTAATTGTACAAAATGCCACGATTTAGGAAATAAAGTAACGAACAACAAATGTTTGGATTGTCATAAAGAATTAAAAGAACAAATTTCAAAAGCCAAAGGTTATCATGTTTCAAAAGACGTTAAAGGAAAAGAATGTGCGAGCTGTCACAACGACCATCATGGCAGAAATTTTGAAATTATTAAATGGGATAAATCCAAATTTAATCACGAGTTAACGGGTTACGATTTAAAAAACGCTCACGCCAAGAAAAAATGTGTGGATTGCCATGCACCAAAATATATCGAAAATCCAAAATTAAAATTAAATAAATCTACTTTTTTAGGATTAAAATCGAAATGTATTACTTGTCACGAAGATGTTCACCAAAAAACATTATCAGAAAACTGTAACAATTGCCACAACGATACCAAATTTAAGCCTGCACCAAAATTTAATCACAATAAAGCTAAATACAAATTAGAAGGAAAACACCAAAAGGTAGATTGTTTAAAATGTCACAAAGTAGAAGACAGAGCAGGAAAAAAATTTCAAGTATTTACCAATTTGCCATTTACTAGATGTACCGATTGCCATGCTGACGTTCACAACAATCAATTTGGACAAAATTGTACACAATGCCACTCTGTAGAATCTTTTTTAGCATTAAAAAAACAAAATAACTTCGACCACAGCAAAACCAAGTACAAACTCGAAGAAAAGCACATCACCGTTGATTGTAAATCGTGCCATAAAGGAAAATTTACAGCTCCCTTAAAATTTGGAAAATGTGTGGATTGTCATCAAGATTATCATGACAATCAATTTTCGAAAAATGGAGTTTCTCCCGATTGTTCTACTTGCCACGACCTCAAAGGTTTTAAAAATTTCTCCTACACAATAGAGCAACATAACCAAAGTACTTTTCCATTAAATGGTGCTCACAATGCCACACCTTGTTTTGATTGTCATAAAAAAACAGAAAAATGGGCTTTTCGAGAAATTGGGAAACGTTGTGTGGATTGTCATTCCGACCTC
>CAYHWX010000038.1:0-30828 GCA_964360245.1 uncultured Vicingus sp.
TTGTTCTTTAAGGATGGTTTTAATGAGGTTTTTGGAGTCTTGCGTGTCGTAAATGTTTGTGTTGTTGGTGATGATGCTCAAAGTATTTATGCTTTTAGAGGAGCAAGCATTCAAAATATTCTTAATTTTAAGAATGATTATCCCGATGCAAAAACCTACAAATTAGAACAGAATTATCGTTCTACTAAAAATATTGTGAATGCGGCAAATTGCATTATCGACCAAAATAAAGACCAACTGAAAAAAGAAGTTTGGACCGATAACGAAGTTGGGAATAAAATTAAAGTTCACCGAGCAGCTACCGACAATGAAGAAGGTAAAATTGTTGCCAATTTAATTTTTGATACCCAACTGACTCAACAAGCACATCCTAAAGATTTTGCTATTTTATATCGAACAAATGCTCAATCGAGAGCAATGGAAGAAGCATTAAGACGAAAAAATATACCTTATAAAATTTACGGTGGGACCTCCTTCTATCAACGAAAAGAAATAAAAGATTTGCTTTCCTATTTTCGATTGGTAATTAATCCCAATGATGAAGAAGCTTTGAAACGAGTAATTAACTATCCAGCCAGAGGAATTGGCGAAACCACACTCAATAAAATAACAATTGCAGCAACTAATAATGAAAAAAGTTGTTGGGAAATTATTACGCATTTAAATCAAATAAATACCGGAATAAACGGTGGTGCTCAAACAAAAATTGAAGAATTTGTGGAGATGGTAAAAAGTTTTACCATTCAGTTGAGTAGTAAAAATGCTTACGATTTGGGTAATGAAATTGCTTCCACTACTGGCATTTTAAAAGAGTTTTATACCGATAAATCACCTGAAGGAATTAGTCGCTATGAAAATATTCAGGAATTATTAAATGGTTTAAAAGAATTTACCGAAACCGAGAATGAATTGGAAGAGGATGTTACCCCAAGAGGTTTAACTGAATTTTTGCAAGATGTTGCTTTATTAACCAATGCCGATAACGAAAAAAAAGAAGACAGGGATAAAGTAACTTTAATGACTATTCATGCTGCAAAAGGATTAGAGTTTCCTTATGTTTTTGTGGTAGGTTTAGAAGAAAATCTTTTTCCCTCACAAATGTCGCTAACTTCTAGAGCCGAATTAGAAGAAGAAAGAAGGTTGTTTTATGTTGCCGTAACCAGAGCAGAAAAAGAAATTCACATCTCGTATGCTTCAAGCCGGTACAAATGGGGTTCTCTTATTTTTTGTGAACCTAGTCGGTTTATTGAAGATATTAAAGACGAATACCTAGAATATACTTTTCAAAAAGGAAATATTCAACAACAAAATAGTGCCTCTGATTTTGTTGATGATTGGTTGGAATCAAAAAATCAGGTTTCAAAAAATAATTACACTAGCAAAAAAAGTTCGATGTCTCCCAAAAAGGAGATGCCATCAAAAGTGATTCAAACAGTACCTAAAAATTTAAAAAAAATATCCAATTCCCAACTGGTAGATTCCGAACAAAGTGCCAACAGTTTAAGCCTTGCTACAGGAATGATGGTCAATCACATTAAGTTTGGTAATGGTATTATAGAAAATTTAGACAACGGCAAAGCAACCATCAACTTTCAAAACATTGGCAACAAACAACTGTTATTAAAATTCGCAAAATTGACAATAATCAAATAATATATTTACTTTTGAAGTAGTTAAAAATGAATCGATTATAATGGAAGCAATTGAAGAAAAAGATTACAATACAAGAAGAACGCAAATGGCTATCTCTGAATATGGGCGAAATATTCAGAAAATGGTAGAGCATGCCATTGCATTAGAAAACAGGGAAGAACGCAATAAAATGGCACATGGAATTATTAGTGTGATGGGGCAGTTAAATCCTCACTTAAGAGATATTGCCGACTTTAAACACAAATTGTGGGACCATTTATTTATCATTTCCGATTTTAAATTAGATGTAGATTCTCCTTATCCGCTTCCCAACAAAGATGTAATTTTTGAGAAACCCCAAAAAATGGATTACCCGGCAACTGAAAACAGATTTAAACATTATGGAAAATCTATTAAAGATTTAATCGACACAGCAGTAAAGTACGAAGATGGTGATGAGAAAAATGCGTTGATTCAAATTATTGTGAATTTAATGAAAAAAACGTACCTCACCTTTAATCAAGATAGTGTTGAAGACAAACAAATTTTAGCCGATTTAAAACTCATCTCAAAAGGACAATTAACAGTTCCAGAAACACTACAAATACTCGGCACCAACGATATCCTTTCCATGAACAAGAAAAAGACCTCTTCAACAAATAAAAATGGTAAACAACCTCAGAAAAAACAAAATTTCAAAAAACGTAGATATTAACAATGGCTACTTTTAAAATAAATGGTGGAAATCGTTTAAAAGGTGAATTGATTCCGCAAGGTGCTAAAAATGAAGCATTACAAGTTGTATGTGCTGTTTTATTAACTCCAGAAAAAGTTACACTAACCAATCTTCCTTTTATTAGAGACGTTAACTTTTTAATCGATTTATTAGAAGAATTGGGTGTTAAAGTGGAACGGGAAGGAAACGGAACCGTTCATTTTCAAGCTGATGACGTTAATTTGGATTATTTACAAAGCGAACAATTTAAAAAAAGAGCTGCTTCTTTAAGAGGTTCCATCATGATAATGGGTCCACTTTTGGCTCGATTTAAAAAGGCTTATATGCCCAAACCCGGCGGCGATAAAATTGGAGCTCGCCCATTAGACACCCACTTTTTAGGATTTTCACAGTTAGGAGCAACTTATACGTACGACACAAAAGCTGGTATTTATTCCTTAAAAGCAGATAACCTTACTGGCAAATACATTTTGTTGGATGAACCTTCGGTAACTGGTACCGCCAATATTGTAATGACTGCAATAATGGCAAAAGGAAAAACTACTATTTACAATGCAGCTTGCGAACCTTACCTTCAACAATTATGTTCCATGTTAAACAGTATGGGAGCAAAAATTACCGGAGTAGCTTCTAACCTATTAACTATTGAGGGTGTGTCTGAATTGGGTGGTTGTACACATCGATTATTGCCTGATTTTATTGAAGTGGGTTCTTTTATTGGATTGGCGGCAATGACACAATCAGAAATTACCATTAAAGATTGTAGAGTGGATATGTTGGGAAGAATTCCCGACACTTTTAGAAGATTAGGTATCGACTTACAAATTAAAGGCGATGATATTTATATTCCGTCACAAAGCCATTATGAAATAAAAAAAATGATAGATGGTTCTATCCCAACCATTTATGACGCTGTTTGGCCTGGTTTTACTCCCGATTTAATAAGTGTATTATTGGTAACAGCAGTGCAAGCAAAAGGAACAGTATTAATTCATCAAAAAATGTTTGATAGTCGTTTATTTTTTATTGACCGACTAAAAGACATGGGTGCTCAATTAATACTTTGTGACCCACACCGGGCAACAGTTATTGGAATTAATAAGGAGTATAATTTAAGAGGGACAACCATGTCCTCACCAGATATTAGAGCTGGAGTATCTTTATTAATTGCAGCACTTTCGGCTGATGGAGAGAGCAACATCAACAACATTGAACAAATAGACAGAGGTTATCAATTTATTGATGACCGATTGAATGCAATAGGGGCTGACATTACTCGTTTATAATAATGTTGTTAAGATTAAGTTAATATCTTATTCCTTGCAAATTACTTGATTATAAATTTCTTAATTTTATCAAACAAAATAAAAACTATGCAAACAATTAAAAAATTTAAAGCATCTATTATCCTTGTTGTAATCATCATTATTGCTGCTGGATTTATTTATAATCCAACAGGTTTTGAAGTAGGTTCTCAAGCTCCCGATTTAGGTGAAAAAAATCCTGATGGAAAATTTTTGAAACTTTCTTCCTTAAAAGGTCAAGTGGTATTAATTGATTTTTGGGCTTCGTGGTGTGGACCATGTAGAAGAGAAAATCCAGCGGTAGTTGCTGCCTACACTAAATACAAAGATGCAAAATTCACCAATGGTAACAAGTTTACAATTTTCAGTTATTCTTTAGATAAAGATGCCGCTAGTTGGAAAGCCGCCATCATCAAGGATAATTTATTATGGAAAAACCATGTTAGCGACTTGCAAGGTTGGGATTCTAAAGGTGCTGCGGCTTATGGTATCAGTTCTATTCCGATGAACTACCTCATTGATGGCAAAGGAAATATAATTGCCAAAAATTTAAGAGGTGATGAATTAGAACAAACGCTAGAGAAATTTGTTAAAAAATAAAAACTAGATTCACTAGTAATAAAAGGCAGAAGATGATTTTCTCTGCCTTTTTTTCTTTTAAATAAACTAAAGAAAGAAAAAACTGTCAATTTGACTATAATTGGTACAATGGTAGTATTTTTGCCAACTCGTTTTTCGAGAAATAAAATCAACTAATTATGAGTAAGGAAAATAAAGAAGAAATAGAAAATATAGAACAACCTATTGATGAAACCCAAGAACAACCTATTGAAAAAACTCAGAAATTGTCTCCAGAAGAAATTGCTGAAGAAAAATACAATGAGGTAAACAACAAATACTTGAGGTTATATTCGGAATTTGATAATTTCAGAAAAAGAACTCAAAAAGAAAAAATAGAATTATATAAAACAGCTGGAGAAGAGGTAATTTCAGCTATTTTGCCTGTAATTGATGATTTTGAAAGAGCATTAAAAGCGATGGAAGAATCGGATGATATTAAAGTGGCGATAGATGGAGTAAAATTAATTCACAACAAAATGCTGAATATCTTAAAACAAAAAGGTTTAGATGAGGTAAAATCATCCATAGGTGAAGATTTTGATATTGCATTTCATGAAGCCGTTACTCAAATTCCAGCACCATCAAAAAAACAAAAAGGAAAGGTTTTGGACGAACTTGAAAAAGGATATCAGTTGAATGGAAAAGTAATAAGATTTACCAAAGTAGTTATTGGACAGTAAAGACTAGCTTGAAGTTTGAAGTTGCCTGAACTTTGAACTTCGAACTTTGAATTAAATAAAAATGAGCAAACGAGATTATTACGAAATATTAGGAGTATCCAAAAATGCAACGGAAGCCGAACTAAAAAAAGCTTACCGACAAATGGCTATCAAATATCATCCTGATAAAAACCCAGACGATAAAGCTTCTGAAGAAAAATTTAAAGAAGCTGCTGAAGCATACGAAGTACTGAGTAATCCAGAAAAAAAACAACGATACGATCAATTCGGACACGCAGGAGTTGGTGGAGCCGCAGGTGGTGGATACAGCGGAGGTGGTGGTATGAACATGGACGATATTTTCTCACAATTTGGAGATATTTTTGGTGGTGGAGGCGGAGGATTTAGTGGTTTTGGTGGAAGTTCTAGAGGTCGTGGAAGAAGAGTTCATAAAGGAAGTAATTTAAGAGTACGAGTAAGATTAACATTGGAAGATATTGCCAAAGGTGTTGAGAAAAAAATTAAAGTTACCAAATTAGTTAATGCCGAAGGTGTAACCACTAAAACTTGTACCCAGTGCCATGGCTCTGGTCAAGTTACTAGAATTGCCAATACCATACTTGGTCAAATGCAAACATCGGCACCCTGTCCTGCCTGTGGTGGAGATGGTAAATTAATCGACAAAAAACCTGCTGGAGCGAATTCAGATGGCTTGATAAAAAAAGAAGAAATTATTACCATAGATATTCCTGCAGGAGTGGAAGATGGAATGCAACTTTCGGTAACTGGAAAAGGAAATGCAGGACCAAAAGATGGTATTCCTGGAGATTTAATTGTATTAATTGAAGAAACACATCATGAAAGCATCAAAAGAGATGGCACCAATTTATTATTCGATTTGTACCTCAACTTTGTAGATGCAACATTAGGTGCTTCCACAGAAATAAAAACCATTGATGGAAAAGTAAAAATTAACATTGAACCAGGAACTCAAAGTGGTAAAGTGCTTCGCTTAAAAGGCAAAGGAATTCCTAACATTCAAGGTTATGGAAAAGGCGATTTTTTAATTTATGTAAACGTCTGGACTCCTCAAAAAGTTTCTAAGGAGGAAAAAGCAATTCTTGAAAAATTGAAAAGTTCTGAAAACTTTAAACCTAATCCTACCAGTAGTGACAAAGGCTTTTTTGAACGAATGAAAGATTATTTTAAATAAGAAGTTCTTTCTTTCTTCATTCTGAACAAAATTTTGTCATCCTGAGTAATGTCATCTTGAGCTTGTCGAAGTGTTTACAAAATATAGTGAAGAATCCAAAAAAATAGATTCTTCATGTTGTTCTATAACGGAAATAAATTTCCGATAGAACTTCATTCAGAATGACAGTAGGATTAATTACTTTTAACTTGTGATTTACAAAAGCACTATAGATTGCGTTAACGACCTCGAAAAAAATGGTCATTTAATTCGTATTCACGAACAAGTAGATTCCAATTTGGAGATGGCAGCTATTCAGCTACGAGTTTACGAAAAAGGTGGTCCGGCTATATTATTTGAAAACATTAGAGATTGTGATTTTAAAGCTGTTTCCAACCTATTTGGGACTCCAGAACGGTGTCAGTTTATTTTTAGAAATACCTTCGAACAAGTTCAGCAATTAATAGAGTTAAAAAACAATCCTTTAAGAGCATTAAAAGCCCCTTTCAAAAATTTTTCTTTAGGATTATTGGCTCGTAAATCGATGCCAAAAAAGGTGTCGGGTTTGCCCACTAATTTTTTAGAAACTACCATCGATAAATTGCCTTTAATTAAATGCTGGACCAATGACGGAGGAGCATTTATTACTTTGCCACAAGTTTATTCTGAAGACCCTACCAAAGAAGGAGTAATGAATTCTAACTTGGGCATGTATCGAATTCAGTTAAATGGAAACGATTATAAACTGAATGAAGAAATCGGATTACATTACCAAATTCATCGTGGTATTGGGGTTCATCAAGCAAAAGCCAATCAATTGGGAAAACCATTAAAAGTTTCCATATTTGTTGGTGGACCACCAGCACATACGTTAGCAGCAGTGATGCCTTTGCCAGAAGGATTATCCGAATTAACATTTGCCGGAGCTTTAGCAGGCAACCGATTTAATTATACTTATGTGGATGGTTATTGCATTGCAACGGATGCTGATTTTGTAATTACTGGTGACATTTATCCGAATGATACAAAACCAGAAGGTCCGTTTGGTGACCATTTAGGTTATTACAGTTTAACCCATGAGTTTCCTGTTTTAAAAGTTCACAAGGTTTACCATAAGAAAGATGCCATCTTTCCTTTTACAGTAGTTGGAAGACCACCACAAGAAGACACGCAATTTGGAACATTAATACATCAATTAGCTGGTAAAGCGTTACAAACGGAAATACCTGGATTACACGAAATAAATGCGGTGGATGCCGCTGGAGTTCACCCTTTATTATTAGCAATAGGAAGCGAAAGATACACTCCTTACCAAAAACTTCAACAACCACAAGAACTTTTAACCATTGCTAACCACATTTTGGGCAAAGGGCAATTGAGTTTAGCTAAATTTTTGTTAATCATTAATAAAGAAGATAATCCCACTTTAAATTGTAATAACATAGCGGCTTTTTTCACTCATTTACTGGAACGGGTAGATTGGACAAGGGATTTGCATTTCCAAACCAACACCACCATTGATACGTTAGATTATAGCGGAACTGCGATTAATCAAGGATCTAAAGTAGTTATTGCTGCAGTTGGCGAGAAGAAGCGAGAATTAATTAAAAATTGCTCAATTGAAAATGGAAAATTGGTAATGAATGGTATTATTGCTATCAACTTTAATGCATTTACAACTTATGAAAATGCCCAAAAAGAACTTGAAACTTTAAACCTCAAACTTCAAACCTCAAACACCGAAGGTGTAATGATAGTCCTCTTGGTGGACGATGCCTCGTTTGTTGCTGAAAACCTCAACAACTTTTTATGGACTACTTTTACCCGCAGCAACCCAGCACAAGATATTTATGGAGTAAACAGTTTTACCGAACACAAACATTGGGGTTGCAAAGGTCCACTAATTATTGATGCCCGAATAAAACCACACCATGCTCCACTGCTGATAAAAGATGCCGAAATTGAAAAACGAGTGGATGAGTTGGGAGAGAAAGGTGGATCACTTTTTGGAATTATATAAAATACTTCGTTACAAATGAAATCTACTACTTTACAAGATTTAATTGAGCGTATTGATGAATTGCATCAAATTCATCTTTCATTAAGAGGAATTGTTCAATACGTGGCTGAACATCACGAAGGAAAAAATATAATTAATTGTGGGTCAAAAGTTCCTTCAAGTTGGTTTGATATAGAATTCACATTTCAAAATCCGATTACTAACCAAACACGAAAAGAACTTAATATACTTTCAGAATACTTGAATCAAAATTTTATTGTTCGATTACACTCGCTTTTAGAATATGAAGGCATCAAATCAGATGGAGTAACAATAGATACAGAATTGGAAGGACATAATATGATTGAAATAATTCACTTTCTACGAAAACAATATGCTCACAGGCTAGGAGAGTTTGATCCTAATAATAAAGAATCAAAGAAACTTAGAACGAGACTCTTTAAGGAATTTCATATTGACCAAAGTGAAAGTTTACCAACGCAATTCCCATTGGATAAAAATAGAGTGATAAAGCCTATTGTTGATGGCACTAAGAAATATGTGAAAGCGTTATGGGAAAAGAAACAAAAATAAAACCGATTATTACACGAAGTATATTTAATTGTAGTTTTGAGTTGTTATTGGAAATTTTTGTTATACCGAGTCAAGTCAAAGTATCTACAAAATGAAGTGAAGAATTTTCTTAAATATAAAGTCCATCAATAATAAAATTCCTTCAGCCGTACCTCCTTCGCAATTAAGGAAATAATTGGCTAAAACTTCATCGTTAACCCAACCAAAAAATTAGTACCTGCTTGTGGGTAATAAAAATTCTCTGTAATTAAATCTCCATAAATATAACTGTATGTATAACCATTGCTGCTGTACATCGTATTTAAAATATTATTTGCCATCACATTTATCGACAGTTCCTTTAAACTTTTAGGAAAACCAAGTTACTTACTTTTTATAACTCGAAAGGTTTTTAGAACTTATACCGTTACGTAATATGTAATAGTCCAATTGCATTAGGACTAAACATATTATCGGGCGGCATTTACAATTCTAAAATTTAAAATATCCTTTGGACTATTTTAAATTAAGAATTGGTATTATCAAACCTTCAAGGTTTACATTTTTAATAAGATTTTTCCCAATCTTTATAAACAGGTTCGTAACCTTGTTGTCGGATGATTTGGTCTATTGTTGCAGTTGATCTTTCATCAGAAATTTCAAATTGTTCCAACGATTGTTTCTCAACCACATAACCTCCCGGATTAGTTTTGCTTTCGGCACTAAAGGTAGTTGCCCCTAATTTAATAATGTTGTTTCTAAACTTTTCCGATTCACGCGTTGAAACCGAAAGTTCTATTTCTTCATCGAGCAAACGGTAAGCACATATCAATTGAACCAATTCTTTGTCGCTCATTTCTACTTTTGGTTCTAAACCTCCCGAATGTGGTCGTAATCGGGGAAATGAAATGGAATATTTAGCTTGCCAATACATTTTTTCTAAATATTTTAAATGTAAAGCAGTAAAGAAACTATCCGTACGCCAATCTTCCAATCCAATTAAAACACCCAATCCCATTTTATAAATCCCTGCTTTTCCCAATCTGTCATGAGTTTCTAAACGATAATAAAAATTCGATTTTTTTCCTTTTGGATGGTGTTTTTTATAATCTTCCTGATGATAGGTTTCTTGGTAAACCAACACTGTATTTACGCCAACAGCTATTAATCGTTCGTATTCGTTTTGCTCTAAAGGTTGTACTTCTATAGAAATATGTGAAAAATAAGGGCGAATAATTCGAATGGCATTTTCTAAATAATCTATTCCAACAGTCTTTTCGGACTCTCCCGTAACGATTAAAATATGGTCGTAACCCAACGATTTAATGAATTCTACTTCTTTTATTATTTCATTATCTGTTAAAGTTTTTCGAGGAATTTTATTGGTAAAACTAAATCCACAATAGGTACAAATATTCTGACATTCGTTACTTAAATACAAAGGAATATACATTTGGATCGTTTTTCCAAATCTTTTTTGGGTTAACTGCTGACTCAGTTGAGCCATTTGTTCTAAATAAGGTTGAGCGGCAGGAGAAATTAAAGCTTTAAAATCTTCCAAATCTCTTTTTGTTTTGGATAAAGCCCGTTCAACATCATGGGTTGTTTTGGAATAAATGTTTTGCTTTATTTCGTCCCAATGGTAGCTGTCGAATATGTTTTTAAAACTAGTCATTAATCTAAAAAAGAAGTTAAAGGACTGCTTGCCATTGCATGTTTTGTTTGTGCTCCTAACCGTGCTTCAAAAGCCATTCTTCCTGCCTCAACACCCAATTTAAACGCAATCGCCATTTGAACAGGATTGTCAGAAACTGCAATGGCAGTATTTACTAAAACAGCATCAGCACCTAATTCCATTGCTTTAGCGGCATCAGAAGGTGAGCCAATTCCGGCGTCAATAATTACCGGAACATTACTTTGTTCAATAATAATTTCTAAAAAATCTAATGTTTTTAAGCCTTTGTTACTGCCTATGGTGGAGCCTAAAGGCATAACTGCTGCAACTCCAACTTCTTCTAATCGTTTGCACAAAACTGGGTCGGCATGTATGTATGGAAGTACAATAAATCCTTTTTTTACTAATTCCTCCGCAGCTTTTAAAGTTTCAATGGGGTCGGGCATTAAGTATTTTGGGTCGGGATGAATTTCTAGTTTTAACCAATTGGTTTCTAACGCTTCACGTGCTAGTTCAGCAGCAAAAATGGCTTCTTTTGCAGTTCTTACGCCCGAAGTATTGGGTAATAAATTAAATTGAGGATGGTTCAGGTGGATTAAAATATCATCCTCTTTGTCGTTAACATTAACCCGTTTTAAAGCCACCGTTACCAATTCGGAACCTGAAGCCAGCAATGCGTCTTCCATAAGTCGACTGGAACTGAATTTTCCTGTACCGGTAAACAGTCTGGAATTAAATATTTTATCTGCTATTTGTAACATAAATATTGTTTTTGTTCAATTAATTCTTTTAACAAATGTGTTTTGCTAAAATCATTGGTTAGTAATTCCGATACAGCTATGCCGTATATCCCTGTTTTCATTAAGTCTTTTACATGTTCCGTTTTAATTCCTCCAACGGCAATTATAGGAGGGATTTTATTTTTTAATTTTAATTCGGTTAATTGTTGCACTATTTTGTAATAACCCTCCACTCCTAAAACAGGACTTAAGTTTTTTTTGGTGGCTGTAAACTGGAAAGGACCTAATCCGATATAATCAACCTTATTGTTCATTAAAGTTATCACATCTTCTAAAGTGTTTGCAGTTCCTCCAATAACGGTGTTTTCACCTAATAGTTGCCGTGCTTCTGTTGGATTCATGTCTGATTTTCCAAGATGAATACCATAAGCATTTACTAGTAAAGCAACGGCAACGTTATCGTTAATAATTAACTTTACATCGTACAAATCGCAAATAATTTTAGCCTCTTTTGCGATAGTTAAATATTCCTCTTCTGACTCATTTTTTACTCTTAATTGTATCCATTTTATTCCTGCAATACATGCTTCTCTTACACAATCAATATGTGTTAGATGTTCAGTTTCCTGAGTAATATATTGTAGGTTTTCAATCATCATTTGTGTGTGCCTAATAGTGTTGGAGTGCTGTTTAAAAATTTATACATGTAACTTTTACTTCGTAAACAAGCTTTGACAACAGGGTATTTTTTTGCAAGATTGGAAGTTAATGCCGAGGAAAAAACACACCCCGAACCATGTTTTTCGTAGTTTACTTTTTTCTTAGGATTAAAAACGTTCACCTTCCCATCAAAAAATAAGTAATCCTTTCCTTTTGTAGTGGGATGATGTCCACCTTTTAAATATACATTAGTATATTGAGCTAAATAAGTTGCAGTTTCAATAGCATCTGTTTTATCTGAAAGTTGTTTTATTTCGTTCCAGTTTGGAGTTATCATATAAACATCTTTTAAAACAGTTTTTAATTCAGATAAATCGTGCTTAAAGTCAAACCCTGCACTTGCTGATAAAATAGGGTCCCAAATTATTTTAAGTGATGGGATTTGAGTGATGAGTTTTGAGTTTATTTTTCTTAAAAATTCAAATGAAGAAATTAACCCAATTTTTACATAATCAAAGGTGTGTATCTTCATTAGTACCTCTAGTTGGGCAAAAACTTCTTTTTCGGTAATCCAGTTGGGTGAAACAAATTCATTTTCATTTTGAATGGTATTTGCAGTACAAACAGCAAATCCTAAACATTTGTTTGCTTCAATCGTTTTAATATCAGCCAAAATTCCGGCACCTCCTGATGGGTCGAAGCCTGCAATGGTTAATATTTTTGGACGATTTTTCAATTCTTAATTATATTTTTCCAAACACTTCCTAGAAAAGCTCCGCCATCGAAGCCTAAATTCAATAGTTCAGCATAGTTTTCAGACGTAACTCCCCCTAAACCAATCACTTTTATTGTTCTCTTTTTTTTCAAAAATTCTTGCAGCTCTTTTTTATCAAATTTTGCATGGTATCCTCGCTTTGAAATACTGTCAAATATTGGGCTTAAAAAACAATAAGGTAATTGCCCGTCTAATGCTTCAACTTCCTCAAACGAATGGCATGAACCCTCAAAATCCTGATGTAGAACTGTTTTTTTTTTCACATCATCATCCAGTTTGTTCCATAATTCCATAAGTTCATTGGTTGCATAATCCGGTTTTCTTAAATGAAATAAATCCCATTCTCCTGAAGTCATTAATTCGTTTATTAATGCAACTTCATTATTAAGTTTAATAGGATATGAGATTAGTATTTTCAAACTGTTTTATTTTTTACACACCCACGCTTTAGCGTGGTAAACTCCAACCCCTCTCAAGAGGGGAAGCCAACGCTAAATGCCAACTCCAAACTCCAAACTTCGGTCTTCCGACTTCGGACTTCCGACTTCCATCTTCCCACTTCCTAAAGATAAACCTCACTTCCTTTTTCAGTAAACTCTTTTGATTTTTCTTTCATTCCCAATGCTAAAGCTTCTTGCTCATCAACATCTTGTTTTGCAGCAAAATCTCGTACTTCCTGTGATATTTTCATAGAACAAAAATTTGGTCCACACATCGAACAAAAATGTGCTATTTTAGCTCCTTCTGCAGGTAACGTTTCATCATGGTATTCACGAGCGGTATCTGGGTCTAACGATAAATTAAATTGATCATTCCATCTAAATTCAAATCGAGCTTTGCTCAAAGCATTATCTCTGATTTGAGCTCCCGGGTGTCCTTTTGCTAAATCTGCCGCATGTGCTGCTAATTTGTAAGTAATTACACCCGTTTTAACATCATTTCTATCGGGTAAACCTAAATGTTCTTTTGGGGTTACATAACACAACATGGCACAACCATACCATCCAATTTGTGCGGCTCCTATTGCCGAAGTAATGTGGTCATAACCCGGTGCAATATCTGTAGTTAATGGTCCTAAAGTGTAAAAAGGAGCTTCAAAACATTCTTGTAATTGTAAGTCCATATTTTCCTTTATCATGTGCATTGGTACGTGACCTGGACCTTCAATCATTACTTGTACATCGTGTTTCCAAGCAATTTTTGTTAATTCACCAAGTGTTCTCAACTCAGCAAATTGTGCTTCATCATTTGCATCAGCAATACTTCCAGGACGTAAACCATCTCCTAATGAAAAAGCAACGTCATAAGCTTTCATAATCTCACAAATTTCTTCGAAATGAGTATATAAAAAACTCTCTTGATGATGAGACAAACACCATTTTGCCATAATAGAACCTCCACGAGAAACAATACCCGTTAAACGTCTTGCAGTCATCGGAATATATCGCAATAATACTCCTGCATGGATAGTGAAATAATCTACTCCTTGTTCGGCTTGTTCAATTAAAGTGTCTCTAAAAATTTCCCAAGTCAAGTCTTCAGCTTTGCCATTTACTTTTTCCAATGCCTGATAAATAGGCACAGTACCAATTGGCACAGGCGAATTTCTAATAATCCATTCTCGGGTTTCATGAATATTGTTTCCAGTTGATAAATCCATAATGGTATCGGCTCCCCAACGACACGACCAAACTGCTTTTTCTACTTCCTCTTCGATACTTGAGGATACGGCACTGTTTCCAATATTAGCGTTTATCTTAACCAAAAAGTTTCTACCAAGAATCATGGGTTCACTTTCCGGGTGATTAATGTTGTTTGGAATAATAGCTCTTCCTAAGGCAACTTCACTTCTGACAAATTCCGGGGTAATTTCTCGTGGGGTATTTGCTCCAAAACTGTTGCCTGGGTGCTGCCCTATTTTATCCTTATATTCTTGCTGCCTTTGATTTTCACGAATGGCAATATATTCCATTTCTGGAGTAATAATGCCTTTTTTAGCATAGTACATTTGCGAAACATTAGCCCCTTTTTTTGCTTTTAATGGCTTTTTTATGTGTTCAAATCGTAAATAATCAATGTCAGAATTTAATAATCTTTCTTTACCGTAATCGGAAGAAATATCAGCTAGTTGCTCCACATCACCACGTTCTAAAATCCATTTTTCTCGAAGTGGTTGAATACCTTTTTTCACATCAATTTCCAGAGTGGTGTCGGTATATGGACCACTTGTGTCATAGATGGTAACGGGATTATTTTTAACCACTGTTCCATTAAATTTGTCCACTGTATCTTCTAACGAGATTTCACGCATCGCTACATTAATGTTGTGAATTTTGCCTTTTACATATACCTTTTTAGATGCAGGAAATGGCGTTCTTGTTAAGATGTCTTGACTTGGTATTTTATCTTTATTCATAATATTAAGAGTTTTGTATGTTAAGATTCGTGTATCGTATTTATGTTGTGCTATTATTGATTATCCACCTTGAGTGGCTTTAATTATAGTAATGTTATCATTTTCTTTTAATGCTGTTTTATTCCAATGTTCTTTTGAAACTACGGTCAGATTAACTGCAATGGCAATACCTTTTGAGTCAATGTTTAATTGTTCAATAAGTTTATCAATGGTTGTTGATTCGTCTATGATATGGCTATTATTATTTACGGTAAGGTTCATTTTCATAAAATTATTACAACCATTTTTATTTTGCGAAAGGCAAATAAATAGGTGTACAAAAATTAGGCTTTAGAAAAGTGTAAGAAAATTATCCTTTTAATACTTTTTCCTTCGTTCGCATTACCGACATCAGGTTAAAAGGGTATGTTCTCAGTCTGCCCAGCCAAAAGTTAAAAGTTTATAAAGTTAAAAGTGTTATCACTTTGAACTTTTTACTTTCCACTTTAAACTGTGTTGACACCCCTAAAGCACATCAAAAATACTCATAATTAAAAAAACTACTCAAAATGAGCAGCCTTTTTATCAACATTTTTTTAAAATGCTATTTACTTTTTTGCAAAAGACATGCTAACACTTTATATAAAGTTACACTTGAGTTCATTACTTTGGTAGTTAATTCATTGCACAAGAGATTTTGGTTTTGGCTGCTAATACAACATAAGCAATTCCAAAAATTACAGCTGCAATTTCCAGTAATAATTCAAAATAGTTAGATAGCCAACTCACCATTTAAGACTTTCATTACAAATATCATTTTACCATATTTTTCAAAAGAAACTTTAATTTCTTTTTGAAGGACTGCCATTACCTCATCGTAATCTCCGACAATATGTGTGCTGGTTGCATTAGTTTTTACTTTAATGTTTCTGTTCAAATTTAATCTGTCAATAAAATTTTTGATTGGCGGAATATATTCTGCATTTAAAGGATAATTGCTAATTTCTACAGTTGTTTTCATGGTTTATTATTTACTATTTTTCTTTATTATTTTATAATTATTCACTAGTATTTTTTAGCCACATAGATACATAGGTTTTAGCACTAAGAATAAACATAGAAACTTCGCTTTACATAGCTGATTCTATGTTTAAAATATTTGTTTATGTAATACTTTTATCTTTAAAGTCATCAATATCTATGTGGTTTATTGTTTTGTAATGTGTTTTATGTTTCTGATTTAGAATGTATTCATCTGTTGAATAATAATACTATTTTTAATTACCAAAAGTAACTATTATAAAAAAAAGGTGTTCAATTGAACACCTTTTTAATTCCATTAGCATACTATTTTAAGCCATTTTTGCTTTTAATCCTTTATCTAAGGCATCTAAAAAATCTTCCGTAGTAACGTAATTAGAATCGTTTAAATCTTCGCCATAAATACAAAGTGCTAAATCTTTGGTCATAATTCCAGATTCAACAGTATCTACACAAACTTTTTCTAATGTTGTACAAAAATCAATTAACGTTTGATTGTTATCTAATTTACCTCTAAAAGCTAAACCTCTAGTCCAAGCAAAAATTGACGCAATAGGGTTAGAAGATGTTTTTTTGCCTTGTTGGTGCAATCTATAATGGCGAGTAATTGTTCCGTGAGCAGCTTCTGATTCCATAGTTTTACCATCTGGAGTCATCAAAACTGAAGTCATTAACCCTAAAGAGCCAAAACCTTGAGCAACAGTGTCGGACTGTACATCACCATCATAATTTTTACAAGCCCAAATAAAATCGCCATGCCATTTTAGAGCAGAAGCAACCATATCATCAATTAAACGGTGTTCGTAAATTATTCCTAATTTATCAAACTCAGCTTTAAATTCATTTTGATAAACTTCTTCAAAAATATCTTTAAAACGCCCATCATAAGCTTTTAAAATGGTGTTTTTGGTAGATAAATATAAGGGCCATTTTTTGGCTATTGCTTGGTTAAAACAAGAACGAGCAAAGCCATAAATAGATTCATCTAGATTGTACATTGACATGGCAACGCCATCACCAGGGAAATTGTAAACATCCCATGTTGTTGGTTCACGCCCATCTTCAGGCGTAAAAGTCATTGTTAATTTTCCTTTTCCTTTAATTACGGTGTCTGTAGCTCTATATTGGTCTCCAAAAGCATGTCGTCCCATACAAATTGGACTGGTCCAATTAGGTACTAAACGCGGTACATTTTTACAAATAATAGGTTCTCTAAAAATAGTTCCTCCAATAATGTTTCTAACTGTTCCATTAGGAGATTTCCACATTTTTTTTAGGTTAAACTCTTTCACTCTATCTTCATCTGGTGTAATTGTAGCACACTTTATTCCAACATGATATTTTTTAATAGCCTCGGCAGAATCTATCGTAACTTGATCATTAGTGGCATCTCTGCTTTCTAGTCCTAAGTCATAATATTTAATGTCTAACTCTAAATAAGGGATAATTAATTTATCTTTAATAAATTGCCAAATTATTCTTGTCATTTCGTCGCCATCCAATTCTACAACGGGATTAGCTACTTTAATTTTTGCCATATTTTATGTTTTTATGTAATTAAATTGTGCCACGAAAGTAGTTATTTTCATTTCTTTTTTCAAAAGAAAGGAACAAATAAAAACTTATAATTATTACTTTCACTTAAAGGTTAAAAAACATATTAATTTTTTCGTCTTTAATTATTTGAATAATTCAATAAAAATGATTTATTTTGCAGTCCTCAAATTTAAAAGAGAAAAGAGATGTCAAGAGTTTGTCAAATAACAGGAAAGAAAGTGATAACAGGTAATAATGTTTCTCACTCAAAAAGAAGAACAAAAAGAAAGTTTTATCCGAACTTGCAAACTAAGAAATTTTTTGTGCCAGAAGAAGATAAGTGGGTTACGTTAAAAGTTTCTGCTGCAGCACTAAGAACCATTGATAAAAATGGAATTTCAGCTGCTATGAAAGAAGCTAAAACAAAAGGATTTTTATAACTAGATATATTGGTTATTAATAGAAGCGTTGTTACTTTAGTAGCAACGTTTTTTTATGCCATATTCTTCGTAAAATTGCATGGAAATGAGTACAACTTTGTTAAGAAATGTATTTTCCATTTTTGATTTTCCCGTTCCGAATCAATTAATTTCGTAGCTTGTTGTATGAACTATGAAAAATTGGTGTTTACTTCTTCTGCTTTTCCCTTTCCATTTTTTTGCTCAAGAAGTTGATTTTGGCCTTCCTGTTAATCAATCAGTTTCAAACGAATATGATACCGATTTATTAAAAGCCTCTTTTTTTGCAAGAAATAGGCAAGCTTTAAGGGATTCCATGCCAAATAATTCTGTTGCTATTTTATTCTCAAATCCTGTAAGAAATAGATCCAACGATGTCAATTACGAATACCATCAAGACCCTAACTTTTTTTACTTAACTGGTTTAATAGAGCCTCATGCTGCTCTAATTATTTATAAAGAAGACCAAGAATTTAAAGAAAATTTAAAAACCAATGAAATCCTTTTTTTACAGAAAAAAGATAAAAAAAATGAAGCGTGGATAGGAAAAAGGATTGGGGTTACAGCAGCCAAAGAAGAGTTAGGTTTGGCAACAACCATGGAAAATGAAGATTTTTTAATGTTTGATAACGAGTATAGTAAATTTGATAAAGTATTAGTTTTTGAACCTAGAGAAGATGTTAATAATACTCCGGAAAAAGGAGATTTATATGGTATGCTTCAATCTTTTAAACTAAAAACTCAAGATTTGAAGAATGTTGATTTAAATGAGTTATCTATAATATTAGCGAGTTTACGACAAATAAAATCTGAAGAAGAAATTATTTTATTAAAAAAAGCTATCGACATTACTTGCGAGGCACAAATTGAGTTAATGAAAGCATTAAAACCAGACATGACCGAATATCAATCGGAAGCATTAGTTGAATATATATTTAAAAAAAATGGAGCAGAATCTCCAGGTTTTCCTTCTATTTTGGGTGGTGGAGAAAACACTTGCATCATTCATTACAACACCAACAGAAAAAAATTAGAAAAAAAGAATTTATTGATAAGCGATATCGGTGCTGAATATCATGGTTACACAGCCGATGTAACCCGAACTTTACCAGTAAGTGGAGAGTTTTCGGAAGACGAAAAACTAATTTACAACATTGTTTTAAAAGCACAGCAAGCGGGAATTGATTCTTGCAAAGTAGGCAACAAATTTTGGGACCCTCATTATGCTGCTATAAAAGTAATTACCGACGGCTTGTTAAATTTGGGAATTATTGAAAAAAGATACCACGTTCAAAAATATTTTATGCATGGAACATCCCATTATTTAGGTTTGGATGTTCATGATGCAGGTTTAAATAACGAATTAGAACTAGGAAATGTGATAACTGTTGAACCAGGAATTTATATCCCTGAAGGTTCCGACTGTGACCCAAAATGGTGGAACATTGGAATTAGAATAGAAGATGACATACTCATTACTCCATTTGGACCAGAAATATTATCGGAAAAAATTCCAAGAACTATAGAGGAGATTGAAGAATTAATGAAGGAAGAAAGTAATTTTTAAACCTCTTCTGTTATTAATTAGCTACTTCCGACAAAAATTTGATACGAAGCATCCGCATTTCTTCTTCAGAAAAAGAACCTTCAAATTCATCTAAAGCATCTTCAATATCGTCGCTTTCTGATTCCATAAAATATTCAAATACTTCTTCTTGGTCAGCTTCATCAATTTCTTCATCTACGTAGTAATCAATATCTACTTTTGTTCCAGAAAGCACAATGTGTTCAATTTCAGTAAGAATATCATCTACACTTTTCCCTTTTGATTTTGCAATGTCTATGATAGGTATTTTTCTGTCTATACTTTGTATCACATATACTTTTAATCCAGATTTATTGACAACCGATTTTACCACCATATCTAGTGGTCGTTCAATTTCGTTTTCTTCAACGTAGCGTTCAATTGTTTCAATAAATTCATCTCCAAATTTTTCTGCTTTTCCTTGTCCAACTCCAGTAATATTGGTAAGTTCTTCCATGGTAATCGGGTAACGAGTTGCCATGTCTTCTAACGATGGGTCTTGAAAAATTACATAAGGAGGCAATCCTTTTTCTTTTGCAATTGATTTTCTAATATCTTTTAAAATAGCATATAAAACTTCATCGGCAGCTCCACCACCTTTTTGAGGGACAACAATATCTCCATCGTCAACATCGCTATAATCGAGTGCTTTCACCAATTGAATGGAGGTGGGATTTTTGATAAAATTTTTCCCTTTTTTACTTACTTTAAGAATACCGTAGTTTTCAATTTCTTTAATAATAAGCCCTTCAATAATGCATTGTCGAATTACTGCCTCCCAATATTTTTCATCCTTATTTTCATCTTCTCCTTTCCCAAACATTTCATGTGCATCATGACCAAAAGCTTTAATATCAGAACTTGCAATGCCAGGTACAAAATAGGAGATATATTTTGCTTTAAAAACTTCATTTAAACCTAAAATACATTCCAATAATATCTTAACATCATCTTGACCTTCAAATTTTTCTTTTGGATGTGCACAGTTATCACACATTCCAGTGTCTTCACAATCGGAATCTAAATAATCTTCTCCAAAATAATGCAACAATTGTTTTCTTCTACAAACAGCAGTTTCGCAATAGGAAACCATTTCGAAAATTAGCTGTAGCCCTATTTCTAATTCTGCTACAGGTTTTCCATGTAAGAATTTTTCGAGTTTTTCAATATCTTTATAACTATAAAATGCTAAACAGATTCCTTCTCCTCCATCTCTTCCTGCTCTGCCAGTTTCTTGGTAATAACTTTCTAAACTTTTTGGTATGTCGTGATGAATAACATACCGAACATCGGGTTTATCTATTCCCATTCCAAAAGCTATAGTTGCGACAATCACATCTGCATCTTCCATCAAAAATGCATCTTGATTTTTTACTCTAGTGCTTGAATCTAATCCTGCGTGATAGGGCAATGCATTTATTCCATTTACTCGTAGTAATTCTGCAATTTCTTCTACTTTTTTTCTGCTCAAACAATAGATTATACCAGATTTTCCTGTATGCTGTTTAATAAATCGGATTATTTCTTTTTTAACATCCTTTTTGGGGCGAATTTCATAATAAAGGTTGTGTCGATTAAAGGAGGCTTTAAAAACTCTTGCCTCAGTCATCCCTAAATTCTTTTGGATATCTTCCTGAACTTTGGGAGTTGCTGTTGCTGTTAATGCCATTATTGGGACTCTATCTATTGCCTCAATTATTGTTCTTAATCTTCTATACTCTGGTCTAAAATCATGTCCCCATTCTGATATACAGTGTGCCTCATCTATGGCAAAAAAAGAAATTTTTATACTTTTTAAAAATTCTACATTCTCATCTTTGGTTAAAGATTCTGGAGCAACATATAATAATTTTGTTACACCTCTGGTTACATCAGCTTTTACTTGTTTTGCTTCCGTTTTAGTTAACGAAGAATTGTAAAAATGGGCAATTCCAGAGTCAGTAGATACAGCTCGTATAGCATCTACCTGGTTTTTCATTAACGCTATCAGTGGAGAAACTATGATAGCAGTTCCTTCGCACATTAAAGCTGGCAATTGGTAACATAAAGATTTACCACCACCTGTTGGCATGATTACAAAGGTATCCTTGCTTTCAAGGAGATTTGAAATAACTAATTCTTGTTCGCCTTTAAATGTATTAAATCCAAAATACTTTTTTAAATATTCAGATAAAGGTGCTTTTGTTGTTTGCATTCAATTATAATTTTCTTGTGTTTACTATTTTTTATTAAGCATAAATAAGGAAAATAAACCATTACTACAGACAGGGAACTACTTCACTTTCTCAAAAAAAACTTAATCATTCCTCTACGTTGAGTTATTTGATTAACTTTATTCATGCTCGTTTCTTTAAATCATTTACATTTGTATATAAATATACGACAATTATATTATTTATAATATATTTTTGTAAAAAAAAATTATTCAATTGAATTCTGCTGAAGAAATAAAACAAATTGCCCGTCAAACTATAACGATTGAAGCCGCTTCTATTAGTGGTTTATTAAGCTTTATTAATGATGATTTTGTTAAAACTGTTCAGTTAATTCTAAACTCAAAAGGTAGAGTGGTGATTAGTGGAATTGGAAAAAGTGCCAATATTTGTCAGAAAATTGTGGCGACTCTTAATTCTACTGGAACTCCATCCATATTTATGCATGCTGCAGATGCTATCCATGGTGATTTAGGGAATGTTTTAAAAAACGATGTAGTGATTTGCATCTCTAAAAGTGGAGATACTCCTGAAATTAAATCACTAATTCCGCTGATTAAAAATTTTGGCAACCCAATTATTGCTATTACTGGTAATGTTGATTCATATCTTGGTAAACAAGCTAATTACACGCTTAACACTTTTGTAGAAAAAGAAGCTTGCCCCAATAATTTAGCACCAACTAGTAGCACAACAGCACAACTGGCGATGGGTGATGCGTTAGCAGTATGTTTATTAAAAAGCAGAGGTTTTAACAGTACCGATTTTGCAAAATTTCATCCTGGTGGAGCTTTAGGGAAAAAATTGTTTTTAAAAGTCTCCGATATTTATCCCAACAACGAAAAACCAGAAGTACATCCTAAAAGTTCTATTAAAGAAGTAATCGTAGAAATTTCATCCAAACGATTAGGAGTGACAGCAGTTACCCAAAAAAATAAATTAATTGGCATTGTTACCGATGGTGATTTAAGAAGAATGTTGGAGAAAACGACCAATTTCATAAATTTAACTGCTGCAGACATTATGACTGCAACTCCAAAAACAATTAGTGGTGATGAATTAGCAGTTAGTGCGTTAGAAGTGATGCAAAACAATAACATTACTCAATTAATTGTTGCAAATAATGATTGTTACTTAGGCGTTATTCATTTACATGATTTATTGAAAGAGGGGATAGTTTGAAAAAAGATTTTATAAAAAATTTGCTGCTAAAACAAACTTTCCGCTTTACAAACTCTTAACCCATGTTACCTCAACACTAACAATCGTTCAGAATCCAGTTTTATAAAAATAAAAAGGAGTATGGTAAACGACCATAAAGAAGAACCTCCGTAGCTAATAAAAGGAAGAGGAATACCTATTACAGGAGCCAAACCAATAGTCATTCCGATATTAATAAAAAAATGGAAAAACAAAATAGATGCTACAGAGTATCCATAAATTCTACTAAAAATAGAACGCTGTCTTTCAGCTAAAAAAAGTAGTCTTAAAAACAAACCTAAATAAAGTATCATCAAAACAAATGTTCCTAAAAAGCCCCATTCTTCACCAATGGTACAAAAAATGAAATCGGTACTTTGCTCTGGCACAAAATTAAATTTTGTTTGAGTACCTTCTAAAAAACCTTTCCCTACCCTACCTCCAGAGCCAATGGCAATAAGTGATTGTTTAATATTCCATCCGTCTCCTTGACGCAAGTCTTTTAAATGTGTTTTTTTCTCCTCTAAATCGGTAACGATTGTTTGTTTTAATTGATGTGTTAGTTTTGCCTCTTTTAATTCTAAAGTTAGCTCATCTATTTGTTCAATCAACTTATCTTCTTCTCCTAAAAGCACTGTAATTCGAGTTCTTTGGTGTTCTTTTAAAATATTGTTGAAAGTAAAATCGATACTAAAAATATATAAGCAAGTTAATGCGAAAATTAAAATCCCAACATAATGAATTGCTTTATCTCTCATCTCTTTTTTAAGTAATAGATACATCAATAGAGTTGATACTGCTGCTGCTATTGAATAGTAAGCATATTTTTCATCAAAGCTATAATGATAATATAGATAAACAAAAACTGAAAAAACTATCAATGAGATTAGAGTTGTTTTCAAGTCAAATTTTAGGAGGGTATAAAAAATTAGATAAGCAAAAGAAGCCGTTATAATAATATTGATAGAGCCATAAATTAGTGTTAATACAAATACAACAATAGCTAATAGTCCAAATAATAAAATATTTCCAGACAATCCTTCTCTATACATCATAAAAACAAAAGCAATGTAAACTAATGCTGAGCCAGCATCTCCTTGTATTAATATCAATAGTGCAGGAATTCCAATAATAATTGTAGCTATTACTTTTGTTTTAAAATCGCTCATTTTAATATGAAGTGCCGAAAGGTATTTTGCTAGAGCTAAACCTGTTGCAAATTTTGCAAATTCGGAAGGTTGTAAAGCAAAATCACCAATTTTAAACCAAGAGCGAGCACCATTAACTTCTTCGCCAAACATTAACACTCCAACTAATAATAATAATATTCCAATGTAAATTGGAAAAGCAAAAGTGGTAAAAAACTGACTTTCTACTAAAAGAATGATGAAAGCTAATATAAAAGCAAAACAAATCCACATCAATTGTTTTCCATACAACTGAGAAACATCAAAAATTCTGAAATGTTCTTCGTTATAAACAGCTGCATAAATGTTTATCCAACCGATAAAAACGAGTACTAAATAGACAATGATAACTATCCAATCCACATTAGAAAAAATATTACGGTATCCTCTCATTATTTAGGCTTTTTTTTAGGTATCACGTTCATTAAGTTTGCCTCTAATATTCTTTTTTCTTTTTCAATATTTTCAGGTGCGATAGCTCTAGTTAAGTATAATTCCATCATTAAACTAGCAATTGGAGCAGCCCAAGTTCCACCAAAACCAGCATTTTCGACATAAACTACCATTGCAATTTTTGGATTGTCTTTGGGTGCAAAAGCAATAAAAGCAGAATGATCTTCTCCATGAGGGTTTTGTGCAGTACCAGTTTTTCCACAAACTAAAATACTATCATTTATTTTTGCTCTTCTAGCTGTACCACCACCCTCGTTAACTACCCTAAACATGCCTTCAATAACTGGTTCAAAGTATTTTTGATGAACACCCACATATTGTTTCTTTAAATATTGAGATGGAATAGTTTCTGCCTTATCAATTTTTTTAATTAAATGTGGAATATAATAGTAACCTCTGTTTGCAATAATTGCAGAAAGGTTAGCCATTTGCAAAGGAACTACATCAACCTCTCCTTGTCCAATACTTAACGAATAAATAGTGCTAAATGCCCAACGACCTTTGCCGTACCATTTGTCATAAAACGCCACGTCAGGAATAAAACCACTTTTAACGCCTGGTAAATCTGTTCCTAAATCACTGCCAAAACCAAATTTTTTAACTTTTTTTGACCAAATTCCTAAACCAATTTCGCTATCTTTAAAAAAACTTAATGCTCTTCTCTGTTGAATTATTTTTCTAAAAACTTGATAGTAATATGGGTTGCAAGACATTTTTATAGATTCAGAAACATTATTTGCTGATGGGTGGTTATGGCAGTTTACCAAACTTTTAATACAAGAAAACCCTGAATTTTCAGAAATCACACCTTCTTCTAACCCAACTAGAGCTTGTACTGTTTTAAAAATAGAACCTGGGGGGTATTTCGCCATAATGGCTCTATTAAATAATGGATTTAAACTATCGTTACTTAATAAAGGATAATTTTTTCTTACCTCCCTTCCGACTAATAAATTAGGGTCGTAGTTGGGTGAAGATATTAAGGAAAGTATTTCTCCTGTTTGAGGGTCTATCGCTACAATACTTCCAATTTTATTTTTCATTAATAGTTCGCCATATTCTTGCAATTTTATATCGATGGTGGTATAAATAGTAGTTCCAGTAATGCCAATAGTATCTTCTAATCCATCTAAATAGCTTCCCTTTTCTCGATTATGGACATCCACCAAAATACGTTTTACACCTCTAGTTCCTCTAAGCAACTCTTCGTAAGATGATTCTATTCCACTTTTTCCAATATAATCACCAGAGCGGTAATAGTTGTTTTCATCTATAAATGCTTGGTTCACTTCCCCAATATAGCCTAAAATATGTGCTGCACTTTTTCTAGGATATTTTCTTAATGTTCTTGTTTGCACAAAAAATCCAGGATATTTAAATAATTGTTCTTGAATACTAGCATAGGATACTGAAGATATTTCTTTAACAAAAGCAGATGGTTTGTATCTTGAATAATTTTTTGCTGTAGTTAATTTCTCTAAAAATTCTTTTTTTTCAATCTCTAGGAGATTACATAGTGCAATGGTATCTATCTTTTTTACTTGTTTTGGAATTACCATTAAATCGTAAGCTGCCTCATTGTAAACCAACAACTCTCCATTTCTGTCGTAAATTAATCCTCTTGCTGGGTATTGGATAATTTCACGTAAAACATTATTATCAGAATCCAGTTTGTATTTGTCATTTAATACCTGAATATTAAATAATCGAATGATATATATTAGCCCAATTAATAAGAATATTAAACCTACAATAAATTTTCTGTTGGATAAATCAATCATTCCTTAGCTGAAGGTTTGTAATTGAAAAGTTGAACTATTAACACTAAAACCATAGTAAAAAAAACACTGGCAATTGCTCTACCAAAAGTGTAAAAGAACTGAGAGATCTTAAATGATTCTATATAAAAAAGGAAAAAATGATGTATAAAAACTAATACAGTTGCATAAAGAAAGTACCATGATAATCCCATCATTTGCACATTTGGTTTTGAACTAAATTCATACCCTCCTCTTGGTTTAATTAATTTTAATACATAAGCTCTACAAAAAGCCATAATTACAGTTGCAGAAGTATGCATACCAAGTGTGTTTGTAAAACTATCAACCGTCAACCCTAAAACAAACCCAATAATTAAAACCAACCAGTTAGGAGTTTCAAAAGGTAAGGCTAAAATAAATATGACATATAAAAATGGCACTACATAGCTTCCAAATTCAATATTATTCAATATTAATCCTTGAAAAAGGACTAATAAGAAAAAGATGACTACTTGTTTAAAAACTGTAACTATCATTTTGCAATATCATTCAATGCTTCTAATTTTTGTTGTTCTTCTTTCATTAATGACTTGATAATAAAAACATGAGATAACTTTTTATAGTCAACTGAAAACTCAACTTTAATGTTATAAAAATTTTCCCCTTCTGGTAATTCAAATTCTTTAATCCGACCAATAAGAATTCCTTCTGGATATACTAAAGAATAACCACTAGTGATAATAGTATCTCCGATTTGAAGTTTTACATGGTTGGGTATATCTTTTAATTGTGCAACTCTATAATCTCCAAGTTCCCAAATGATAGAACCAATATAACCTGACTTTTTAATTTTTGCACTTACCGCATTTTTTTCGTGTAAAACAGACATGACAGAACAAAAGTTTTGAGAAACATTTTTTACAGTACCAACAACCCCATTGGACGAGACAACACCCATTCCAGCTTTTATTCCATTAAGAGTTCCTTTGTCAAGTGTAAAATAATTTTCTCTGTTATTTGTAGTACCATTTATTGCCATTGCTGAGGAATACACATATTTTTGAAAATAGCTAGTATCTTTAATAACAACAGTCGTCCCAAAAACTTTTGTAAAAGAAAGAATATTTGAAGATTGAAGCCTAGCATTTTGCTCTGCTAATTCTTTATTCACTTCCTTTAAATTAAAATAATCGTTTATATTATTGATTGTTGCATACAAGTTTCCTATCAAAAAATTAGAAGAATTGAAAACTTTTGAATTTTGGTAATTATTATTTTTAACTAATAAAACGAAAGAAATAGTTAGCAAAAAAAGGAAAATAAATACAAATGAATTTTTAGTAAAAAACCGTATTAAATTCCTCATTATTCAAGTTAAATTTTGTTTAGTTTTTCATTAAGAATGGAAGCCTACTTATGTTCTTTAAAGCTATTCCTGTACCCCTAGCTACACATCTCAATGGATCATCAGCTATGTGAACAGGTAGTTTAGTTTTACTAGAAATTCGTTTGTCTAACCCTCTTAGCATAGAACCACCTCCTGCTAAGTACAATCCTGTTTTATAGATGTCAGCCGACAATTCAGGGGGTGTCATTTCTAAAGCACTTAAAATAGCATCTTCAATTTTCGCAATTGACTTATCTAAAGCATGAGCAATTTCTGAATAGGAAACAACAATTTCTTTTGGAGTACCTGTCATCAAATCCCTTCCTTGAACTGCATAATCTTCTGGTGGGTTTTCTAATTCTGTTAATGCAGAACCACATTCAATTTTTATTTGCTCACCCGACCGTTCTCCAATTAAAAGATTGTGCTGTCTTCTCATATAATCTACAATATCGTTCGTAAAATCATCTCCTGCAACACGTATAGATTTATCACAAACAATTCCACCCAAAGCTATTACCGCAATTTCGGATGTACCTCCACCTATATCTATAATCATATTTCCCATAGGCTCCAAAACATCAATTCCAATACCAATTGCAGCAGCCATTGGTTCATGAATTAGATAAACTTCTTTAGCTCCTGCATGTTCAGCAGAATCTTTTACGGCTCTTTTTTCAACTTCTGTAATACCAGAAGGAATACAGATTACCATTTTTAATGAAGGTGTAATTAATTGTTTTTTAGGATTCATCATTTTAATCATACCCCTAATCATGTGCTCTGCGGCATCAAAATCGGCAATTACTCCGTCTTTTAACGGTCTAATTGTTTTAATATCTTCATGGGTTTTCCCATGCATCTGCATCGCTTTTTTCCCAACGGCAATAATTTTGCCTGTTATTCGATCCCTTGCCACAATAGATGGCTCATCAACAACTACTTTATCATTATAAATGATAAGTGTATTAGCAGTACCTAAATCTATTGCTATTTCTTGTGTTAAAAAACTAAATAATCCCATGAGTAATTATAAAAATCTAATTTATTTGAAGTGAGGTAAATGTAACACTTAATAGTTCAACTTACAACACCAAAATTACAAATGTTAAACATTATTTTGTTAATGAAGTTTGACTTTTTTTAATGCCTAAAATGACGAATTCCTGTCGTTACCATCGCCATGTGGTGAGCATTACAATAATCGATAGATTCTTTATCTTTTATTGAGCCTCCAGGCTGAACCACAGCAGTTATCCCAGCTTTTTCTGCTATTTCTACACAATCTGGAAAAGGGAAAAAAGCATCGGACGACATCACTGCTCCTTTTAAATCAAAACCAAACGCTTTGGCTTTAACTATTGCTTGATTGAGTGCATCTACTCTCGAAGTTTGACCAGTTCCACTTGCTAACAATTGTTCATTTTTTGCAAAAACAATGGTGTTTGATTTGGTATGTTTAACTAATTTATTGGCAAATTCTAAATCAATAATTTCTTGTGCAGTTGGTTGTTTTTTAGTTACAGCAATAAAATTTGAACGATTAGCAGTTTTTAAATCTTTATCTTGTTCTAACACTCCATTTAATACCGTTCTAAAATGTTTTTTAGGTAACTCAATCTGTTTTTGAACCAAAATAATTCTGTTTTTCTTCTCTTGTAAAATTGCCAAAGCAGTTTCTTCATAACTTGGTGCAATAATCACTTCGCAGAATAATTTATTAACCTCAATAGCTGTTGCTTTATCAATAGTTTTATTAGCGATTAAAACTCCACCAAAAGCAGAAACTGGGTCTCCAGCCAATGCATCATTCCAAGCTTCTAACAAAGTATTTCGAGAAGCCAATCCGCAAGCATTGTTGTGTTTTAGTATTGCAAAAGTTGGTTTTTCAGGAAATTCTGCAATTAAATTAACTGCAGAATCAACATCTAACAAATTATTATACGATAATTCTTTGCCGTGTAATTTTTCAAACATGGCATCTAAATCACCATAAAAAACGCCTTGTTGGTGAGGATTTTCGCCATATCGCAAGGTTTGTGACTGAAGAATACTTTGTTTAAAAACATGGTCTTCTCCATTATTAAACCAATTAAAAATAGCAGTGTCGTAATGTGAGGAAATATTAAAAGCTGCTTTTGCCAACAATTTTCTGTCTTCAATAGTTGAATATCCATTTTTTTCTTTCAGCAAATTCAACAAAAATTCGTATTGCCCTCTTGAAGAAACAATCAAAACATCTTTGAAATTTTTAGCTGCTGCCCGAATTAATGAAATCCCTCCAATGTCAATTTTTTCAATAATATTTTGTTCTCCGGCACCAGACGCTACTGTTGCCTCAAAAGGATATAAATCTACGATTACCAAATCAATTTCAGGAATGTCAAATTCTTCTAATTGAGCGATATCTCCATTTAACTCTCTTCTGCTCAGTATTCCACCAAAAACTTTGGGGTGTAATGTTTTTACTCTTCCACCTAAAATAGATGGATAAGATGTTAATGTTTCTACAGCAGTTACAGGAACTCCTAATTTTTCAATAAAATCTTGAGTACCACCAGTAGAATACATTTTAATTCCTAATTGGTGTAATTGTTGGATGATTGGCTCCAAATTATCTTTATGGAATACAGAAATAAGTGCGTTTTTAATCTTCGTTTGGTTCATTTTACAAATTTGAAATAAGTTGCAATTTTACTTCTTTTTAACCCTTTTTTCAATTCAGCAACAGCCTATTTTTGGGTTTGTTGATAACTGATTCGAATTGTTTATAAACCCAACCTAGTAAATGTTATTAGAAAAAGTGAAAGAGCCAAAAATTATACACTAAAAACTATTTACTAATTTTACCAAATGATTATTTACAACGTAACAGTAAATGTTGAGGAAGAAATTCATGCTGATTGGATTGCTTGGATGAAAGAAGTACACATTCCTGAGGTGATGAAAACGGGGGTTTTTATAGAAAATAAAATTTGCAAAGTTTTAAGTACTAGCGATGATGAAACTGGTCATACCTATGCTGTACAATATACTTGTTTAAGTAT
>CAYHWX010000039.1:0-30194 GCA_964360245.1 uncultured Vicingus sp.
AAGTAGTGGAGTTTTACAATGCACAGTTGGACTTTGCTCATTTAAAAAAACTAAAAATTCGAGAAAATACCAATTGGAATTACAGTTATTATCCGGTTATTTTTGAAACTGAACAACAACTATTAGTCGCTCAACAAGTATTGAACGACAACAATATTATACCTCGCAGGTATTTCAACCCTGCTTTAAATACGTTGAATTATGTAAACTACAGCACTATGCCTATTGCCGAAAGCATCGCCAAAAGAGTAATGTGTTTGCCGCTGTATGTTGGGCTTTTGGAAAATGAGTTGGAAAGGATTGTAAACATCATTAATAAAGTCATTGTCCATCACTAACATCATTGCGAGCGAAACGCAGTGTAGCGAAGCAATCTGCTTAATCGAAAGACAGATTGCTTCGGCTCCTATGCCCAATTCCAACACAATAGATTCGCAATGACGTAAATAAGTAAACCCTCCATTCCAACCCCATACCCTTCAAGGACGTAATTGTTACGTAGTAGATGTTTAAAAAACACTACTTTTGTTTACAATCAAAATGATTTGTACTTTTACGTTATGAAAGCCCTGCCTGATATATCTAAAAGAACCTTTTGGGATGTTGATGTTTCTGAAAGTGATTTCAAAAATTCCTACGAATGGGTAATCACCAGAGTATTTGATAGAGGAACATTAGATGAAGTGTTTTCAATAATTAAGTATTATGGGTTTAATTTTGTTAAACGGATATTACAAACTACTACTGACAATTTACCTAAGCATTCTATATTACTGGCACGTGCAATCTTTAAACTAAACTATAACGATTTTAAATGCTCAGAAAAGAGACCGTTTCCACTCCATTATTAGAAAATCTTGCCATACTTATGGAAATGAAAACCATAAAAACGCATCGCTTAGTTGGAGGTACAGCTTTGGCTCTTCAAATAGGCCATAGAATTTCTGTTGATATAGATTTGTTTTCCGATCAAAAAAATAATTACAATGAGATACAGCAAGAACTTTTTGAAAAGTTTGGAAAACAATTTGAGAAAGCACGAAATATAAATAGTCCTTTAGGTAAGGGGGTTGCTGTGTTTTTAAATAATATTAAAACAGATATTTTAGATTGGAATACTAAATTTATCCGCCCGCCATTTATTGACTCAACTATTAGAATGGCGAGCAGAGAGGACATAATAGCAATGAAATTCAACACCTTTTTATGTAGCCCTGAATATGCACGTTACGAAAAGAAGGATTATATTGATATAGCAAACTTAATGAAGGAATTTACGCTGGAAAGGATGATTAATTTGTATCAGGAGAAGTACCCAAATGAATCAATGTCCGCAAGATTAATGATAGAAGGATTACAACTTAATGAAATGGCAGATAAAAAAATAATGCCCAAAATGTTAACCAGTGAAACTTGGGCTGATGCAAAAAAGCAAATTGAAAAATCTATTGCCTTGCTCATTGAAAATAAAATAGGAAAATTGTAATCTCTAATTCTTAAGGTGGGTTCTATGGAAAGAGGTGGATGTGTTTATATTATGACCAATAAGAACAACACAGTTTTGTATGTTGGAGTTACAAGTGATTTAAAAGACAGAGTTTATAAACACCAAACCAAACATTTCAAAACAAGCTTTACTGCAAAATATAATTTAAACAAATTGGTTTATTTTGAAGTATTCAGTTCTATTGTGGAGGCAATAGCTCGAGAAAAAAATATAAAAAATTGGAAAAGAGAATGGAAAATCGAATTAATCAATTCCATCAATCCTGAATGGAAAGATTTGAGTGATGATGTACTGAGTTGGTGATTAATTGCTAATCCAAAACGTCATTACGGGCTTGACCCGTAATCTGCTTACCGACAATGAGATTGCGGCTCAGGGCCGCAATGACGTAGTGAATGGGTTTCGCACTAACAAAAACACTTAAAACATTATTCCAACCTTAACCCCATCAATAACGTAATTAATAAATAATAACCTTTCAAAAAAATACTACTTTTGTTTACAATCAAAACAAAAAAAACACCCATGAAAATTGCCATTATGCAACCCTATATTTTTCCTTATATTGGCTATTTTCAGCTCATTAATGCAGTGGATAAAATGGTGTTTTATGATGATGTGAATTTTATAAAAAAAGATTGAATAAATCTAAAGAATGAATAAAACTATCGAAAATAAACAAGGCGAATTAATTCTTTATCAAACAGCAGATAATAAAACCACCTTAGATGTAAGGTTTGAAAATGAAACAGTTTGGCTTACTCAAGCTCAAATGGTTGATTTATTTAATGCTTCTAAACAAAACATTAGCCTACATATCAACAATGTTTTTAAAGAAGGAGAATTAACCCCTGAGGCAACTGTCAAGGAATACTTGACAGTTCAACTAGAAGGAATACGTAAAGTTAAACGAAGTATTTTACTTTACAACTTAGATGTAATTATCTCAGTTGGTTACCGTGTTAAATCGCAACGTGGAACTCAATTTAGAATATGGGCAAATAAGGTACTAAAAAACTATTTATTAAATGGTTTTGCTGTACACGAACGAATTAACCGTATTGAAAAAAAAATATTGGAGCACGAACAAACTTTTGACCTATTAATTAAAACTTCGCTACCTCCACACGAAGGTATTTTTTTTGATGGTCAAATTTTTGATGCTTACGAAAAAGTCTCCTCCTTTATTAAAGAAGCCAATACCTCCATTATTTTAATTGATAATTATGTGGACGAAACCGTTTTAACCTTGTTATCAAAACACAAAAAAGGAGTAAAAACAACTATCTTTACCAAAAAAATAACTAAACAATTGGCACTTGATATCACTAAACATAATCAACAATACGAACCTATTGAGGTAATAGAATTTACAAAAGCACACGACCGATTTTTAATAATTGACGAAAAAATAATTTATCACATTGGTGCTTCATTAAAAGATTTAGGTAAAAAGTGGTTTGCTTTTTCTAAAATAGAGATTGACCCACAATTAATTATTAACGAACTAAAATAAGCTCATGAAAATTGCCATCATGCAACCTTATTTTTTTCCGTACATTGGCTATTTTCAACTGATTAATACATTATAAAAAATTAAACAAAAATCAATGAGTAAAAATTTTAAATGTATAATTTGTAATGGCGAAACTAATTTTTTTCTAACCAAACAATACGCAGAACCTTATAATAAACTTTTAAAGGAAGCCAATTTTTGCAAATGCACGAACTGTGGCTTTACATTTTCAGACACTATTTTTAAGATGACTAATTTAGAATGGATTAAATTGAACAATAATTTTCATACTTTACTTGAAGATTCATCTGCTGAAAAAAACATCAATCAACCCCCATATTTGCAACAAGCTATCATGCTCAAAATTCTATCCGAAAATAAAATAATTAATGGTAATGATATGCTTGATTACGCTGGTGGATTGGGTTCACTAAGTAAAACAATGAAAAAATATTTTAATATGTCAATACCTATTTATGACCCATACATGAAAGATATTATTGCTAATTTAGAATATATTGATGAACTTAATCTAATACCAGTTAGTGCTTTGATGAACAGTGCTTTGTTTGAACATATTAGAAATAGATCTGATTTAGAACATATTAATCATTGTATAAAAGATGAAGGTGCTTTGATTTTACATACCGTTGTTTGTGAAAATATTCCAAATAATCCTGATTGGTTTTATTTAACACCTCCTGTTCATTCAGCACTACATACCAATAAAAGCATGAATATTTTAATGGAACAATGGAATTATGAAAGTTCATTGTATTGCCCATCTTCAAAATGTTGGGTACTGTTTAAAAAAGAACCCGAAAATATTAAACTGATTATTGATAATATTAATTTGGAATTACAAACAACCTATTTATTCTATAAAAAAGGATTTATGGATTATTGGAAAGGGTTTTAAACAAATAGATTTTTTAATTTAATAAATTATTGATATGTTAATTGTTGGTGCAAAAGGTTTTGCAAAAGAAGTCCTTCAAGTCTTATATGAAGAAAATAAACACGAAAATGTTGTTTTCTTTGATGATGTTAGTAATGATATTGGAGAATTGATTTTTGATAAATTCCCAATTATAAAAAGCTTGAAAAAGGCTAAAGAACATTTTGAACAGGTTAATTCTAGCTTTACTTTAGGAATAGGCTCCCCAAAACTTCGAAACACTTTATATCATAAATTTATTTCTATAGGAGGTGACTTCACTTCTACAATTAGCCCAAATGCAACGATAGGTGCTTACGATGTTCATATAGAGGAAGGTGTGAATCTAATGAGCGGGACTACAATTACAAATTCAATCAAAATAGAAAAAGGATGTTTAATAAATTTACATTGTACTATAGGACATGATTCTCTTATAGGTCAATTCTCTGAGCTTTCCCCTGGTGTTCATATTTCTGGAAATTGCAAAATTGGTGAATTTTGTACCATTGGAACCAACGCAACCATACTACCAAAAATAACTATTGGAAATAATGTTACTATTGGTGCTGGTGCTGTAGTTACAAAAAATATTCCAGATAACTGTGTCGTTGTTGGAGTTCCTGGAAAAATAATAAAAAAAAATCCTTTAACGCCATATAAATTATGAAAAACATTATGGTAAGTGTTTCTATGATTACTTATGGGCACGAAAAATTTATTAGACAAGCCATTGAAGGAGTATTGATGCAAGATTGTAGCTTTAATGTAGAACTTATTCTCGCAAACGATTGCTCACCAGATCATACAGATAGTATAGTTAAAGAGATAATAACTACTCATAAAAACCCTTCAATACTCATAAATTACATTAACCATGAAAAGAATATAGGCATGATACCTAATTTTATTTATACATTGCAGCAATCCCAAGGCAAATACATCGCCATTTGCGAAGGTGATGATTATTGGACTGACCCTTTTAAATTGCAAAAACAGGTAGCTATTTTAGAAAAACACTCCAATGTTTCATTGGTTTACTCAAATGCCAAAATTATATCTGATGACAAAGGAGATTATATTAATGATGAATTTTTTTATGATAAAAATTATCCTCCAACCCTAATTAAAAGTCAAGCATTCTTTCTAAAAAACAATTTCGCCTTACTTTCAGTTTCCATTTTATTTAGAAAAGAATATATAAGAGGTAATGAATTGGAATTGATGAAGAAATTCGCTGTAGGAGATATGCCCTTATATTTTATTCTATCAGGCAAAGGAAATTTTTATTATATCAACGAACCCATGGTGGTTTATAATGACCATAGACTAGGTATATCCAAAACATTTGGTAAACTAAAAAGAAATTTGACGAATTATAAGCAGATGAGTTTGTTACTCCCTTATATCCAGACAATTAATATTGCCGATTTTAATTATTTTTGCCAACGGTTTTTAATCATACCCATTTTTAATGCTATGTTTGGTAAAGCGAAAGTTGGGGAATTGAAAGATGTTAAATTCTCTCAAATTTTCTTTGTGAAATGGAAACATTTAAAACCCAAATATTTTTATTACTACTTAAAATTAATTTATCTAAGATAAATGATAGAAGTTTGCTTAATTTATGACATAGAGAATGTAAAACCTGATGTGTTGGACCAAACCCCAAATAGATTAGGCGTATTTAATAACTGTAGGTTCACCATTTTTAATCAGAACAACATTGCCGAGCTTCCATCTGAAGCAGATGCTGTTATTATCCTAAATACTCCTTTTACTGAGATTAAAATTAAAACGCATAAAGAACTTACTTTTTTGGTTTCTCAAGAAGCAACCAGCGACCGATATCAATGGCACAAAAATTCCTTTCATCATTTTGCTGAAGTTTATACCCAATGGACAGTAAATAAAAAAAATATTATTCCATCTCATGGTTTTTTAACGTGGTACATTGATAAAAATTATGACGAACTTTTAAGTGTTAACATTAATAAGAAACAACGTACGGACAAAGTGGCTTATATTGGGAACAAAGAAGCAATCCTTTCTGGACAGGTAAAACGAAATAATTTTGTAGAAGCCTTAAATCAAGCATTTTCTTCCCATAAAAATATTGCTGTAGATTTAATCGGAAAAACATACAATAACCCAATTGATAATAAATTTGATTGTTTGAATCAATACAAATATGGGCTTGCTATTGAAAATACATTGGTAGATCATTATTGGACAGAAAAACTCTCTGATATCTTTTTAGCAGGATGTTTGCCATTTTATATTGGACCAAAGAATATAGTTGATTATTTTTCTAAAGAGGCAATTATTCAATTGGATTACGAAAGTGTAGAAAACTCTATTCAAATAATTGAACAAGCCATCGAAAATAATGAATATGAGAAAAGATTAGAGGCAATTAATATTGCACGCAACAAAATATTACACGATTATAATTTGTGCTACGGTTTTTCTGAAATTATTAATAACAAGTTTGAAACGATGGCTTTAAGAAAAAAAGTGGATATTGTTTTTCCAAAAAATTATTGGGATCAAAAACAAACCATCTTACAAAGAATAAAAAATAAATTAGCAAAAGAATGACAAATTTTAACCCTCAAGAATACTGGGAAAAAAGATTAGAAAAGAGTTTCGACCTACATGGTGTCGGAGATATTGGTTTAGGCGTTAATTATAACAACTGTCTTTATAAAATAAGGAAGTTTGCTTTTCATAAATTGATGAAATGTTTAAAGGTAAATTTTTCCGAAATGGCAGTGATGGATATCGGTTCTGGAACTGGTTTTTACATTGAACGGTGGAAAGAATTAAAAGTAGAATCTATACATGGAACTGACATTACTAATGTGGTAATAACTAATTTAAGCAAACAATTTTCGGATGCTACTTTTAGCCAATTAGACATTGGAGAAAAAATAGAAAAACTTACACCAACTTACGATTTTATTTCAGCTTTTGATGTATTGTTTCATATTGTAGATGATGCGCGTTTTGAGCAAGCAATTAACAACATTCATGGATTATTAAATAAAGGGGGGTATTTTGTCATTTCTGATAATTTTATTCATAGCGAAACCCAAAGAATAGAACATCAAGTTATTCGCGCTCACGATTATATGATTTCTACTATAGAAAAAACAGGATTTAAACACATAAAAACTATTCCTATGTTTGTGCTAATGAATGACCCAGTAGATACTAAAAACAGGTTCATTAAAAAAATATTCTGGATTATCTCTAAAAATGTTAGAAAAGGTGAAACCATGGGTAAGTTGATAGGTTCAGTGATGATGCCAATAGAAAAACTATTAATTTCATTAAAGAGTGAAAGCCCCGCAACAGAAATAAAACTCTATCAAAAAATATAAGGTAAATGCATGTTCTTATAATTCCCTCAGAAGAATACATTCCAAAGCACAACCCTTTAGCAGGAATTTTTCAGCACGACCAAGCTAAAATTTTACAACAAAATGGGCATCAAGTCGGAGCATTATCTTTTACTTTTAAGTATTCTGTGTCGAGCCTGTTAAATGTTTTGATTGGAAGAAAAACCAAACAAACAAAAGATTTTAATTTTGGTTCTTCCTTTCAACTACTTATAAAAAAAATACTATTTCCTTATTCATCAACTTTTGTTTTTGAAACAGTTAATCATATTAATATACTTCGTTGTGATGGGTTTTGGTGGTTTAAAAAAAATAACCGCCCATTGAGCAGCTATGAGATGTGGCTAAAATATGGGCAATTTGCATTAAAATATTATATTCAAAAGTTTGGAAAACCTGATATAATACATGCACACAATATGATTTATGCGGGATTGGTTGCATTCGATTTACGTAATTCAATAAATATTCCAGTCGTGGTAACAGAACATAGTACAGAATATGCTGTAAAAGAAATTAATAAAGAATTACATGAAAAACTTAAAAAGTCATTATCTGAAAACAATTCAGTTTTCGCTGTCAGCCCAAAATTAATTCAACTACTGCATGAAAAGTTTTTAGTTCCATATCAACACGAAATAAAATGGTTGCCTAATGTTTTAGATATTGAAATAGAAGATGTACCAATTAAAATAAAAGATAGAAATCAGACTATTATTCGGTTCCTGAACATTGCTAATTTAATAGAAGTAAAAGGTCAAAAAGATTTAATTATAGCTTTTGATAAAGCATTTCAACACATAGAACAAGTTGAATTAATAATTGCAGGAGGAGGAGTATTAGAAAACGAATTAACCTTATTAATAGCACAACTTAATTTAAGAGATAAAATAAAACTAATTGGTATAATTGATAGAAAAGAAGTTATCAAACAATTAGATAATTGTGATGTGTTTGTATTGCCAAGCCATTATGAGACTTTTGGAGTTGTTTTAATTGAGGCATTATCAAGAGGCGTACCCGTTATTTCAACTTTTTGTGATGGACCAGAATGTATTGTAAATGAAAGTAATGGAATACTGGTTCAGTCAAAAAACGTAGATAAATTAGCTCAAGCATTAGTCAAAATGTACCATGAACACAACAATTATAATAAAGAACAATTAAGAGAAGATGCAATTAAACAATACGGTAAAGAAGTTTTTTACCAACGTATAATGGAAATTTACAGGTCTGCTTTAGTTTAATTTAACGTTTACGTTATTGCCCCTCGTTAACGAGGGGCAATAACGACATACAAAATTACTTACTCCCTATCAGTAATAACACCTAATTTAAGTAGTTGTTTAAAAATAAATCATATTTAAACCAACCTTTTTCCATATATTTGCGTTAATAGGTAATATCAATTCGAAAAAATTAAGCTATGAAAAATATACTCTTTACTACTTGTTTAGTATTAACATTTGCCAGTTTTGCTCAAACTGGACCTGGTGGAGTTGGAAATTCTGCTAATAATGTAGTTTGGTTAGATGGAAACATTGTTACAGTGGGAACTAATCCTTACATTGCTACATGGCCCGATCAATCTGGTAATGGTAATAACTTTGTTCAAGCAACATCTTCTAGACAGCCAAGCATTGTAACTTACTATGGTTTTAAAGGTTTGCGTTTTGATGGTGGTGACTGGTTAAGAACAGGAGGTGGTATTGGAGCACTAGATGCCAATACGCATACACAGTATGTTATTTATAACGGATACACAGCCAATCATGTTGGAATATTACACGAAAGTTCATATACACAAAGCAATCAGTTTTTAAGAACTTACCGTAATTATGGCAATGTTGCAGCATTTGTTCTTAATAGTACGCTTGGTACTGTACTAAATTCAACCACTAATTCTTCTGCTTTTCAAATTATTTCTTCTATTTGGGATGGGAATGCTCAAACATTTGATAGTTACAAAGATGGTACTTCTTTTGGCTCAAAAGGTGGTGCAAATGGTAGCCCAACTGGTAATTATTTAAACACTATTGGGGCTTCTTCTAGTGGTTCCTATCGTTTTAATGGTGATATGGGAGAAGTAATTTTTTACAACACTGTTTTAAATTCTGCTCAACGTATTATTGTGGATAATTACTTGTCTTCTAAGTTTAAGGTTACCATAAGCAATGACATGTATGCCTACGATGCAGCATTAACTCACCAATACGGTTTAATTGGTATTGGTCAAGAAGCAGATGGAAATAACTTAACCGCCCAAGGAAAAGGTATAGTTGAATTTTCGGTTGGTTCGATGAACAATGGTGACTATATATTTACTGGGCATAACAATACCAATCTTTCCACCAACACCAACGATGTGCCGGCAAGTATAGTTGGAGGATCAAGATTATCAAGAACATGGAGAGTAGATGTTACCGGAAGCACCACTATTACAGATGTAGTTTTTGACATTTCATCCTTAACTTTACCAACAGGTTCATATTATTTATTGGTTGAATCTGTCAATGGAATATTTAACGATGGGGGTGTGGTGGAATATGGACCATTTGCTGATGTAGCTGGACTAGTAACTTTTACAGGAGTTTCTTTTGCTGATGGTGATTATTTTACAATTGCTACAGGATCAAATGCAGGTATTGCTTCTGCTGCTACTGGCAATTGGGGAACAGCGGCTACCTGGAGTTGTTCTTGTGTACCCACTTCTACAGATAATGTAACCATTTCATTAGGACATACTGTTACCGCAACCACAACAGTAAATATAAACGACTTAACCATAAATGGTAATTTAAATACTATTCAAACAGGGGATTTTAATATTAAAGGGGATTTAGTCATCAATGCTGGAGGAACATTCATTAATAAAACTATTAAATTTAATGGGTCATCAGCTCAAACATTGAGCAACAACGGTGTTTCTACTATTGATTTTGCTACATTAAACATTAACAACGGCAGTGGAGTAAGTATTCTAACAGGAAATTTTTCCGTATCTAATTCTATTTCTATTAGTAATGGACCATTACAAAATGTGGGTGGTAATTTTACCTTTTTATCTACTGCAACTAAAACAGCAGTTATCATCAATGGAGCAGGTGGTTTTGTGGGTCAATTTATTGTACAACGTTACATTTCGCAACGAAATGCAGGTTGGGGCGATTTAAGTTCGTCTGTTGCCAACAATCATTTACGCGATTGGGATAGTAATCCTGCAGGCACAGCACGTGAGCTTTACATGTGTGGTGTAAGTGGTTTTAGTGGTAGTTGTGGTGGTTGGAATTCCGTTTATTCTTTTGATGCTGCTACACAAACTTACCCTGCAATAACAGATACTGCTTATGTATTGGCTCCAGGTACTGGAATTGAATTGTGGTTAGCTGATGACGACACTCTTCTATACAACACCACTTTTGATTCTAGAGGAACACCTAATTATGGAAATGTAGCAGTTCCAGTAGTTAATTCTTTTAACTTAGTAGGTAATCCATACCAAGCTTTTGTTAATTTTAATTCTTTAACCAAACCAACAATTAACAGTACATATTATATATGGAGTACAGCCACAGGAACTTACGTTGCAAAAACAGCTGGACAAATACCACCTCACCAAGGTTTTTATGTAGAGAGTGTTGGTGCTGGTACATTAACATTTACTGAATCATCAAAAAATGGAAGCGGTGCCAGTACTTTTTATAAAACTACTCCACAAGAAGATGTGGAACCCTATACTTTTACAGAAGCTCTTTTAAAAGTAAAAAATACCCAGATGAACTATGCTCATGAATTAAAGTTGCGAATCAATGAATTAGCAAAAACATCATTAGACGAGTTTGACGCTTCATTTTTACCGAGCAGAATTGTAGAAGCACCAAGTATTACTGCTTTTAGCGAGAATTCGAACAAACCTTTGGCTATTGTTTCTTTTAACCAAACTGAGGAGGTAGTTATTCCTATTTCTGTTAACACAGGGGTGGATGCTCAATTAATAGTGGAGACTATTAATTTTGAAAATTTCACCAATATTTACAAAAATGTAACCTTATTAGATACTAAAACTAACACCATTTACAACTTAAAAACACAAAAAGAAGTACCTATTGAATTCACAACTGATGAAAATGATGCTCGATTTGAATTAAGATTAAGTAACGAAGTAACGTCTTCGACTTCAAGCAATTTAAATGCAACCATTTACAAAAATCAAGAATTTACCATCATAGAAATGAATGACTTTACTGATAGCTATATTGTTTCAATTGTAAATGTTTTAGGTCAAAAAGTGGTAGATGATTTTGTAAATGTGACCACCAATCGATTGTTGATTCCAAATAGTTCACTTCCTAAAGGGGTAAATCTAATCAGTGTAAAAGATAAAAACAACAGTATCATAAAAAAATTAATTTACTAAACCAACCATTTAATAGTTTCATTCGTTTTTATTGTATATATTATTTTAAATGGTAAATTTGTCGCTTTCAGTTTTAACAAACAAATGAAAATAGTAAAGTTTATTTTTGTCTTATTGTTGTTTTGCTCAGTATTTTTTGGGCAAGAAATTTTTGCAGCTGGTCCTCCAGGACCACCAGGTGGCGGACCTGGAGGTGGTGGGCCACCTTGTTGGCCTCCTCCATGTGTCCCGATAGATGGCGGAATTAGTTTTTTGCTCGTTGCTGGAGTACTATATGGAAGTAAAAAAGTTTACGAGATATCAAAAAAGGCTGAATAACTTCAGCCTTTTTTGATTCCCCTACCCTCATTGCGAGTGAAACGCTTATCGTTACCGTCATTGCGAGTGGAGTGAAACGAAACAATTCCACGGTGGTTTTTAGTACCTATGTTAAATTCAAATCCAATAAATCCTTACTTGTTTACCTTCGAGATAATGAGCAAATAAAACCCTGATTTGTATTATTATCATACTCGATATTCATCACTCAATGGAAATGGATTTTGCTCCATAAAGTGGGATTAAGTGAGATGAATCCCAGTATGTACTAGGATATAAAAGTTTGAAGTTTAATAATAATAAAAAAGGAGCTTATCGACCAAATTTTAATTGATAATCTTTTATGCTTTTTTTAATTACTTCGTGGGCTTCTTTTTTATTAAAAACACTGGCAATTTCTATGGGACTAATTTCTACGCTAGGAATGTTTTTGTAGGTTAAAAAATAATGTTTTAACCGGTTAATTATGCTTTCTGGCACATGGTTGATGTCAATCCATGAGGCATACACCTCGTCGCCTTTAAGCACAGCAATAATTTTATCATCAGCTTCGCCTTTGTCAATCATACGTATTCCACCAATAGGTATGGCTTGGAGTAAAATATCGCCATGAGATATGGTTCGCTCGCACAACACACAAATATCAAGAGGGTCACCATCACCTTTGCCAATTCTTTTGCCAATTCTTTTTGAATCGTATTCAGCAATTAAGTCGCCACAATATGTTTGTGGTATAAAGCCGTAAAGAGAAGGAACAACGTTGGAAAATTTTTGCGGACGGTCAATGGTTAGGTAACCACTGGTTTTGTCAATTTCGTATTTTACTGTATCGGTAGGCACAATTTCTATAAATGCTGTAACTTGCTCAGGGGCTTTATATCCAGGTTCAATACCGTGCCAAGGGTGAAGTTTGTAACTATTTTTCATCATCTATTTACGTTATAAATAAGTTTGTTTCTAAACTATTAAAGATTACTTTTTGTATTTTGAAACTAAATTAACTTATTAATATCGGTTTTATAATTATTTTTTTAATTTCATTAAGTCCTAATAGTTTAATGTATGTGGGTAATTCATCAAATACTCCGTTGTTTATTTTGTAAAAATTTGGTGTGCTGTAGGCAAAAAACAGAGTTTTTCTGAAGGATAAATTTTAAAACCAGTAATATTTTCAATTACCTTAAATTTTACAAATTGACCTGTTATTTTAATATTTTCGTGGGTAATAATTTGGGCATTTTGCAAATGAGAATTTGATAAATCACAAATTTTATAAGAGGACGATATTTTATTTTTGGTTTTCATTTTATTAGTTGGAAAAGTAAATTAAAAAAATTCTTCAGGACATATTTTGCATTTTTCCTTGACATAGCTTCCTGGAGCATTTTCAATCACTTTGTATTTTTTATTTCCAAGTTGGGTGGTTGCTTTTATTTTTTGTCCAGATTGATTTTTTAACCAATCGCTCCAAGGTTTCCACCAACTTCCGTTAAAATGTTTAGCATCCTTTTTCCATTCATCAAAACCATATCCTAAATTTTCAGATTTGCTATATCCATATTTTCCCCGTGACGGTGGATTTGCAACTCCCATTACGTGACCTGAATCTCCCAAAATAAACTCGATAGTACCACTTAGTAATTCTGTAGTGGTAAAAACGGTTTGAGGTGGAGAAATATGGTCTTCACGCATCGCAATAACCATTGATGGCACTTCAATTTTACCAAGACTTATCGGTGTGTTGCAAATTCGAAGTGCATTTTTTCTGCTCAACTTATTTTCTAATATCATGTGTTGCATATAATACGTGTACATGTTTGCAGGAAGGTTGGTATTATCATTGGTCCAGAAAAGCACATCGAAAGCTGTAGGCTTGTTTCCTTTTAAGTAATTATTGACTACGTAATTCCAAATCAAGTCATTTGAACGAATTAAGTTAAATGCTTTCTCCATATCATGCCCATGCATTACACCTTGTTGTTGTAATTCTCCCCTTTCTAACTTACTTACCATCGCTTGATCAATTACATCACCCATTGGCCCAACATCTGTAAAATCGAGCATACTTGCCAAAAATGTTGCTGATTGAACAGGAACATTTTTCCTCGCTGACATTATTGCCAATGCTACACCAAGCAATGTTCCACCAAGACAGAATCCTAATGTATTTATTTTTTCGACTCCTATAACGTCTCGTATTGCTTCTATAGCATTTAAGATTCCTTTTTCTACATAATCATCAAAAGAAAAATTTCTTTGTTCTTTGGATGGATTTTTCCAAGAAATCATGAATACGGTATTTCCTCTTTTAATGGCATAACGGGCAAATGAATTTTCTGGTTGTAGATCCAGAATATAGAATTTATTTATCCATGGGGGAATAAGAAGCAAAGGTATTTCGTATACTTTTTCACTTTGAGATGAGTATTGAATAAGCTGAATTAGTTCATTTTGATAAATTACTGCACCTGGTGTAATTGCTATATTTTTTCCTACTTCAAAAGCTGTTTCATCGGTTTGTGTAATCCTTCCATTTTCAATATCCGTTAAAAAGTTTAGAAAACCTTCCTTTAAACTTTCGCCATTTGTTTCCTTAGCTTTCTTAATTACTTCGGGGTTTGTTAATGCAAAGTTGGATGGTGAAAATGCATCAAGATGATGGTTTGTATAAAAAAGTATTTTTCTTTTTTTCTTTTCATCTATTTCTGAATCATCAATCACATTTCTCAATAATTCAGTTACTAATAAGTAATTCTGTTTAATATAATCAAAAATTGGTTCATCACTCCACTCGGGAGATTTAAAGCGTTTATCATTCGAATCAGGTGCTATAATTGGAGTTAGGGTTTTTCCTTCTCTTCTATTAACTGTGGCTATAAATAATTTCTGCTCTTTATCTAAAAAATGAAAATAATTCTTTTGAAATTTCATCATTTCATTAGGATCAACCAAAATTTTAGTTAAGATATGGTTGTAAGTTGAAGCCATATCACGAAGATCATGATGGTAGCTAGAAAAATTTTCTAGATAGTTTTGAAATATTCGCTCACTAGCATGTATAACTATATCAAAAACGCCTTTAATTTCGTTGTTTGACTCTTGCATATATTATAAATCGTTTTGAGTAAAAAATATAAACTGAAGTATTAAATACATAATCATTACTTCACTAAAAAAAGTTAGTTAAAGAATGAAAATTAAATTATTTCAACTTCTTCCTTTGGAGTTTTCCACCATTCTATAATTGATTCCAAATTCTTATCATGAAAACCGCTTAGCATTTTTAATTGACTGTTTATATTTTCAGAAAATTTCTTATTAAAATTAATAGACTGATTTAAGTGTTTAGTATACATATCAGTTATCTTTTTTGTGCTTTCATTTAACTGGCTAGTGATTTTTTCAAAATTCTTTTCAATTATTTTAACTATTTCTTTCTCCACTTCTTTGTTTTTAAAATTTTGATTTTTAATGATTTCCATCAATTCCAAATTATTATCAATATTTGATTGCAACTGATTGTTAAGAAAATCTACAAAATAATCAATGCCCTCTTCTGATAATTCCACAGAGTTGTCAAACGTTTTTTGTGATTCACTTATTAACGATATGTTCGTAAAATTTCCATTGAAAATTTGTTTTTCAAGTGATTCTATTAATTCTTTATTTATATCTAAGGCAACTTCAAAGTCCTTTGAAGCCGAACCAACCATAGTTCTTATTGCTTCTTTCGAATTATCTGAGACATTTAAAATATTTTGTTTTAGCTTTTCAGCATAATCAATAACCATTGCTTTCATAATGTGGTTTTTTTATTTTGTTTATTGTTTGGTTTTCCTTGTCTTTGGACATTTTATTTTCTTTCTCAACAGTTTGTGATAAATCTGACCATTGCTTTAAATTGTTTTTAATAAGTATCTCCATTTGACTATTAATATTATCAAATAACTCCTGTCTAGTTTTATCTGATTTATTTATTGAAGAAGTATAGCTTTTAAGTGCATTGTCTATTGCTTTCTCAGTTGCATAAAAATTATCTTTTATTTTTTTTTTAAAATTAGCATATGATTTATCAATATCTTCGTTTGATTTTTTGAATGTCTTACTAAAAGCATCGAAAAATCGATTATTGATATCTGCTATCTGTGTAGTTTGCAAATGATATCCTTTCATAAAAGCTTCAACAATCTTTATTCCTTCATTTTGCTTGTTTTCTTTTTCTACATAGTCTGAATAGTAATTCAAAAAAGTTGAAATAGTTTTCTCAGATAATTTAGAAATATTTTCAATATTAGTTCGCAATAATTCAATATTAGTATGAATTAAATCTGAAGAAAAAATTGATTTGTTTTTTTCATTGTTTGATCCAGTATTCAGAAAATTAGAATACATATCGTAAGAAGATTTAAATTGCTTATTGTACATTTCTGCCATTGTAATTGCTGATTTTGTAAACCATTTGGAAGAAGTTTTCATATATTCTTCTGATGATGATTTTAAAGTTTTGCTTTGTATGTTCATTTTTTTATTTTTTGATTATGAATGACACAAAGAGATTGAAATTCCATTAGGTACACGATAACTTACATTACTCCATTTAATGATTTTAGTCACCGTTACAGATAATTTTAATAATAAATAATTGTATACTTTTTTGTTTTGACCAAAGTCATTAAATAGATAAACACAGGTCATCGACTATTGGAACAAAGCTGTCAACCTTTGTAAAGCTAAATGAATAGTTATGATGATTCAAATTCTGCTTCTAATTACAGCTATTATTTTTTGTATAATAATTTATGCATTATTTGCACCATTGTTATTAGAAATAGATACTAGTAATTATGTATATCAATTCCGAATAGTACCAATATTTAAGATGTGGTGGGTTAAAGATGAGCTTTTTGGACACCCTGAGATGAGCGTTTTTGGGATAAATAAAAAACTACAATTTTCTGATTATAAAAAAAAATCAACCACATTGAAAACAAAAAAAACAACACATTTAAAGTTAAATGTTAAGTGCCTGTTTTCCATTATTAAAACATTTAAAATCAAAAAATGCACAGTAAGTATTGATACTGGTAATATGCCATTGAATGGAATGTTATTTCCTTTCATGTATTTAACAAGCAGTTTAACAGGAAAAACATTTCATATCAACTTTACAGGGCAAAATGAAGTTGTGCTCACAATTAAAAACAATGCTTTTAGTATTCTAAGGGCATACATTATAAATAAATAGTAATAATAATATAAAACAATTCAATTATGAAAACAAATTTTGATGAAATGATTAAAGGAATGACAGAATTCCTTAAGTATGAAGCAAAAACAGAAACAATTATTGGTGCTGAATTTAAATTAGGTGAATTTAACTGTATTCCTATAATGGCTATTGGCATGGGTATTGGTGGTGGTGAAGGAATGGGTGGAGCGCCTAAAAGTACACAAGGTGAAGGTGGATTAGGTGGTGCTGGAATGGGGATGTCACCAATTGGTTTTTTGGTTTCTCATAATAATGATATTCAGTTCATCGCTGCACATCGTCCTAGTGCGTTGAATACTGTGTTCGAGAAACTTCCTGACCTGCTTTCAAAATATTTTGAAAGTCGTAATAAAGAAAAATTAGCAACCGCTTAATTAAGTTTGGGCTGCAATAAATGTAACAGTAAAAGCCTGTTTCGTTGAAACAGGCTTTTGTATTTTATAAAATTCAGCGTAATTAAAATAATTACGAAAATTTAGAGATATTGTGTGAAAAATGGTCAGCTACAAAAAAACACAACCAAGCAAAAATTGGTGCTGCCAAAACATCAATAGTATAGTGCACATGTTGAACTAAAATTAAAAAAGCAACCAGACAAGTTGTGACTATTAGAAAATATTTTAATGGACGAAAAGGAACAATAAATACAAACAATGACATAGTTGAGACATGTCCAGAAAAAAATAGATCTTTTGTAATAATGATATTGTTGTAAAATAGACGACCTACAAAAGGATCTTTCAAAGGAATCATGGCTTTTTCGGGTTCGAGTGGAACAAGATAAATGCAAAATATCCGAACAATTAATAATAAAGCATAACCCTGAAAAAATTTTAACAAAAGAAATGGAGAAGCGACAATATGTATTGATGAAAGTAAAATAGCAGAATATATTAATAAAAAAATGTATAAGGACAAATCCTGAGGTTCAAGTTCGTTTAAAATAAAATCATTAAAACTGTATCCCGAAACAGATTGAATATGATTGAAAAATATAGGAATCAAACTTGCAATAATAAGCAAAGTAACAAACGCAGAAATTATTTGCAATCTAAAGGAGCGAATATTCCAAGCTTCTTTCCAGTTGGATTTATAGCCTAAAATTTGCTCAGAAAAAAAAATTGAAAAAATTTTTTTCATCATTTCTGTTTAACAAATTTATTTTAACCATTTTGTTTCTTTATACCAGTCAATGGTTTCATTTACACCTTTACTTAAATTGTAAGAAGGGATGTAATTAATCTCATTAACGAGTGGTTCTATATCGCACATCCAATTAATGCTTTCCAACTCCTTAACCTTATCGAGGTTTAAAATAGATTGTTTATTTGTAAAATATTTTGTACACTCAATAATAATTGCAATCGATTTTACCAACTGTTTGTGCAAATGTATACTGATGGTTTTTTTACCCAATTTGTCTTTGATAAAGTTGCCTAGCATTTTGCTGTCGTATATATTTCCGTCTGAAACAAAATAACCTTTATTCACAACAGTAGATTCCATAACTTGAAAAACAGCTTGTACCAAATCTTTTACATACACAAAGGTGAGGTATTGCTTTTTTGAGCCCACAAAAAGTTCAATATTATTATTAATGAGTTTAAAAATAGTAAGAAGGTCTTTTTCTCTTGGACCATAAACGACAGTTGGCCTAATAAGAATATATGGAAAATTTGGTAATGATGATAGGTATGTTTCGGCTTCGAGTTTACTTTTCCCGTAGGATGTAACAGGGTTAGCTTTATCAGCTGATTTTATTGGATGGAGAGATAATGGATTTCCAGGACCATAAGCGGAAAGACTGCTCATATAAATGAATTTTTCAGGAATTCGTTGTTGAGAAATTAAAGCATTAACAATGTTTTTGGTATATTGGCAGTTGGTAGTAAAATAGTCGTTTTTCTTTTTTGCTTTTGTAATCCCTGCATTATGAATAACAAAGTCAAAAAATGGAGCTGCTGATATTATTTCATTTAGCGAATCTATATTTGAAAAATCGAGTTCAATAAATTTTATTTTGGAATCAACTAGATACTGAGTATCACTTGTTTTTCTGATGGCAGCGTAAACTTCATAATTTCTGCATAATGCTTCTTCCACTAAAAAACCTCCGATAAATCCACTTGCACCTGTTATCAATATTTTTTTCACAATAAATTAGATATGTTTTGCGTAACTTCTTCTTCTTAAATGCTGGCGGTGTTCGTAATCTTGAAACAACATATATGATCTTTTGTTTTTTTCTAACACATGGCTGGAAATTGCTGTTTCAACCCCATTATCAATGTAAGCTTGCAATAATTCAGCAATAAATATAGCAGGAACTCCTTTGTTTTGGTAGGATGGTTTCACTCCTTGTAAAAGCATGTCCACTTTATTGTTTTTGTACATACTTTTTAAAATGTGGATAAATCCAGTTGGGAACAACTTCCCTTTGGCTTTTATCATTGCTTCAGAAAGAGATGCAAATGATATTCCGAACCCAATTACGTCATCATTGCTATCGAGTACAAAACAGACAAATGAAGGATTAATCATAGAAAAATATTGTTTGATATAAAAATCAATCTGTTTATCGCTAAGGGGCACAAAACCATATAAATCTACAAATGATTCATTTAAGGTGTTGAACATTTTTTTTGCATAAGGTATTAAATACTTGGCTTTTCTTGCTTTAAATGGTCTCAGGGCATATTTCTGCTGTACAATTTTTGAAATTCTTTTTACTTTATCAGGCACTTTTTCGGGTATTTTTATTTCAAATTGTAACCAATCAACATCTTTCGAATAACCATTTTTTTCCATATGAATGGGGTAGTAGGGGTGGTTGTAGATTACTGCTTGTGTGCTAACATCATCAAATCCTTCCACTAACATTCCTTCTAAATCCATATCGGAAAACCCCATTGGACCCTGAACTTTTTGCATTCCTCTTAACAAACCCCAATCTTCAACTGTTTTAATTAATGCTGAAGACACATCTTCATTATCAATAAAATCAATCCAACCAAAACGAGCAATTTTTTCATTCCAAACTTCGTTGGCCTTTTGATTTATTATACCAGCAATTCTACCCACTATTAGATTTTCCTGATAAGCCAACCAATATTTTGCTTCACAAAATTCAAATGCTGGATTTTTCTCCATATTTAGTACCGATTTTTCATAAATATGTAGCTGTGGAACTCTATATTTATTCCCCGAATATAGTTCATCAGGAAATTTAATAAAGTTTGATAATTGCTCTTTAGTTTGAACTTCCTTAATTTCAATCATTTTTTTTAAAAGGGTTGGTTTTTATGAATGGTTTTAATAAATTATATCTACTCATTAACTAGTTCTAAAACATTTTGATTGCTTAAAATATCAAGTTTAATGACAGCTTTTCTAATTTTTTCAATAGCTATTTCAATTTGTTTTTCATGATGGGTTGCCATCAAAGAAAATCTGATTAATGATGAATCGCTCCTGACTGCAGGCGAAACAACGGCATTAACAAAAACTCCATTTTCTCTTAAAAGTTTAGTAAGCCTAAATGTTTTTATGTTGTCTCGAATATAAATTGGTATAATTGGAGTTTCTGTTTTACCAATATCAAAACCTAAGTTTCTTAAAAGACCTAAAGCAAAGTGTGTATTTTTCCATAACTGTTTTATTCGTTGAGGTTCTTCCTTAATAACATCTAATGCTGCAAGAGCACTAGCTGCATTTGCAGGAGATATGCTTGCACTGAATATGAGTGAACGGGAGTTATGTCTCACGTAATTAATAGTTGAAGCATCACCCGCAATAAATCCACCAACACTTGCGAGCGATTTACTAAAAGTTCCCATTATTACATCTACCTTTTCGGTTAAGCCGAAGTGTGATACAGAACCAGCTCCATCTTTACCCATTATTCCAATAGAATGTGCTTCATCAACCATAATATTTGCAGAATATTTTTTAGCAATTTTTACAATTTCAGGAAGATTAACAATATCTCCTTCCATACTAAAAACACCATCAACAATAATGAGCTTTATTTTATTGTAAGGAAGCAAACCGAGTTCATACTCAAGTGATTCAACATCGTTGTGTTTGTATTTAATTACTTTAGAAAACGACAACCTACATCCATCAATAATAGAAGCATGATCCAACTCATCTATTAATATATAATCATTTCTACCTGTTAAAGACGAAACTGCACCTAAATTTGCTTGAAATCCAGTACTAAAAACAACAGCATCATCTTTTCCAACATAATTAGCTAAAGCCTTTTCTAATTTTAAATGTAAATCAATAGTCCCATTTAAAAAACGTGAACCAGAACAACCAGTACCATATTTTTTAATAGCATTTATAGCAGCTTCTTTTATTTTAGGATGATTAGTTAATCCCAAATAACTATTCGAACCAAACATTAAAATCTTATTTCCATTGATTAGAACCTCTGTGTCCTGGACAGATTCTATAGGTGTGAAAAATGGATAATATCCCTCCTTTTTCAATTTCTGAGGGACAGTAAAAGCATTCATTCTTTCATGTAAGGGACTCATTAGTAGCTGAATTAATGACTAGTAACAACTTGCATACAAAATTTAAAACAAATTTATATTGAATTGTAAAACATAACGCTAACAAGAATCACCGATTAATCTGTTTTTTGTTACTTCAATCAATTTTAGATTTTGAGTATTATATAGGTTTTCAATAATTTTTTTACTTTTTTAAATACCCTATGTTATAGAAAATCATCTATTTTATCAGTCGATTTATAAACAAAAATCAAAACTATTATACCATGTTTGTTATTGATTTTAAAAAGAGACAGGAGTAATATTGTTTGGTGAAGCATCAGTTATTTTAAATAAAGAAGAAGTAAAAAATGTATACGCTTTTTAAAAATATTATTCCTTCATTAAATGTCCAATCTATTATTATTATCGGCTTGGTAATAATTATTGGATCAACATCAGGTCAACCCCATCAACAAAACTATCTTCTATTAAAAGGTAAAGTGCTTAGAGGTTATACTGCAGAAATAGCTGTTTTTCAATATTTTGATAGCACTAGCACCTTAGTTTACTTAAAAAAAAACAAGACAAATTATTCACTAGTACTGAACCCTCAATTAAATTATCAAATATTTTTCCTTAGTAACGATGCTCAAATTAAAGTTTTACATATAGATGCAGGAGAAGAAGGAATATGGGTTAAAGAAGTTGATGTTGACTTTGATTTAACAAATATAAAACATGCTAAAATTTACCAATCCTCAAGTAAGATGGATTACAATATTGTAATGGTGTCAGATGATTATATTAATCAAAAGAAAAATACAATAATTAAAGGTGAAGAGAAGATAATTGCTTCGCCAGCAGATACTAGAAAAGCTGAAAAAATAATTAAAAGATTTAGACAATGATAAATTATTAAAAATTAAGAGGTCAAACCTTTAAAATATATATTATGAAACCAATATTCTTAATAGTAATGATACTTATATCAATTACTTGTTTTTCACAAAATAAACTTTCTGTAATAAATAGTAAGTATACCAATACAGAAACAAATGATACGATTGAAATATTTGCAAGTCGATATAATGTCTCAATAATTTTTTTCAAAGAAATTGAATTCAATACTTATCGAATAAAAGAAATTATGGAAAATGATAACTTTATGTATATCATTACCACAAATGGGCTCATTATTAAACACTCATATAAAAATTCATATACGTTTATAGGCCAAACAATTAATGATAAGTATGGAAATGAAGTTAATTTCGGAAATTTCTATAAAAAACTAAGCAGTTCATCATATAACAACATGATAACTAAAATCACCGAATAAATTAATAAAAATCATTCCTATTCGATAAAAGTTAAGTTAGTTTAGTGATATATATAAAATGAATTATCATGCACAAATTGCCACTTGAAATATCTACTTATATTTTTAAAAATTATTATGAGGGGTATCTTTCTAATGTTAAATCAGTAAAAGACAAATATGGTCATGTCTATTATAAAATTAATCTTCTTGAAAATGGAGTGATTCATCACCTGAAGTTCAGAGAAGAAGGTAATTTAATAAAACATGAAACGGAACCGTTATTGGAAGAGTTTTATTTTGATTAATTGGTTTTTCTTGGTCATTTTTAAGAATTAATAATTTACCACTAAACTTCCTTTAATAATCATGAAAAATATTACTGCAAAACGTCAGTCATCGGTTAATTAATTCATTGTTATTTATGTTTTTTAATATGTTGAGATTAGATATCAAATATTTTTAAAATGGGTTTAAAAAAACAGAATAAATCTATCCTAAATTTTGAAAGTAAATACCTATAAAAATCAGTTTATTTAATAAACAAACTTATGAAATTCACTTCAAAAATTATACAATCACTATTCCTGGTTGTTTTAGTAATAGGTTTACTCATTATTTTAAAAGGATTCTTAATTCCATTTTCATATGGGCTTCTAATTGCATTAATTGTTTACCCGATTTGCAAAAAACTTGAGAGTAAAAAAGTGCCACGCTCTATTGCTATTTTTATTTCTATTTTTTTAGTCATATTTATTTTAGGAGCAGTAATTTTTATTTTTGTATTGCAACTCAAAGTTCTTAATAATAAAATTCCAGAACTAACAGATCAGTTGAATTTGTTACTTTTAAATGTTCAAAAATGGGTTAATACTACTTTCGGACTATCTATCATTGAACAGGACAACCTTATTATCAATACAGGTAAGACCCTAATTTATAACATGGGTAATGTTATATCAGGTTCTTTTTCTATAGCCGCAGAAACTTTTTTTAATCTTATTATTATTCCACTGTATGCTATTTTAATTCTTTTTTATAGAGGAGTAATTGTAGAATTTATCAGCTCTTTATTTGGAGAAAAATATAAAGCGAACATACCAGTGATACTATCAGAAACCATACTTGTCTATTTTAATTATGTGAAAGGAATGCTATGGGTTTACCTAATTGTAGGCATTTTAAATAGTATTGGCCTATTAATTTTGGGGGTTGATTATGCTATATTATTTGGAATGGTTACTGCAGTTATGACCATTATTCCATACGTTGGAATTATATTAAGTTCTATCTTACCAATTACAATGATTTGGATAGAAAAGGGCAATCTTTTTTATCCACTTGGGGTGATAGGAGTATTTTCGATTGTGCAATATGTTGAGGCAAGTATTATTTTTCCTTATATTGTTGGAAAGCAATTAGGTGTTAATACGCTTATTTCAATTTCAGCAATTTTTATCGGAGGAGTAATATGGGGCGCTTCAGGAATGATTTTATCCCTTCCATTTGTGGCCATTTTAAAAATAATTTCAAGTCATATTATGGAGTTAAAAGTGATTTACAAATTACTCAAAATACCTGATTAATATGGAGATCAGAATCATCATTTAAAGAAATAGCTAGATTAGTTTTATAATTTAATAAACCATGAAACGGAACCTTCTCCTAAACAGTATTTTTTCGAAAACAACTTTGTTTGATAGAATTTTCAGAATCAATCTTAGGTTAAAACTAAAGATTATTTTTAATCTCTTTTTAGGTGCCCAATAAAAATAATTGAGGTCATTAAAACTATCAAGTATGACAAAGCAACTAACCCGACAAATTTATTTGACATTTGCTGGTTATTTTCGTTAGGTGATAAATCTTTTGAAATAAATTTTTCTGGATTCTTTTTAAACACCATCAGGTATTCATATGAATCAAAATAATAAGATTGATTATTGTAATCGTATTTTAAAGCTTCAAGAGTATCGATTTTGTTTCCACAGATTGCCGTAAATACTCCATTTTGGTTGATATTTTCTTTAAAAGTTTTATCTGAAGATTTTTGAGTTTTAGTTGTGCACCCGACAAAAACAATAATCCAAAAAAATAATATAATTTTCTTCATAAAAAGTTATAATTTTTAAATATTAAGAAGGCAGGGATTAACCTGCCTTCAAGTCGATTTTCCATGCTAAATCAATTATGATTTAACTTACATAACCAACAACACCCTTTCTAATGATTAAACTTGTTAGTTATTGAAGCTTTTTTATTCTTTATTTGCCTAGCAAATAAGTTAAGAACAAGCTCAACACTTTACAAATAATTCTAATCCCCCGTATGAGGAAGTTAGTTTGGACATTGATTTTTTTACTTCTATTATACTTCCATCAAAGACAGATGCAGAACAAAAACTTCAGAAAATTTCGTTACCCAAATTAATCATTATGTGAAAGAACATCACAAAGATATACCCAGTTAAAATGAAATTTAAATGACATATGTTACCCTAAACTAGTGTTTTTAGTCACTTCGAATGAATTTGATGTTTAGAAGAATAACAATAATAATCAATGGTTTAGATGACTTTTGTTACCGATTTTTTAAAAATAGCAGAATAGCTTTGTTAACTAAAAATTAATCAAATAATACTAAATAGTTTAAAAAATAATAATCATGGATGCTACAACTTCAAAAAAGAACAAGAATATCATTATTCTTTTATTTCTTCTTTTATTAATATCCTCTATTGGGAATATTGTCTTTTATAAACAAAAATCAACAATAACTCAAGAGTCAAAATTTACTACTGAGGAATTAGATTCAGTAGTAAATGTAAAAGTTAAATTAGAAAGGGAGTTAAAATCGACTGCAGATGAACTGGAAAAATACAAAGGAATTTCAACCAAACTCGATTCTTTAGTTTCAGAAGCCAATGAAAAAATTAAAATTCAGGAAAAGAAAATAGCAGAATTAACTAAAAATGCTAAAAACTCAAAAGAACTCACTGCTCAACTTCAAACAGAGATTGAAAATCTGAAAAAACTGAAAGATGAATATTTAGAAAAAATTGATGAGTTGTTGATGACAAATACACAACTAAATTTTCAAAATTTATCCTTAAACATAACTATTAGTAATTTACAAAATCAAGTAAATAATCTCAAAGGAAAAGTAGCTATTGGTGAGCAATTAATAGCTGATAATATAATTGTTAAACCTATTAAGAAAAATCTTTTTGGAAAATACACAGAAACAACCATGGCAAAAAAAACCAAAAAATTAGAAATATGCTTTGATGTATTAGAAAACAAACTAATTCCGCCAGCACAACAAAAAATATTTGTGAGAATTATGACACCAGAAGGAGCAACTATTTATGAAGAACTAGCAGGATCTGGAAATACGAATAACCCCGAGTTTAATGTTAAAATGTCTTATACCATGCTTGAAGAAATAGATTATATAAATGAAAGATACAATGTATGTGTAGAATGGGAAGGGACAGAAAAATATAAAGCAGGAACTTATATTCTAATTCTATATACTGAAAAAAATAAAATGGGCACAACTTCATTTAATTTAAGATAACCATACTAAAATATACAACATGAAAAATACGATATATATAATGTTAACACTGGTATTATTGAATTCTTGTGTGAGTAAAAAGAAATATCTGAGTATTGTTAAAGATCGAGATAATTTAAAGCAATCTAGTGAGCAAACGCATGAAAAACTGAATGGATGTGAAAATCAAGTTGATAACTATAAAGTAAAGCTATTGACATGTGATAATAATTATGCAAATGCACAAAATCAGTTGCAGTCTTTGGAACAAGAGATGGCTTATTTTAAAGCTACAAATACTAATCTGCTGGATCGGTTAGCTGATTTATCAGTAGTTAGCAAAAGTGGCGCTCAAAATATTAAGAAGTCACTAGAGGCTTTATCTGAACAAAATAAATACATAAAAGACCTCACCACTTCTATGAGACAGAAAGACTCCTTAAATCTTCTTTTGGTCATGAATTTAAAACGTTCTTTATCTGATATCAATGATGAGGATATTACTATAGAGGTTAAAAAAGGAGTAGTTTATATTTCCCTGTCAGATAAGATGCTTTTTAAAACAGGAAGTGACCAAATACAACCAAGAGCAGAAGAAGTGCTTGGTAAAATTGCCAAAGTTATAAAGGATTATCAAAACTTAGATGTATTAGTGGAAGGACATACGGATAATGTGCCAATAAATAGAGATTGTTTTTCTGATAATTGGGATTTAAGTGTTAAAAGAGCGACATCGGTTGTAAGAACTCTTCAAATAAAATATGATGTAAAGCCTGAAAGAATGACTGCTGGAGGAAGAAGTGAGTACGTTCCAAAAGCTTCAAATGATACAGATACAGGAAAAAGCTTAAATCGTAGAACGGAAATTATTATTTTACCGAAGTTAGATGAGTTTTTTAATTTGTTACAACCTACAACTTCCGAAAATATAAATTAAAGAGTAATAAATATCACCAATTTGTAGCAACAAAAGTCAATGTTTTTTATTCGTAGTTAGCACAACTTTGTTTGATAAAATATTAATCAAATAAACTTAAAAATTATGAAAACAGATTCACAATTAAAAAGAGATGTATTAGACGAATTAAAATGGGAGCCTAGTATTAATGAAGCCGAAGTGGGCGTTACAGTAAAAGATGGTATTGTTACTTTATCTGGGTATTTACCTACTTATGCCGAAAAAATCGCAGCGGAAAAAGCTACTAAAAGGGTGTTAGGTGTTAAAGGAGTTGTTGAAAAAATAGAAGTAAAACTTATCACCAATTTCAAGAGAACTGATTTAGATGTTGCTAAAGCTGCAATTGATAGGTTAAAATGGGATACTAGTGTTCCAAAGGATGCTATTCTTGTGAAGGTTGAAGATGGATGGATTACTCTTGAAGGGAAAGTAAACTGGAATTTTCAAAAAGAAGCTGCCAAAAAAGCCGTACAGAACCTATATGGTGTAAAAGGTGTAACTAATTTAGTTGAAATTAAAACATCTATTGGATCACCGCAGGTAAAAGATCTTATTAAAAAAACTTTTGAAAGAAATGCAATATTAGATGCTACAAAAATAGAAGTTCATACCGAAGGGCATAAAGTAACTTTAACTGGAAGTGTTCAGTCATGGGACGAGAAACAACAAGCTAGAAATGCAGCATGGTCTGCTCCTGGCGTGTGGGAAGTAGAAGATCTCCTAAAAATTAAATCGCGTGAATTTGCTACAGATTTAGTAATGTAGTATTATTCTCATTAATTCAATATTTGTATATTTAGTTCAAAAAACATCCAACTTGGTTGGATGTTTTTTTATATTAATTCCAATTGAATAACTCTTTATATTTGAATTATTTAATATCCGATTATGCATATCTATTTCTTATATTTTTATATCAGAAACACAGTATATTCTCTATCTACATTTACAAAACTGTCGACGATTTAAAAAGGAAGGCGGGTGTAAACCTATCTTCGAGGTTGAATTGCGGAATTAAATCGGTGAGATATAACCAGTATCATCAACAACTCTCTTTACAATGATTAAACTTATTCAGTAATTATAATCACTTATTATGAGTAACTGTAATCAATGTTTTTTATTTGTAGTTAGCACAACTTTGTTTGATAAAATATTAATCAAATAAACTTAAAAATTATGAAAACAGATTTAGAATTAAAACAAGATGTACAAGATGAATTAAAATGGGAGCCAAGTATTAATGCAACAGATATAGGTATAATTGTGAAAGATGGTATTGTTACTTTAACAGGAACTTTAAATACTTATGCCGAAAAAATTGCTGCAGAAAAAGCAACTAAAAGAGTATCAGGTGTTAAGGCTGTTGTTGAAAAAATAGAAATAAAAATATTGGGTAGTGATAAACGTGCTGATGTTGATATTGCTAAAACTGCTTTAGATAGACTAATGTGGGATACAAGTATTCCAAAAGAAGCGGTGATGGTGAAGGTTGAAAATGGTTGGATAACGTTAGAAGGAAAAGTTGACTGGAATTTCCAAAAAGAAGCAGCAAAAAATGCGGTTCAGAATTTATATGGTGTTAGAGGTGTTACTAACTTAATTGATACAAAGTCACCTATTCAGCCATTTCAAATTAAGGAAAGCATTAAAAAAACATTCGAACGAAATGCAATATTAGATGCTGTAAAAATTGAAGTTAAAACAGAAGGCCATAAAGTAACTTTAAGTGGAAGTGTTCAATCATGGGATGAAAAAAAACAAGCTGAAGAAGCAGCGTGGGCAGCCCCAGGTGTATGGGATGTTCAAGATAATCTTCAAATTAAAACCCGTGAATATGCTACTGATTTTATTATGTAGTATCACTTTCTCTAATATAATTTAAAAAAAATTTGTTTTAAAAGGTATCCAACTTAGTTAGGTACTTTTTTATTTTTTAATCTTTGCTTTTCTGGAAATACCACAGAAAATTTATTGTAGAGTTATACCCGTCTTAATAAGTTAAGTGATTTTAGCGATTCTCAAGAAAAATGAGAAATAAAAAAATCTCTTAAAACTTAACAGTAATAATGGATTAAGGTTTTCTGCGGAATTTTGCATCCCGAACCTGCAGAGAGAACCGACCCAGACAAGTGGAAAGTTTTTCATTTTAAAAATTACAATATTTAATTTGTGGAGTCGGAGGGATTCGAACCCTCGTCCAAACAAGGAACTAATAAGCTTTCTTCATGTGTAGCTTTTACTTAATTGTTAGACTTAAAGCAGGATAAAAGCCACCAACCTTAAGCTTAAGCTTCTTTAGTTTCACCAATAAATCGAAGCATTTTATTGATTAGTTCAAAATTATGATACCTCAAATTCAACAATTAATGAACCGAATTGTTGAGAGGTAAATGGTTCTACTCCTCTAAGGTGTAGAATTAAGCAAATCAGACTAAGTCTGGATTATGCAGCCATTGCATAGTTATTTTCGCCAATTAGCGATTT
>CAYHWX010000040.1:0-30052 GCA_964360245.1 uncultured Vicingus sp.
TTTTTAAATATTTTCTTAAGTTTTCTGATAAAAATCATATAAATAAACTGAAATTTCACATACATTTGCTCGCTATTTAGAATTATTCTAAATAATTTATGACATTAGACCTGCTAAAAGAAAATGAAAGTGGCATTATTATTAAAATTAATAATGAAAGTCTTGCAATTCAATTACTTGCAATGGGATTTATTTTAGGTGAAGAAATTAAAGTTGAGCGTATAGCTCCATTAAAAGACCCCATATTAATTACTTCGGGGACTAACTACATTGGAATAAGAAAGGCTGATGCCAAAAATATTGAAATCCGAAAACTGAATTAATTGCCAACTACCAACTCACCAAATATTGACAAGAATATTGTTTTAATTGGCAACCCCAACACAGGAAAAAGTACACTTTTTAATTCTTTAACTGGATTAAGTCAGAAAGTTGGAAATTTTCCTGGAGTTACTGTTGATAAAAAAACAGGTGCATTTTATATTAATCAAACTAAAATCAACATCATTGATTTACCAGGCACTTACAGTCTGAGTCCAAATTCTGAAGATGAAAAAGTAGCAAAAGATTATATTGAAGAAACCGTCGAAAGTGATATTATAATTATTGTTGCAGATGCAACTAATCTTAAACGAAATTTACTTTTGTTTACCCAAGTGATAGACCAAGGAAAACAGGTAATCTTGGTGTTAAACATGATGGATTTGTTGGAAAAGAATAGCCAAGAAATTGATTGTATTAAATTGTCACAACTTTTAAACTGTCCCGTTATTCCTATTAATGCAAGATTAGGAAAAGGATTAAACGAGCTAAAAGATGCTATCTATACTTTTAAAAACAAAACGAACCATTTTATTGACGAAACATTATCATCTAACAAAATAGATGAAACAATGCTCCGATTCAATAAAATAAATCAAATTGTAAACCAGTGCATCATAAAAAACGGAGAAGATAAATCCTACCTTTTAACCAAAAAGATTGATAATATTTTAACTCATAAATTTTATGGTTATTTAATATTTTTCGGATTCCTGTTTACTATTTTTCAGGCAATTTTCTCTTGGTCGTCCTACCCCATGGCGTTAATTGAAACTGGATTTTTATGGTTAGAATCTTTTGTTGCACATCAGTTGCCTCAAGGGGTTTTAAACGATTTGATTGTTAACGGTATTTTAGCTGGTTTAGGAGGAATAGTAATTTTTATTCCTCAGATAGCAGTTTTATTTGGCTTTATTACCATTTTAGAAGATACGGGCTACTTAGCTCGTGTAAGTTTTTTGATGGATAGAATTTTACGCAAGTTTGGATTAAATGGAAAATCAATTATTCCATTATTAAGTAGCACAGCGTGTGCTGTTCCCGCAATAATGAGCACTAGAACAATAAATAACTTAAAAGAACGCCTTATTACCATTATGGTTGCCCCCCTTATAAGTTGTTCTGCACGGATTCCAGTTTACACCTTATTAATTTCGTTAATTGTGCCAAAAGAAGAATCTATTGGTATTTTTAATTTACAAGGAATAATAATGATGGGATTATATTTGATAGGATTTAGTGCGGCATTGGGTGCCGCATTGATATTTAAATTTATTCTTAAAAATAAACAGAAAAGTCATTTTATTTTGGAAATGCCTATTTATAGATTGCCTAGGTTGAAAAATGTATTGATTGAAATGTTAAGTAAAGTGAAAATATTTTTATTTAACGTAGGAAGAATAATTATAGCCATTTCTATCATTTTATGGGTATTATCTTCTTATGGACCTGGAAATACTTTTGAGCAAATCGAAAAAAAATACAACCAAACATCCTCGCAACAATATGCTAAAAAAGAAATTCAAAACTTTATTGCAGCAGAAAAACTAGAGGCTTCCTATGCTGGTCATTTGGGGAAATTAATTGAACCTGTTATAAAACCACTAGGTTTCGATTGGAAAATAGGAATTTCATTAGTCACTTCTTTTGCTGCTAGAGAAGTATTTGTTGGCACGATGGCTACTCTATATAGCGTGGGAGGAGAAGATAATACTAGGTCTATTCGAGAAAAAATGATAAACGCTACAGATCCTCAAACAGGTGATAAATTGTACACTAAAGCAACCACTTTTTCGTTACTCATTTTCTATGTTTTTGCGATGCAATGTATGTCCACTTTAGCAGTTGTTTATAGAGAAACCAATTCAATAAAATGGCCAATTATTCAAGTTTTTTATATGGGATTTTTAGCTTATTTTTCGAGTTTATTAGTGTATAATATCTTATCATAATGCAGCCTCATTTCGAGATATTTAATAACTATGTTCCAAAAAGCAGCCTGCCAATATTAAATAAGTGGTTTGCTCAACGACCTTTTGAATTAAAAATCACAAAAAAAAGAAACACAAAATATGGTGATTTTAGAGCGTCAGAAAAAGGTAAATTATCTCGGATAAGTGTTAATTCAAATTTAAATGAATATGCTTTTTTAATTACCTTAACTCACGAATTTGCTCATTTATTAGTTTGGCTCAAACATCAACATAAAGCAAAAGCTCATGGCTTAGAATGGAAAACTGAATTTTCTACTTTGATGCGTGTTTTATTAATAAAAAAGATTTTCCCAGAACACCTTGATGCTGTTTTGGAAAAACACATCAAAAATCCACCAGCTTCTTCTTCAAGAGATATAAAGTTGGTACGTGAACTTAAAAAATACGATGAACAAACAAATGCAATTCACTTAATTAATGTGCCAGAAGGAGCTAAATTTATTTTAAACAATAAAAGAGTTTTTATCAAAGGTGAAAAAAAACGCTCAAGATATCTATGTGAAGAAATTTCCTCCAAAAAGGGTTATTTAATTCATGGTATTGTAGAAGTTCAAGTTATAGAAAATTGAATTTTTTTATCCATTAATTTTTCCTATATTTCTGATAATGTTAATAACTAATAATTAATGATTTCTTTTGTTCGTAGGCTAATACTTAGCTTTGTAAATGTAAAAAAATAAGAAAATGAATTCATCATTATTAGACCCTATCGTTAATCAAAAAGTAGCTGAAATGGCCGAAAATTTGATTGGTTCAGAAATAATTAAATTGGCTGGGGAAGTAAAAGAAAAAATTAAAAATGGAGCAAAAATTTATAATTTAACAATTGGTGATTTTGATCCTAAAATATTTCCTATCCCTGTTGAACTAAAAAATGAGATTATAAAAGCTTATCAAAATGATGAAACTAATTATCCTGCAGCAAATGGTATTTCTGAGTTAAGGGAATCCGTTTCTCGATTTTTACACACCAGAGAAGGATTAGAATATAATGCTGACCAAATCTTAATTTCTGGTGGTGCTCGACCTTTAATCTACGCTGTTTATCAGACTATTTTAGACCCTGGAGACACAGTTCTATTTCCTGTTCCTTCCTGGAACAATAATCATTATTGTCATTTAACAAGAGCCAAACAAATATTAATTGAAGCAACTGCAGAAAACAATTTTATGCCCTCTGCTGCTGATATAAAGCCTTTTATTAGTGAAGCAACTTTAATTTCTTTATGTTCGCCTTTAAATCCAACTGGCACTGTTTTTAGTAAAAATGGTTTAGAAGAAATTTGCGATTTAATTGTAGAAGAAAATAAGAAAAGAGGAAATTCAAAAAAGCCGCTTTATTTATTGTTCGATCAAGTATATTGGGCATTAACTCTTGGAGAAACTCGACATTACGATCCTGTATCAGTTTGTCCAAACATAAAAAATTACACCATCTACATTGATGGTATCTCTAAAGCTTTTGCAGCAACAGGAGTTAGAGTTGGCTGGGCTTTTGGTCCTCAAAAAATAATTAACAAAATGAAAGCCATTTTGAGCCATGTTGGCTCATGGGCTCCTAAAGCTGAACAAGTTGCTACCGCTATTTTTTTGAACAATGATGCTCAAATTGATAACTACTTATTTTCTTATAAAAATAACATCAATCAACGATTAGTCGCCATTTATAACGGTATTATAAAATTAAAAGAAGCTGGCTATCGTGTTGATGCAATACCACCACAAGCAGCAATTTACCTTACTGTGAAGTTTGATTTATCAAAACAACACAAAGAAGATGGCACCATTTTAAATAACACAGAAGATGTTACTAACTATTTATTGGATGAAGCTGGTTTAGCAATCGTACCGTTTTATGCTTTTGGTGCTTCAAAAAATTCTTCATGGTATCGGTTATCAGTTGGAACATGTAAATTAGAAGAAATTGATGAGCTATTTGAAAAATTAGCAGCTGCATTAAGAAAGTTAAAATAATTGCCCCAATAACTAATTCATGAATAAAAATAATTATTGTGTGATAATGGCTGGTGGAATTGGCAGCAGATTTTGGCCAATGAGCAGGACCCAACACCCCAAACAATTTATTGATATACTTGGCACTGGTCAAACCCTTATTCAACAAACCTACAATAGATTAAAACGTATTTGCCTCGAAGAAAATATTTACATTGTTACTAATGAAATATACAAGGAATTAACATTAAAACAATTGAAAGGAATTGGTGAGGAGCAAATAATTTGTGAACCTACCATGAGAAATACAGCTCCTTGTATTGCTTATGCCAACTATAAAATTGCAGCAAAAAATCCAAATGCTAATATTATTGTTGCACCATCAGACCATCTAATTTTAAAAGAAGATGAATTTGTTAGAATCATGCAATTAGCACTCGATTACACTTCAAAAAATGACTGTTTACTCACTTTAGGAATTACTCCTAGCAGACCCGACACAGGTTACGGCTACATTCAATTTAAAGAAGATGCTACTAATGAAATAAAAAAAGTAAAAGCATTTACCGAAAAGCCTACCTTAGAGTTAGCCGAAAAATTTATTGAAAATGGCGATTTTTCATGGAATTCTGGAATGTTTATTTGGAGTTTAAAAAGCATACAAAAAGCATTTGAAACACTTTTACCAAAAGTAGATGAGGCTTTTAAAAATGGTGTTGGAATATACAACACTCCAGAAGAACATAATTTTATTCAAACTGCATATTCTAGCTGCAAAAACATTTCTATTGATTACGGTATCATGGAAAAATCTAAAAATGTTTTTGTGATAAATGCTGATATCGGATGGTCAGATTTAGGAACTTGGGGTTCTATATATACCCATTTACCTTTAGATAAAGATAAAAATGCGGTAGTTGGAAAAAACGTAATGCTTTACGACTCTTCAGAAAACATTGTCAATGTTCCACCAGATAAATTAGTTGTTTTACAAGGATTGAAAGATTATATAGTAGTTGAATCTGATAATATTTTACTCGTTTGCAAAAAACAAGATGAACAAAAAATAAAACAATTTGTAAATGATATTAAGCTCAATAAAAGCAAAAAATATTATTAATTAGTGTCTTTCCATAATGTCCGATTTATTCAAAGTATTTATTGTTTTTTAAAGGTTTTTATGAGCTCGCTTCGCTCGGTGCTGCGTTATGCTTGTTTTTTATCGCAGTCATTTACATAATAATTACCAATTTTTCCCAGTTAGCTTTTAAACAAAAATATCCTACAAAAAATGCAAGAATAGTTTAACTCAAAACCTTACATTTGCCTTCCAAAATGAGTGATAACGAAAATACTAAATCTGAAATGTCATTTCTTGATCACCTTGAAGTATTAAGGTGGCATTTAGTAAGGTCTAGCATCGCAATTTTAACATTTTCCATTCTTGCCTTTATATTTAAATCATTTCTATTTGACAAAGTTATTTTAGCTCAAATGGATAATAATTTTTGGACGTATCGGATGTTTTGTAAATTATCTAATTTATTGGGAAAAGGAGATTCTCTTTGCTTAGGTGATATTAATTTTAATTTAATAAACATCAGCATGAGTGGTCAGTTTACCATTCACATGATGACATCATTTACTGCAGGTATCATTATGGCTTTTCCTTATATACTTTATGAAGTTTGGCGCTTTATTAGTCCCGCATTGAAAATGAAAGAAAAAAAATATGCTCGTGCTTTAGTTTTTGCAGGTTCTGTATTATTTATGATTGGTATTTTGTTTGGTTATTATTTGGTTTCACCTCTTTCCGTTCAATTTTTTGGAAATTACCATGTGAGTGAAATCGTTACCAATCAAATTGATTTATCCTCCTATATTTCTAATGTCACTTCAACCACCTTTGCTTGTGGTTTAGTTTTTGAATTGCCTTTAATCGTTTACTTCTTATCCAAAATAGGGCTTGTTACACCAGCGTTGATGCGTAAATTTAGGAAACATGCTATTGTTGTAACGCTTACCGTAGCTGCAATTTTAACGCCACCAGACATAACCAGTCAAATATTATTGTCTATTCCGCTACTTATTTTATACGAGTTTAGTATTTATGTTTCAAAAGCTGTTGCTAAACAATCAAAATAATATTTCTTTACAATTTTAAATTGTTGTAGGGAAGTTCTAAAAATTGAGTTTTTTCATAACACACCCCTTTCCCCTCTTGATAGAGGGGATGTTAAATGTTAATTTTTAGAACTCCCTATACTAAAAAAAAGATTGCCTCGTTTTAATTCACAATAAATAAAAAGAAAAAACTATCTTTAGCTGATGATATTAAAGGCAGACAACATCTTTAAAAAATATGGAAAACGTACCGTCGTAAAAGATGTTTCTATCTTTGTGCAACAAGGAGAAATTGTTGGTTTATTAGGACCTAATGGTGCTGGAAAAACAACCTCTTTTTATGTAATTGTTGGATTAATTCAACCCAATTCTGGTCATGTTTTTTTGGATGGACAAGAAATTACTAAAGCTCCCATGTACAAAAGAGCCCAAATGGGTATCGGTTATTTGCCACAAGAAGTTTCTGTTTTTAGAAAGTTAAGTGTAGAAGATAATATTGCAGCCATCTTAGAAATGATGGACTTAACTAAAGAAGAACAAAGCAAAAAATTAGAAGATTTAATTGAAGAATTTGGACTCGGTCCTGTTCGTAAAAATTTAGGGCATAACTTGAGTGGTGGAGAAAAAAGAAGAACAGAAATTGCCCGTGCTTTAGCCTCTAATCCTAGTTTTATTTTATTAGATGAACCTTTTGCTGGTGTTGACCCCATTGCTGTTGAAGACATACAAAGTATTGTTGCCAAACTCAAAGAAAAAAACATTGGTATTTTAATTACCGACCACAATGTGCAAGAAACCCTAAGCATTACCGACAGAGCCTATTTGTTATTTGAAGGTAGTATTTTAAAACAAGGAACTGCCGAAGAATTAGCTGCTGATGAACAAGTTCGTAGAGTTTATTTAGGTCAAAATTTTGAGTTGAGGAGGAAAGATTTTAAACAGGATAAAAAAGATGATATTCTTAAATTTCTTAATAATCTTACAAGTTGGGAATTAGCCTTTTTAGTTAAATACAATATTAATAGTTATACTGAAGAGTCAAAAAGAATTATTTCAAAATATATTTCCAATAAAAACTTAAATGATAATGCTATTAAAAATTTAATTGAATCACATCAAGAAATTAAAGATGATAAACAAAGATGCCCTAGATGCTATTCTGAAAAACTATTTTACACTAAAATTGAAGACCAAACTAGGAGTAAGTATGAAGTATTAGAATCAAGTAAAAACACTCCAAGCTATTTAAACAAAATAGATTGCCAAATTTGTGGTAAAGAAATTGCTAACCCTAACAAAGAATCAAACAATACTTGGCTTTAGTTAAATTCTAATATCTTTAATATTCAACTTCAAAGTAGTTTCCTATAATTTTGTCATCCTGAACTTATCCTCACCCCGCTTACAAGTTGATTTGTCGCTGTAAGTCCAAGTACTCCGTCAGCTGACGGATAAACTTGAACTAGCAACTGAGATTTGTCATTCTGAGTTTATCGAAGAATAAGGCAAATCAAAGTACAAATTTTCATCAATGCTTCGATAAACTCAGAATGACAAAAATTTTCAGACTTTATCAACCTTTCTATTAAACCTTCATATCCTACACATTTATTCTTAGGTTGTAAAGCCATTCTAAAAGTAAATTAGTGGTAATTTTGTATAATCCTTCGATAAACTCAGGATAACAAAATTCGTGAAGTACTTAACTTCTTTGTCATAGTGAGTTTATCGAACTATAGGCAAAGGAGTGTGGAATTATTATGAAAACCTACTATGTTTATATTGTTAAATGTTCAGATAATTCTTATTATACTGGAGTTACTAATGATGTTGAACGAAGAATATTAGAACATAATTTTGACGAAAATAAAACCGCTTATACTTATCGGAAAAGACCTGTAAAGTTAGTTTGGTTCGAATACTATAATGACATCAATCAAGCTATTGAAAAAGAAAAACAAATTAAAGGTTGGAGTAGAAAGAAAAAAGAAGCGTTGATTAATAATAATTTTGATGTTTTGGTTGAATTATCAAATCTTAAAAATAATTCTAAAAAGTGATTTTCGCAGGAATGTCTGTCCTTCAATAAACTCAGGATTACATACTAGATAAGTTTTTAAAATCCTATTACGATTTATCATTCTGAGTTTATCGAAGAATAAGACAAATCAAAGTACAAATTTTTGCCTACCCTTCGATAAACTCAGGGTGACAAAAATTTTCAGAATGCATCAACTTTTTCTACTAGAGCTTAATATCCTTCACATTTAACTGCAAGGTAGTTTTGCCATTCCAATAATTTTCTTCGATGTTGTAAACGATACTAAAAGGAACGCCTTCGGCAATTTCTTCTAACTGATGTCCCAAATTAAAAGCAATACACGAAAATTTTAATTTCGGATTTTCTTCCTGAAAAACTTCCATTTTTAAATGATTATTTCCCACCACTCTTGAGGTTTCAGCAATAAAAACATTTTCGGACATAAAAACCGGTCGCATATTTCCTGGTCCACAAGGAGCAAACTGATTTAATATCTTATAAAATTTATCAGTTATCTGGCTCAATTCCAGTTTGGCATCAATACTTATTTGAGGAATCAATAACTCAGGGTTAATCTGAGCAGCAACAACTTCTTCAAATTTATGAATAAATGCTTCCAAATTTTCTAAAGGCATGGTAAGACCTGCAGCATATTTATGTCCACCAAATTGGTCTAACAAATCACTACACGTATCAATGGCGTTGTACACATCAAAATCTTTTACCGAACGTGCAGAACCCGTTGCTTTGCCATTAGATTCGGTTAAAATGATGGTTGGTCGGTAATGAGTTTCAATTAATCTTGAAGCAACAATACCAATTACACCTTTGTGCCAATTTTCCTGAAAAAGAACGGTAGTTTTTTTGTTATGTAAATCTACATTTTCGGCAATAATGGCTAACGCTTCTTGTGTAATTATTTTATCTAAATCTTTACGTTCACTATTTAAATCATTGATATCACCTCCAAATTCAATCGCCTTCTCTGCATTTTCTTCCACCAACATTTCCACAGCTTTATTGCCCGAAGCAATTCTACCAGCTGCGTTAATTCGTGGTGCAATGGTAAAAACCACATCTTTAACTATTAACTCGCTTTTTAAAGCTGCCAACTCCAATATGGTTTTAATTCCCAATCGAGGTTGGTCATTAATTAGTTTTAATCCATAATACACAAAAATTCGATTTTCTCCAGTAATCGGAACAATATCAGCACAAGTACTTATGGCTACTAAATCTAAGTATTCTAATAATTTAGCTTCATCTTTTTGAGTTTGTTTCGTCCATGCTTGCATCAATTTAAAACCAATTCCACAACCTGATAATTCTTTAAAAGGATAATTACAATCTTTTCTTTTTTGGTCAAGGACAGCTATTGCTTTAGGAATTTCATCTCCAGGTCTGTGGTGGTCGCAAATGATAAAATCAACCCCTTTTTCATTGGCATAATCAATTTTTTTGTTGGCTTTTATACCACAATCTAGGGCAATCACTAATTTACAATCATTTTCCACTGCAAAATCAATTCCTTGAAAAGAGATGCCATAACCTTCGGTATATCTATCTGGAATATAATAAATGATGTTTGGATAATAGTTTTTTAAATAGGAATAAACTAAAGCAACCGAAGTCGTTCCATCAACATCATAATCGCCATAAACTAAAATTTTTTCTTGATTTTCGATGGCAAGTTGAATGCGGTCAACAGCTTTATCCATGTCTTTCATCAAAAAGGGGTCATGAATTTCTGTTAGGCTAGGTCTGAAAAATGATTTTGCTTTGTCGTAAGTGTTAATTCCTCTTTGAAGCAAAATGTTAGTTAATGTTGCGTCTAAATTATTAAGTGTTTCCGAAAGCTCGTTTATTTCTTTCGGTTCGAATTGTTCTTTTATTTTCCAGCGTTTTTCCAAGTAGCTCAATAGATTATTGGTTAGGTTTGTTCATCACATTTGTTTGTACCCGAATAGATTCCTGATGAATGAGTTCTAACATTTTTTTTATAAATTCGTCACTCAACCCTACTTTTTTAGCTAAGAAAGAACGATTTTTCAAAATCTTTTCCCATCGTTCCACTTGAAGAATGGTTACATTATTTTGACTTTTGTAAGTGCCAATTTTCTCAATAATGTTCATGCGAGAAGCAAACTTATTAATTAATTCTCCGTCCAATTCATCAATTATAGCACGCAATTGCTCCAATTGATTAATAAAGTCTTCACTCTGAGAATTTTTTTCACGAATAATTAATTGGTTCAATAAATTTGTCAGCTCACCAGGATTCAGTTGTTGTTTGGCATCACTTTTAGCAATTAAAGGATTGATATGACTCTCAATCATTAAACCATCCATTTCTAAATCCAATGCTTTTTGTGCAACAAGTGGTATTAAATCTTTATCACCTGAAATATGGCTAGGGTCACAAAAAATAGGTAAGTCAGGGCACATTAATTTAAGTTCAATTGGAATTTCCCACATAGGGGCGTTCCGATAAGTAGATTTTTCAAAGGAGGAAAACCCTCGATGAATAGCCGCTAATTTGGTTATTCCAGCAGCATTAATTCTTTCTAAAGCACCTACCCAAAGATTAATATCTGGTGTAATTGGGTTTTTAATAAAAACAGGAATATCAACACCTTTTAACGCATCAGCAATTTCTTGTACCGAAAAAGGATTAACAGTTGTTCTTGCTCCAATCCATAAAATATCGATGTTGTTTTTTAAACACGCCTCCACATGTTCTGCTTTTGCAACTTCTGTTGCAACTGGCAAACCAGCTGCTAACCCTGCTTGTTTTAGCCATTTTAGACCTTTTTCTCCTACTCCTTCAAAAGCGTTTGGTCGAGTTCGAGGTTTCCAAATTCCACCACGTATGATTGACACTTGACCTGATTTTGCAATTTCTTGAGCAGTTTGTAAAACTTGTTCTTCCGATTCGACACTGCAAGGTCCGGCAATTATGCAAGGAATTTTTTTGGAAAGCCAATTCGCTTTTTCTTCTATGTGTAAATGTAATTTCATTCCACAACTTATGCTAAAGCTTTTTTTTCCTGTGTTTCTAAAAGAGATTTTACGGTAGAAATGATAGCTTTATCATCAAAAAAACACTCGTTATAAAGTTCTTGTTGTGTTCCATGCTCGATAAATCGGTCAGGGATTCCTAATCGTTTTACTTCAGCATGATACCCATTATCAGCCATAAACTCCAATACTGCACTTCCCATTCCTCCCATTATAGTTCCATCTTCTACTGTAACTATTTTGGTAAATTTTCCAAAAACTTCATGCAACAATAGTTCGTCAATAGGCTTTACAAAACGCATGTCATAATGGGCTATATTAATGCTTTGTTTTTCTAATTCTTGAGAAGCTTTTATGGCGTATTTGCCAATTTCACCTATGGTTAAAATAGCAACATTTTCTCCATTCTTTATCCGTCTTCCTGTTCCTATTTTAATCTTTTTAAAAGGAGTTTTCCATTCAATCATAGAACCAATACCTCTTGGGTAACGTATGGAAAATGGTCCATTATTTTCTAATTGTGCGGTGTACATTAAATTTCTCAGCTCCTCCTCATTCATAGGTGCAGAAACAATCATATTTGGAATACATCTAAAGTAAGCTAAATCGAAAGCTCCATGATGAGTTGGACCATCAGCTCCAACTAAACCACCTCTATCCAAACAAAAAACAACTGGCAACTTTTGTAGTGCCACATCATGAATTACTTGATCGTAGGCTCTTTGCATAAATGTAGAATAAATATTGCAAAAAGGAATTAATCCCTGAGTTGCCATTCCAGCTGAAAAAGTAACAGCATGCTGTTCTGCAATTCCTACATCAAAAGCTCTGTCTGGCATTGCTTTCATCATAATATTTAAAGAGCAACCTGAAGGCATTGCTGGTGTTACTCCAACAATTTTATCATTTTTTTCTGCTAACTCAACAATGGTATGACCAAACACATCTTGGTATTTTGGAGGCTCAGGGTTTTTGGGTGTTATTTTTATGATTTCGCCAGTATCTTTATTAAATAATCCTGGAGCATGCCATTCTGTAGTATCACCATCTTCTGCGGGCTGATATCCTTTCCCTTTTTCGGTAATACAATGTAAAATTTTTGGACCAGGAATATCTTTCAAGTCACTTAATACTTTCGTTAAATAACTAACATCATGTCCATCAATAGGTCCGAAATACCTAAAATTAAATGATTCAAATAAATTACTTTGATGTAATAAAGTGGATTTTATTCCATTCTCAATTTTTTGAGCTATTGCTTGTGCATTAGGTCCAAACTTACTTATCTTACCCAATAAATTCCATACTTCATCTTTTACTTTATTGTAGGTATGTGATGTTGTAATGTCGGTTAAATATTCTTTGAGTGCTCCAACATTTGGGTCAATTGCCATGCAATTGTCATTCAAAATTACCAACAGATTCGTATTCTCCACTCCACCATTATTCAGCCCTTCAAAAGCTAAACCCCCAGTCATTGAGCCATCACCAATAATTGCAATGTGCTGTCTTTTTTCGTTTTTTAGTCTATCTGCTACAGCCATTCCTAATGCTGCAGAAATTGAAGTAGAAGAATGTCCCACCCCAAAAGCATCATATTCGCTTTCTGATGGTTTTGGAAAACCACTTATTCCTTTATATAATCTGTTGGTATGAAAACTTTCTCTTCGACCAGTTAATATTTTATGTCCATAAGCTTGGTGTCCAACGTCCCAAACTAATTTATCATCTGGTGTATTAAAAACATAATGTAAAGCAACTGTTAATTCAACAACTCCCAAACTAGCACTAAAATGCCCTCCCTTCTTAGAAACCACATCAATAATAAAATCTCGTAATTCATCACATACTTGTGGTAAATCATCTTCCAAAATTTTTTCTCTTAAATCTGTTGGGGTATTTATTTGACCTAAAAGCTTGCCTGTTTTGTATTCAGTCATTTCGTGTTTTTATTGGTTACAAAATTAATGATAAAATAAGTAAGACTTTAACCATTTTTTGTTGGATTTATTGTTGTTTATTTATTTGGTAATCATTGCTTTAACAACAATTAACATTTTTTTATTAATTTTTAGCTTAATTTTACTTTATAATTTTTAACTAAACAATATGAATTTATTTAAACAGTACGCATTATTATTAGCATTCGTAATGACAATTTCCGTTAATTATGCTCAAGATAATAAACCTAAAAAAACGGTAGATCAAAAAAGTAGTGAACTCACTGATAAGTTAAATAAAGAAGTGAAGTTAAGCAAGGAACAAATCATTAAAATTAAAGCCATCAATACAACTTACATCGAAAAAAAAGAAATATTAGATGAAAAAATTGATGTGATAGAAAACGAAAAAGACAAGTTGAAAAACGAAAATAAGATTAAAATTGACGCTATTTTAACTGCTGATCAAAAAAAGAAGAAAAACGCTTTAGAGGCAAAAAAAGACGCAGAAAAGAAGAAAAAGAAGAAAAAATAATAGTCAAAAAAAATCCTCCGTTAGCTGACGGAGGATTTTTTTTTATTTCAATACACTAATTGCTTGTTTTATTTGATGTGGCTTTCCGTTCTTATCAACGATTACTCCAGCCATGTAATAAGTACCTGGTAATAAATAATATCCATTTTTATCTTTTCCTTCCCAAATATCATCTACCGTTTTAAAGGTATAAATCATCTTTCCTGTTTTATCCATGATAACTACCTCTAATTTGTCAATGTTTTCTCCTGAAATTTTTATTACATCATTTTGTCCATCTCCATTAGGAGTTATTACATTAGGAATAATATTTAGTTGAAGTTCTTTATTATTTACAGACTCTTCGCTAGTTATTATTTCACCAGCATTATCGTTTGTTTTGGTTTCAATTTTTGTGTCTGAATTATTAGTGGCATTGTTTGCTACTGTTTTTTCATTTTTATTCTTTTCATCTTTAGTATCAGAATTGTTTTCTACAACATTTGAAACTTTTATTTCAGGAGTAGAAATAAGTTCAGCAACTGTATTAGAATTTGTTTTTTCAACTTTACTAGTTTCTATTGTCGAATTATTTTCAATTGGTGCTTCTTGATGAGTGTTAATCTTCTCTTTATTAATTCCAATTTTTTCTTCAGCAATTGGACTTATTGTTTTCTCAATTAGTTGATTGGTTTTGTTATCAACAACTACATTTTCGGTTAGCCCATTTTCTTTTTCTGAGGTTAAAACAACATAAGCAGTAGTGGCAACAGAACCCAACAACACAACTCCGGCAACAAATTTTAATGCCAATGATTTTCCAACAAATCCAGTTGCGGCAGATGGGTCAACTTTAGGAGTTGAACTCGCTCCACCACTTCCTGAAGCAATAGAATTTTGTACATTACTCCAAACACTTGGGTCAACATTTGATTCAAAGCCATGGAATGCTTGCTTAAAAACCTCGTCAATATTTTCTAATCCGTTTTTCACTTTATATTACTTTTTCTTTTATTAATACTTTTTGCAAATATGCTCTTGCTCTTGATAGTTGTGATTTAGAAGTATTTACAGAAATAATTAATTCCTCTGCAATTTCTTGATGCGAATAACCTTCTATCACATACATATTAAATACTGTTCTAAACCCTGTAGGCATTTTTTTAATCACCCCTAACAAATCTTGAGCCGACAAAACATCTACAGCATCTTCATTGTAATTGTGCAATTGATAATCTACTTTTTCCAGTTCAATATCATTCATAAACTTTTTATTTCTACGAATGTTATCTAAAGCAGTGTTTACAATAATTTTTCTAATCCAACCTTCTAAAGAACCAGTTGAGTTATACAGGTCTAGCTTCTCGAAGACCTTGATAAACCCAATTTGTAAAACATCTTGCGCCTCATCCGAATCTTTGGAGTATCTTAAACATACGCCCATCATTTTTTTTGAATACAAATCAAACAAGTGCTTTTGAGCAAGGGTATCTTTTTCAAGACACTTTTTAACCAATTGCTCATCGCTCATTTTCATTGATTCTGTATTAAGATGTTTTTTTTTATAAAAAGGTTGCATTAACAATTATAAAGTTAAGCATTTCCTTCTATCTTTTATTTATAACTTTGTTTTTTTACATTTTTAAATATGTCAAAATTATACATCGTTCCCACTCCAATTGGTAATTTAGAAGATATTACCTTACGTGCACTTAAAATATTGAAAGAAGTTGATTTTATTCTTGCAGAAGATACACGCCAAAGTTCTAAATTACTAAAACATTACGAGATTTCTAAAAAATTGGTTGCTCATCATCAGCACAACGAACACCAAACTGTTGATCGAATTATTGATGCAATAAAAAATGTTGGGTGTGTTGCCTTAGTGAGTGATGCTGGAACTCCTGGAATTTCTGATCCTGGTTTTTTATTGATAAGAGAATGTATTAAAAACGATATTGAGGTGGAATGTTTGCCTGGTGCAACTGCTTTTATTCCTGCATTGGTCAACTCTGGTTTTCCAAGCGACAAGTTTGTTTTTGAAGGTTTTTTACCTCATAAAAAAGGCAGACAAACCAGATTAAAATTTTTGCATGACGAAACTCGAACTATTATTTTTTATGAATCTCCACATCGTTTATTAAAAACTTTAACCCAATTTGCTGAATATTTTGGTGAAAACCGACCAATTTCTGTTTCTCGCGAATTAACAAAAATGCACGAAGAAAACGTGAGAGGAACAATTAAGGAGTTAATTGAATACTACACTACTCACACTCTTAAAGGAGAATTGGTAATTATTGTAGATGGTGCGGAAAAATAATATTCAGTCTTATCCTAGCTTTATCTTTTAAACAATAAATAATACTACTATTTATTTGCTTTTGTTTCTAATTAGCTGTACTTTAGTTAATTAATCATTAAAACTAAAAAAAATGAACTGTCTTAATCTCTTTCAAGAATCGTTGATTTGGCTAATGCCAGTTATCATCATCCTTGCTATTTGGGAAACAATTTGGAAACTAATTGCTTTGTGGAAATCCGCCAGAAACAACCACATGGCATGGTTTATATGCATTGCACTAATAAATACTGTAGGAATTTTACCTATCATTTACATTATTTTGCACAAGAAAAAAGCTAATTTTTAATCCCAAAAGGCACTTTAACCGAAACTACCAAATTTCTTCCCATATCGTAAATGCCATCCGCTTTTAACCGTGATAAATGGTTGTAATAACTTTTGTTCAAGAGGTTGCTTGCTCCAATGCTTATTTCTATGTTTTGTTTGCCTACTTTTAATTCTGTTCCAATTTTTGCATCCAACAAGAGGTATGAAGCTGTCGGGGTTTCAAAATCGGCAATTTGGTTTTGTGCAAAAATGGTATTGGCAGTTAAACTAATAAAAGAGTTTTCCCATTTTTTCCAATTTTTCAATTCCACTTTTAAGGTATTGCTCAAATTAAATGCAGGTATTCTGGGTAAAAAATTGCCTTGCTGGTCTTTAGCGATAACCATAGCATAACCAGTTTCAAAATGTAGCCAGTGCATGGCGTGAGGATGAATATCTATGGTATTTTCTATACCATACAAATTAGCATTGGTTTGGTTGTAGGTAAAAACTTGGGCTCCGTCAATAAATGTATCTAAAGGAGAAAGAAAAATATAATTGTTGATGGAGTTATTAAAAGCAGAAAGAGCTAACGAAACGTGTTCACCAATGTATTCGAAGCCAAAGTCTATTTCAAAATTTTGTTCGGTTTTTAGTGCTAAATTTCCTATTTCGTATCGAAACGTTCCTTCGTGTACGCCATTTGAAGAAAGTTCGGCAAGGTTGGGTGCTCTAAACCCACTGGCAACATTGGTTCTCATTAATAATTTATCGTTAAATTGGTAGGTAAATCCTAAAGAGCCATTGTAGCTTTCATAAAATTGTTTAAAAGCTCTTTTATAACCTTCGTCACCTAACGTATCCATTTCAAAGCCTTGCATTTTTTTAGCATCATACCTCATTCCTGCAATGGTAGTGAATTTATTTTTTGAATATTTCGCCATTAAAAAACCTCCCATTTGTTGTTCGTTGGCATCAGGAATAAGGTTTTCTTCGCCGTTGTTTCTGTTCGTTTGGTATTTTCCCTGCGAACCAAAAATAAGTTCCATTTTTTTAATTTCTGGCAAATGCCATTTGATATCGTACGATGTTGTTTTCAACACCATATTCAGCACTGCGGGAGCAGTATAATTGTGATAAATAGCTTCTGGCAAAGTTCCTTCGCCAAACTCTTTACGGTTATTTTCTAGGTAGCCTACATTAAAATTAATGTGCGAATTTTTGATGTAAAACGTGTTTTGAGTGGAAATAATATGGTTAGTAATTATTTGAAATGGAGTTTGCAAAGTTCTGCTAATATTTTGAACGCCCATTTCTTCAGGAATACCAATGGCAGATTGCAAAAATGAATAATCCACATCATTAGTCCACCATTTTTTCATAAAACCCACACTTGTTTTTAAAGCACTTTCGGTATAACGAGTATTGGTAACACGGTCGTTATTTCCTTGCAAATAATCGCCATGAGAAGTATAACCACCTCTTAAGCGATAACGAAAATTTTCTGTAGCTCCTTTTATTCCCAAATTCGAAGAATATCCGTTGGTATTCGAAAAGTATTTTGTGCCGAAATCGCCAACAATGGTATTGCTATTGGCAGGTTTTTCCGAAATAAAATGTAACACACCACCCATGGCATCGGCACCATACAACAACGACGAGGGTCCTTTAATCACTTCAACCTTGTCAATGCCAATTTCGCTTAAACCTAAACCGTGTTCATCTCCAAATTGTTGATTATCGATGGCAATTCCTTCGCTAAAAACCAACACCCTGTTGTAACTTAAACCCCTAATAACAGGCTTTCCGATGTTGGTTCCAGTGCTAATCATATTAACTCCAGCTACATGTGTTAACGATTGCATCAATGTTGGTGCCGATGATTGTGTGAGTTGCTTGTTATCGAATTGAATTACATCAACAGGGTTTTCGTTTTGGCTGCTGTGATATACTGAAGAAATTACAAATTCTTTGGTTTCGATAATGGTTGGAGTTAATTCAAAATTCAAGGTTAAGTCTTCCTCAACGTTTACTGTTTTTAAAATAATATCGTACCCCACAAAAGAAATTTGCAGCTTATAAGTGCCTTTTCTGGGAAGTTTTAAGGTATAGTTTCCATCAACATCACTTACGGCTCCTTTTTTAATTTCAGGAAGGTAAATGTTAACTCCAGGAAGGGTTTCTTTGGTTTCTGCATCAGTTAATTTTCCTTTAATTACCTGTGCATTAAACACTTTATAGGTCATTATAAAAATGATTACTAGAAAAATATATTTCATTATTTTTTCGAAATAAATAGTTTTTTTGAGCAAGTTTATCTTGCTTAAATTTTAGGACTATTTATTGCTTGGAGGACCTCTTAATAAAAAAGAATGGAGATAAAGATTTTCTACTATAAAAAAATACCTAACCGTAATTTTATTTTCTAAATGAAGGAATAAATTGGCTAACGGATTTTTTAAATTGTGAATGAAACTTGTTGAAAAATTTAAACTACAAATCAAATCCTGATGTTGTAATTCTAACGCATGAAAGTGAGTAACATTTTTATCAATACAAGCATGAACTTGAAAATGATGTTCCAACATCTCATGAATAGCTGTGCTAACAATTATATTAAAAATTGCTAATGCTAAAATCAGACTTGTTATTTTTCGAAATAATTTCAATTACTAAAATTTATACTAAATTAATTATTTTTTAATAAAGCATTCCAACCTTGTGCGGTTAACTGATGTACCTGTTCATTTTTCGAAATAAATTGATAATTTCCTTTATCTGCTGTAATGTGACCAATTACAGATACTCTTTTTTGGTCTTTTATTTTGTTGTAGTCATCTAAAGAAATAGTAAATAACAACTCGTAATCTTCTCCTCCATTTAATGCACAAACAATAGGATCCAAATTCATTTCTTGAGCTGAGGTGATGGTTAATGGGTCTAAAGGAATTTTGTTTTCATAAATATTACATCCTACTTCAGATTGGGTACAAATGTGAATTAAATCGGAAGATAAACCATCCGAAACATCAATCATTGAAGTTGGTTTTATTCCTATTTCCTCAAACATTTGTATTACATCTTGTCGTGGTTCTGGTTTTAACTGACGTTCCAACAAATAATCATATCCAGAAAAATCTGGTTGAATTTTAGGGTTTTCGTTAAAAATCCGTTTTTCGCGTTCTAACAATTGTAACCCCATAAAAGCACCACCTAAATCGCCAGAAACACAAATTAAATCGTTTTCTTTTGCACCATTCCGATAAACTAATTTTTCTTTATCAACTTCACCTAAAGCAGTTATGCTAATTATCAAACCAGATTTTGATGAAGTGGTATCTCCCCCAACTAAATCAACTCCATAAGTTTTGCAAGCCAACAAAATTCCATCGTATAAATCTTCTAAAGCTTCCACTGATATTCGGTTAGAAAGGGCTAGAGAAACAGTAATTTGTTTTGGATTGGCATTCATTGCATAAACATCTGAAAGATTTACAGTAACAGCTTTATAACCCAAGTGTTTAAAAGGCATGTACAATAAATCAAAATGAATGTCTTCCACTAACAAATCTGTAGTTACAACTGTTTGTTTATTTTTATATTCAATAACTGCAGCATCATCTCCCACTCCCTTTAATGATGAAGAATTATACAATTTTATGCTTTGTGTTAAGTGCTTAATTAAGCCAAATTCGCCCAATTCTTCAATTTCACTTAATGGTTTTTGGTTTTTATCTTCTAGCATGATGCAAATTTATACATTCATTTGTTTTAAATTATTCTTTATTATTTTCATTTTTTCTTGTAGGAGATACACTTTTTGGGTACATTTGTACTAATTTAGAATGAATCTAAATAAGAATAATTATGATAACAGTTTCAGAAAACGCAAAAAAACAAGCCCTTCGACTAATTGAAGATGGTGAATCTCCAAAAGATAGCTTTATTCGTGTAGGTGTTAAAGGTGGTGGATGTTCAGGTTTGAGTTACGACCTAACTTTTGACCACATAATAACTGATGACGATAAAGTTTTTGAAGATAAAGGGGTAAAAATAGTTTGCGACAAAAAAAGCATTTTATATTTAGCCGGTACTGAATTAGATTTTAAAGGTGGGTTAAATGGTAAAGGTTTTGTATTTGTCAATCCTAATGCCAATAGAACTTGCGGTTGTGGGGAGAGTTTCTCCTTATAAGTTTCAAGTTCATAAAGTTTATAAACTAATAAAATGGCTTACTCAGAAGACGAATTAAAGAAAGAACTTAAAGACCAAGAATACAAATATGGTTTTACAAGTAATGTTGAATCGGAAGTTATCCCAAAAGGATTATCCGAAGATGTGGTGCGATTAATTTCTTCTAAAAAAGAGGAACCTCAATGGTTGTTAGATTTTCGATTAAAAGCATTTGTCTACTGGAAAACAATGACTGAAAAACGTTGGGCTCACGTAAAATATCCAGCAATAGATTTTCAAGACATCTCCTATTATTCATCACCAAAAGGAAAAAAAGAAGTGAGTTGGGATGAAGTTGATCCAGAAATGAAAGCTACTATGGACAAACTCGGTATTTCTATGGATGAACAGAAAGCACTTTCGGGTGTTGCTATAGATTTTGTGTTTGATTCTGTTTCGGTAAAAACTTCTTTTAAAGAAAAATTAGGAGAATTAGGTATTATTTTTTGTTCATTTAGTGAAGCGGTAAAAGAACACCCTGATTTGGTAAAAAAATACTTAGGTTCTGTTGTTCCTTCCACTGATAATTTTTATGCAGCACTAAATTCAGCTGTTTTTTCTGATGGTTCGTTTTGTTACATTCCAAAAGGAGTACGTTGTCCAATGGAACTTTCCACCTATTTTAGAATTAACGAAGCCAACACAGGTCAATTTGAGCGAACATTATTAATTGCTGATGAAAACAGTTATGTGAGTTACCTCGAAGGCTGCACCGCTCCATCGAGAGATGAAAATCAATTACATGCTGCTGTGGTTGAGCTTATTTCATTAGATGGTGCAGAAATAAAGTACTCAACAGTGCAAAACTGGTATCCAGGAGATAAAGACGGAAAAGGTGGAATTTACAATTTCGTTACTAAAAGAGGAATTTGCCACAACAACTCAAAAATTTCGTGGACACAAGTAGAAACAGGCTCTGCAGTTACCTGGAAATATCCTTCTTGTATTTTAAAAGGGGATAATGCTATTGGCGAATTTTTCTCTGTAGCAGTTACCAACAACCATCAACAAGCTGATACTGGAACAAAAATGATTCATTTTGGGAAAAACACCAAAAGCACCATTATTTCTAAAGGGATTTCTGCTGGATTTAGTAATAACTCTTATCGTGGATTAGTTCAAATTAATAAAAATGCTACTAATGCCCGGAACTTTACTCAATGTGATTCTTTGCTGATGGGTGATAAATGTGGAGCTCACACTTTTCCTTATATTGAAGTAAAAAATAGCAGCGCAAAAGTAGAACACGAAGCAACTACCTCTAAAATTGGAGAAGATCAATTGTTCTATTGTAACCAAAGAGGGATTAGTACAGAAAAAGCCATCAATTTAATTGTAAATGGATATTGCAAAGAAGTATTAAATAAGTTACCTATGGAATTTGCTGTGGAAGCTCAAAAATTATTAGAAATAAGTTTAGAAGGAAGTGTTGGATAAGAGCCTCCCACAACCCCTCCGAAGGAGGGGAGAATTCCCCTCTTGAGAGGGGTTAGGGGTGTGTTAAGAATTGATTAAATAAATAAAAAAACAGCGAACATCGGTTAAACTCAGTGTCATCCGTGTTTTAAAACATATTAAAATGTTAGAAATAAAAAATTTACACGCCAACATTGAAGGCAAAGAAATTCTGAAAGGAATTAATTTAGAAATAAAAGCTGGAGAAGTACATGCTATTATGGGACCAAATGGTTCAGGAAAAAGTACTTTATCTTCTGTATTAGCGGGAAGAAAAGAATTTGAAGTAACTGCAGGGTCAGTTGATTTTGAGGGAAAAGATTTATTGACTTTGAGTCCTGAAGATAGAGCGAGAGAAGGTATTTTCTTAGCTTTTCAATATCCAATAGAAATACCCGGAGTTAGTAACGTTAATTTTTTAAAAGCTGCTATCAACGAAACTAGAGCCTACAAAGGCATGGAACCTATTTCTGCTAAAGATTTTTTAAGTTTAGTCAAAGAAAAATCTGCATTAGTAGAGTTAGATGCAAAACTGGCATCTCGTTCAGTTAATGAAGGATTTTCTGGTGGAGAGAAAAAAAGAAATGAGATTTTTCAAATGGCGATGTTAAATCCAAAACTGTCTATTTTGGACGAAACCGATTCTGGTTTGGATATCGATGCTTTACGAATCGTTGCTAAAGGTGTAAATACACTAAAATCTCCAGAAAAAGCTACCATCGTAATTACTCACTATCAACGATTATTAGATTATATTATTCCTGATTTTGTGCACGTACTTTACAATGGGAAAATTGTTAAAACTGGAGGAAAAGAATTGGCTCTTGAGTTAGAGGAGAAAGGTTACGATTGGATAAAAAATGAATTAGAAATTAGAAATTAGAAATTCTATCAATTTCAAATCTCCAATCTCAAATTAATTACAATGACAACAGCAGAATTAACAAAAAAAGAAATATTACTTGAAAGCTTGAGTGCATTGGATTTCTCAAGTGAACCTCTATTTGCCAAAAACTTAAGAGTTGAAGCAAAAAAAGCACTCACTCAATTAGAATTTCCTACTGGTAAAACAGAATATTGGAAATATACCAGAATTGGTAAAATTATCAACAACAACTATTCTGTCGCAACCAGTAAACAATCAAACAAAATAGAAATTACCAAGTATTTAATCCCTGAATTAGACACTCATGTTGTTGTTTTAATTAACGGTTTTTATCACGAAGAATTATCAAAAATTGAAACACAAAAAGGAGTAAAAATTCATTCATTAAAAAATGCAATAGCCGAAGAAGATGGTTTTATAAAAGCTCATTTAGCACAGATTTCAAAAGCAGAAAATGAAATATTTATTGCAATAAATACATGGAGTTTTACTGATGGTGTTTATATCGATTTGGAAAAAAATGCTGTTGTAGAAAAACCTATTCACATCTTAAATATAATTACCGAAAACAATAATATCACTAACACCAGAACTATTGTAAAAGCACATGATAATTCTGGAGTAAAAATTATTGAATCATTTGTGAATATAAATAGTAAAAATAGTTTCACTAATAACGTTGCAGAGTTTTTCTTAAACCCAAATTCAAAAGTTGAATACAATAAAATACAAAATAAGGAAGGAGAAAGTTACCAAGTATCTACCGAGCAAGTTCACCAAAGAGCAAATAGTATTTTTAATATTAACACCATTACTTTAGCTGGAACATTGGTAAGAAACAACTTAAACATTGAAGTAAATGCAGAAGGTTGTGAAACCAATTTAAACGGTGTTTATTTAGGGAAAGATAACAACCACATTGATAATCATACTATTGTTAAACATTTAAAACCAAACTGCACTTCTAACGAAGTATATAAAGGTGTTTTGGATAACAGTTCTGTTGGAGTTTTTAACGGGAAAGTTATTGTTAGTCCTGATGCTCAAAAGACAAATTCTTTTCAAAAAAACAATACCATTTTGTTAACCAATGAAGCAGTAATCAACTCCAAACCGGAACTAGAAATTTATGCCAACGATGTAAAATGTAGTCATGGTTCAACAACTGGTCAATTGGATGAGGAAGCTATTTTTTATTTACAAGCACGAGGAATTAGTAAACAAAGTGCCATTAATTTAATGATTGCTGCATTTATAAAAGATGCGATTGAAAGTATTTCTATAGAATCGTTGAAAAATTATATTAATAAGAAAATTGAAGAACGATTTGAAAAATAAAACCAAAATATTAGACATCATTAAAATTCGAAGTGAATTTCCAATACTATCCCGTAAAGTAAATGGCAAACCATTGGTTTATTTCGACAATGGAGCAACTTCACAAAAGCCACAACAAGTAATAGGTGCCACAAACCAATTTTACGCTTACCAAAACAGCAACATTCACAGAGGAATTCATACCCTCAGCCAAGAAGCCACTAGTGCTTATGAGGAATCCAGAAAAAAAGTACAACGATTCGTTAATGCAAAACATTTGCACGAAATAATTTTTACCAGTGGCACCACGGGAAGCATCAATTTAGTGGCTTCAAGTTTTGGAAAAAAATACTTAAAAAAAGGCGATGAAATTATCATTTCCACCATGGAACACCACTCTAACATTGTTCCTTGGCAACTAATTTGCGAAGAAAAAGGAGCTATTTTAAAAGTAATTCCAATCAACGATAAGGGTGAATTATTGATGAGTGAATTTGAAAAATTATTTTCTCCAAAAACAAAATTAGTTGCTATAGCACATGTTTCCAATACTTTAGGAACAATAAATACAGTAAAAGAAATAATAGCAAAAGCTCATCAAAAAGGCACTTTAGTACTAATAGACGGAGCACAGGCTGTTCCTCATACCAAAGTAGATGTTCAGGAGTTAGATTGTGATTTTTACGCTTTTTCTGGACATAAAATGTTAGGACCAACAGGCATCGGAATTCTTTATGGAAAAGAAAGTTTATTGAATGATTTACCTCCTTACCAAGGAGGTGGCGACATGATTAAAACAGTAACTTTTGAAAAAACTACTTACAATGAATTGCCTCATAAATTTGAAGCAGGAACTCCAAACATTGTTGGTGGAATTGGTTTAGGTGCAGCCATTGATTACATGAATTCAATAGGTATTGATAAAATTGAAAAATATGAGCATGAACTGTTGGCTTATGCTACCGAACAAATAAAACAAATTGATGGAGTTCGAATAATTGGTGAAGCAAAAAACAAGGCAAGTGTTTTGTCATTTGTGGTTGACGGAACACATCCAACTGATATTGGAACGATAATAGATAAGTTAGGAGTAGCTGTTAGAACTGGTCACCACTGCACCGAACCATTGATGAATAGATTTAAAATTCATGGAACAGCAAGAGCTTCGTTTGCTTTTTACAATACTTTTGACGAAATAGATGTATTTATTGCTGCACTTAAACGTGCTATAACAATGCTTAAATAACATGACGATACAGGAAACACAAGAAGAAATTATTGAAGACTTTGCTCTTTTTGAGGATTGGATGGATAAATACGAACACATTATTGAAATTGGGAAAGATTTGCCGTTGATTGAAGAAAAATACAAAATAGAAGAAAATTTAATCAAAGGGTGTCAGAGCAGAGTTTGGTTGCATGCAGAATTGGTTGATGGAAAACTCATTTTTACGGCAGATAGCGATGCCATTATTACCAAAGGAATTGTTGGATTAGTGATTCAAGTTTTTTCTAATCATACACCAAAAGAAATTATTGATGCCGACTTATTTTTTATTAACAAAATAGGATTACAAGAACATTTATCACCAACTAGAAGTAATGGGCTCTTGGCGATGATAAAACAAATTAGAATGTACGCAATTGCTTTTCAAGCAAAAAAATAATTAATAAATTATGGCTGAAGAACATAAAAAAAATCTTGAAAATCCCACAAAAAAAGATGTGGAATTTCAAATTATAGAAGTGCTAAAAACAATTTTCGATCCAGAAATTCCTGTGAATATTTATGAAATGGGATTGGTATATGAAATTAATTTGGATGATGAATTTAATGCCGAGATTGTGATGACTTTAACCTCTCCTTCCTGCCCTGTTGCAGAAAGTTTACCAGAAGAAGTAAAGCAAAAGGTGAGTACGTTATGGTGTGTTAAATCAGCCGAAATAAAATTAATTTGGGAACCACCTTGGACTAAAGAAATGATGAGTGAGGAAGCATTACTCGAACTTGGATTTATGTAATCTAAATATTTATTATTTTCACCAAATGAAGCAATTTATTGTCGTACTAATTTTTTTACTTACCAATTCCCTCTTTGCTCAAAAAGATGGCGAATGGACTTTGACTGGTGCTAATGGAATATTAATGGAACACGGTTATTATGAAAACCAAAAGAAAAGTGGGGAATGGAACTATTATTATGATGATGGCGTGTCTTCGCTAACTGCAAATTACAATAAAGGTATTTTACATGGAAAATCTATTCGTTTCGACCTTTTAGGAAATAAAATTGCCATTTTAAATTATGTTAAAGGTCAAATTACAGGTGAACAAATTTATTTTTATTCAACAGGACAAATTCTATCGAGAGGAGAAATGATAAATGGTAAAGAAAACGGAGCGTGGAAATATTATTTACCTAATGGAGAAGTCATCGGTATAGTTAAATATGAAAATGGAGTTCAGTTGAATGAATTAACTAAAAAAAAGTAAGTTATTTGTTTCCATTTAATTATCCTGAAAAATTGAACTACGAACTTTAGAACATTTGAATAAAGAATGTTGAAGTAAAAAGAAGCTTACAATTGTTGATTGAATAAATACAAGAAACAGCAGTATATTTGCTCGTATGCAACAAGATGTCTTGAATCAACTTATAAAAAATCTTACACATCAACCTGGTGTTTACCAATATTACAATGCCGAAGGAATTATCCTATATGTTGGAAAAGCAAAAAATCTAAAAAAAAGAGTCACTTCTTATTTTACAAAAAACCATGAAAATGGCAAAACAGCCATTTTAGTGAAACAAATCGCTGATATCAAAACCATTGTTGTTGGCTCTGAAATTGAAGCTTTGTTGTTAGAAAATAACCTGATAAAAAAATACCAGCCGAAGTATAACATTATGCTGAAGGATGATAAAACTTATCCTTGGATTTGCATTAAAAACGAACGTTTTCCAAGAATTTTCACCACCAGAAACATCGTAAAAGATGGCTCTATTTATTTTGGCCCTTACGCTTCTGTTAAAATGATGAACACCTTTTTAGGATTGATACGAGAACTTTATCAATTGCGAAATTGCAACTATAATCTCTCCTCAGAAAATATAAAAAATGATAAATTTAAAGTTTGTTTGGAGTATCATATTGGTAATTGTAAAGCACCATGCGTAGCTAACCAAACGGAAGAAGATTACAACCATTCGATTGATGAAATAAAATCCATTATTAAGGGAAATATTAACAGTGTGACCAAACATTTAAAACCTTTAATGGCAGAATATGCCGAAACTCTACAATTTGAAAAAGCTCAACTCTTAAAAGAAAAAATTGAAACGCTAGAGAAGTACCAAAGCAAATCTGTTGTGGTTAGTCCAACCATTAACGATGTAGATGTTTTTTCCATTATTTCTGATGAAAAGTATGGTTACGTAAATTATTTAAAGGTAGTTAATGGAGCCATCATTCAAGGACATACCATCGAATTGAAAAAGAAATTGGAGGAGACCGACGATGAATTGCTGCAAATTGGTATTGCCGAATTAAGGTTACGTTTCGATAGCCAATCAAAAGAGGTTATTGTTCCTTTTCTGCCCGAATTAGAGGTGGAAAGCATTCATTTTTTAGTTCCTCAACGTGGTGATAAAAAGCATTTATTGGAGTTATCAGAACGAAATGCAAAATATTACCGAATAGAACGGAACAAACAAAAAGCAAATGTAAGTCCAACCAAACATTCCGACCGAATTTTAGACCGTTTGCAAAAAGATTTACGAATGCCTACAAAACCTGTATATATTGAATGTTTCGACAATTCTAACATACAAGGTACCAATCCCGTTGCAGCCTGTGTGGTTTTTAAAGATGCCAAACCTAGCAAAAAAGATTATCGCCATTTTAACATCAAAACCGTTGAAGGTCCAAATGATTTTGCATCGATGGAAGAAGTGATTTACAGAAGATATAAAAGATTATTGGAAGAAAAACAACCCTTGCCTCAATTAATAATTATTGATGGGGGAAAAGGACAATTGAGTGCTGCTTTAAAAAGTTTAGAAAAATTAAATTGGAGAGGGAAGATAACCATAATAGGAGTTGCTAAAAAATTAGAAGAAATTTATTTTCCAAATGATTCTATTCCTTTGTATTTAGATAAAAAATCGGAATCTTTAAAATTGATTCAATATTTAAGAAATGAAGCACATCGTTTTGGAATAGCCCACCATCGAAACAAGAGAAGCAAAGAAGCCATAAAATCGGAACTATCAGAAATTGAAGGAATAGGTTACAAAACTGCCCAACAATTACTTTGGAAATTTAAATCTGTAGCCCGAATAAAAAAGGCTACGTTAAAAGAATTAGAAGAAACCATTAGCAAAAAAAGAGCAAAAGTAGTGTTTGACTATTTTTTAGCACAAAAATAATTACCTTAACGAAGTATAGCTTTTTAAGTACTTTTTTTATATTTTTATTACTATGTCAAAGAAAAAAAATAAAAGAAAAATTACAACAATTGAAAAAGTTGAAGTCACTCAGTCAACTCCTCTTCCTCCAAAAAAACAAAATTCGTTTTATGCTTGGGAAGGAGACACGCTCCTACTTAATATTTTAGGAACTCCTTCTGCTAAGCGTGATGTTATTGGAAAAGTTAAAGGAAATCAACTTAAAATTAGCGTTAGAGAAGTTCCTCAAGGAGGAAAAGCAACCGATTATATGGTACGTTTTTTAGCCAAAGAATTTGATGTGTCTGCTAAAGATATTCAGGTAGTATTTGGAAGGTTTAATGTGAATAAACAATTGCGGATTAAAAATCCAAAAAATCTACCCTCTGAAATTTCTCGTGAAGAAATTCCAAAAAAAGAGGATAATTTATTTCGAAAACATAAAATCAAAAAACAATAAAGATGCTACTTATAGATTGACTTTTTATTGTAAATTTATATCCGAATTTTATTCTACGAAATGATTTGAGAATAATTTTCTAAATGAACAACCAGTACAATAAGTAGAATTTAATGATGAAAATAAACAAATCTCTTTTTTTAATAAGTTTTTTCTTTCTCTATTTAACTAGTAATGTAGTTGCTCAAAACAGAGTAGAACAAGCTCTTCAAAAAATTAAAAATTTACCTGATTCTCAAATAGCATATGCTTTATTAGATTCTGCACATGCCGTAAAATTTATTGATTTTGCCTTATCCATTCAATTCGCTGAGAAATCTCTTGTCTATTCAAAAAAATCAAAAGATTATGCTGACGAAGCAAACGCATACAATGTTATAGGTATTTGCAACCACTTACAAGGTAAGTATCAAATAGCTTTTAATTATTATACTAAAGCACTTGATTTATTTACAAAACATAATTTTACTAGAGGGCAAGGATCAAGTTTAATCAATTTAGGTGTTTTATACACCGATCAAGAAGATTATAAAACATCCATTAAGTATTATTTAAAAGCCAAAAAATGTGCTGAAATTGGTTTGGATAGTGTAAATATTTCGACCATCTACAATAACATTGCTATTAATTATCAAAAACTTCATTTACCAGATACAGCCATCTATTACTATTCTAAATCATTAGAAATTAGAGAGAAATTAAAAAGAAACGAACTTATTGCGGTTACTATTTCTAAC
>CAYHWX010000041.1:0-29459 GCA_964360245.1 uncultured Vicingus sp.
TTGTTTTTAGTTTATCGTTTTCTATTAACCATTGAATTACTTTTATTTTTTTATCATCTCTAATGCCTTCAATTTTTTCAATTAACTGAGTGATAGGCACATTTTCAACAGCTAATATTTTTTTAATTTGATTAGAAACTAAGCTAAACTCAATATCACTTAATTCTAATTTATTACGTTCCAAACATACGTCACAAACTCCACAACGGTAAACATCTTTTTCTCCAAAATAGTTTAATAATATTTCACTTCGGCATTTATGCTTAGTTGTTGCAAAATAAATTACACTTTCCATTTTTTTGATGGCTATTTCTTTTCTTTCTCGATAATGTTGTGCGGAAATTTGAACATCTTTTATCGCTAATCGCTCTGTTAAATAAGTTAATTGAGGTAAATTGGTTTGTTCGATATAACTTATCAATTTTAGTTGATGTAGATATTGTAGTGCTTTAACTATCTTGTCTTGACTACTATTCAATCTTTTCGACAATTCAAATTCATCAATTTTAACAAAATTTTCAAACAAACCAGTATAAGATCGTAGGATAGTTTTTAAGAAAAAATCAAATTTATCGTTCTTCACTTGAAACTCATAAAGTTCGTCTTTGGTAACCTCAATTTTTATTCTGGAAGGGTTATAACTGGATTCGGATAAAATTAAATAGTTTTCTTTTTCTAAAAATTTAAGACAAGTAAAAACGCTATAAACGGGCAAATTGTATTGTTGGCAAAAATCGGATATGTTTAAAGAGTAGCTTTCATTTAATGCGGAGCCAATAGGTATTTGCAAGTAATTGGCTAAAATTTGATACACATTTTTAATCACCTCAATTTTAGGAAAGCTATCCACAATACGTTTTTCTAAATCGCTACGATCTGCTTTTTCGAACAGTAAAATGGCAAACGCTTTTTTTTCATCTCTTCCAGCTCTACCTGCTTCTTGAAAATAGGCTTCTAAAGAGTCGGGCAAATCGATGTGAATTACTGAGCGAACACTTGCTTTGTCTATTCCCATGCCAAAAGCGTTGGTAGAAACAATAACCCGAGTACTATTATTTATCCAATTATTTTGTTTTTTGTTGCGTTCGTCATTGCTCAACCCGGCGTGGTAATAATCGGCAGAAACTCCATTTTTTATTAAAAAAGTAGCAATTTCTTTTGTTTTTTTTCTGCTTCTCACATAAACAATGGAAGTGCCCGGAACTTTTTTAAAAATCTTTAATAATCGATTTAATTTATCTTCTTCCTGCAAAACAGCATAAGCTAAATTTTTACGTTCAAAACTTATCTGCAAAGCATTTTCTTTTTTAAACTCCAACTGTTTTTGTATGTCAATTACTACTTCTGGAGTTGCTGTTGCCGTTAGTGCTAAAAACGGAACAGTAAGTTTTTCGGGTCTTAATTTTGCAATGTTAAGATAGGAAGGTCTAAAATCGTAACCCCATTGCGAAATGCAGTGAGATTCATCTACTGCAATTAAGTTAACATTCATTTTTCTGAAACGTTCTTTAAAAATTTCCGTTTCTATACGTTCTGGCGAGATGTACAAAAATTTAACATTGCCATAAATGCAATTATCAAAAGTAATGTCAATTTCCCTTTTTGTCATTCCCGAATAAATGGCAACGGCTTTGATATTGCGTTTTAATAAGTTTTCCACCTGATCTTTCATTAAAGCAATTAACGGAGAAACTACAATGCAAATTCCATCTTTTGCTAACGCGGGAACTTGAAAACAAATGGATTTTCCACCACCAGTTGGCAACAAGGCTAAGGTATCATTCCCCTCCAAAACACTATTGATAATATCTTCCTGCAAAGGTCGAAAACCCTTGTGTCCCCAATATTTTAGTAAAAGTTGATGAATATCCATCTTTAAAATTGCAGGTTGAAAGTTACCAAATTTTGTTTAAAGAGCGACTTTGTTATGCAGCAATATAATAATAAAGCATCAAAATCAATAAGCATATCTAAATATTACTTGCATCAATGAAATACTTTTTATAGTTAAAATAAATTGTTTATATTTATTCTTTGATTTAATACATCCAACTATAATTACTTATGAAAAAAGTAGTCCTAATATTACTTCTACTCCTTTTAATAAATTCATTTTCATGGAAGGCACAGCATTATGTTCCTTTGTTGGTGGATAGTACACATTGGTTTATTGAATCTTATGGTCAAGGAATACTTGGCAGTTTATATCAATAAAGAAAATGAATGAAATAGAAATATATCAAAGCACTGACAATCAAACTCAAGTAGAAGTAAAGTTTGAGAAAGAAACAGTTTGGTTAAATCAAGTACAAATAACCAAGTTGTTTCAACGAGAAAGGTCGGTAATTACCAAGCATATTAATAATGTTTTTCAAGAAGGCGAATTGGATGCAGAAGTGGCATGTGCAAATTTTGCACATACCACTCAACATGGTGCTATACAAGGGAAAACGCAAGAAAAAAATGTTAAATACTACAATCTTGATGTCATAATATCTGTTGGTTACCGTGTAAAATCCAAGCAGGGAACTCAATTCCGTCAATGGGCAACACAACGGCTTAAAGATTATTTGGTAAAAGGATACACCATTAACCAAAAGCGGCTGGACGAATTGGGCAAAATGGTTCAACTTATTGAGCAAACAGGCAAAACCGAAACCTTGCAATTGCAGGAAGCCAAAGGGTTGTTAGAAGTTTTAAGCAATTATACCAAAAGTTTTGTTTTACTCAATCAATACGACAGCCACAACCTGCAAGCAGGCAAGTTGAGTGAAAATATTACTTACGAAATTGAATACAAGGAAGCAAAAAGTGCCGTAACAGAATTGAAGAAACAATTGATTGCAAAAAAAGAAGCAACAGAATTATTTGGCAACGAAAAAGATGAAAGTTTCAAAAGTTCGTTAAGAAGTATTGTGCAAACTTTTGACAAACAATATCTGTATCCAAGTATTGAAGAACAGGCAGCAAATCTGCTTTATTTTGTTATCAAAAATCACTCGTTTAGCGATGGCAATAAACGCATTGGAGCATTTTTGTTTATCTGGTTTTTAGAAAAAAACAAACATCGTTTCAAATCTTCGGGTGAATTGAAAATAAACGATAACGGATTGACAGCTATTGCTTTACTTGTAGCACAAAGCAAGCCCGAAGAGAAAGAAATAATTATTCAACTGATTGTAGCATTAATAGCAGAAAGTAAATGAAATCTGATACAACAAAAAAGATTTAGAAGCCCATATAAGATTCCTTTAACAAAATACTCCAATCCCTTTAACACTTCATTACTTTTTTTATCTTTACAGTTGTAGATGATGAATAAAATAATTGCATTTATAAAATTAATTCGTTTACCGAATTTGCTCATCATTGTGTTGACACAATATGCGATTCGTTATGGAATTATTTTCACCTTCTTAAATTCCGTTTCAGACGACGTTGAGGTCAATTTATTGCTGTCAAATTTTGATTTTTTTCTCTTGTGTTTATCTACCGTAATGATAGCAGCAGCAGGTTATATTATTAACGATTATTTTGATGTAAGAGTTGACCGTGTGAATCGCCCAACTAAAATTATTGTTGGAAAATATTTAAAACGAAGGGTGGCAATGGGTTCACACGTAGTTATTAATTCGTTAGCGATACTAATTGCAGGCTATTTGGCGTATAGGGTTGGAGAATGGAAATTAATTTTTATTCAAATTTTGGCTGCAGGTGCTTTATGGTATTACTCTGTTTTGTTTAAAAAACAAGTAATCATCGGCAATGTAATAGTAGCATTGTTGGCAGCATTAGTTCCTTTTGTTGCCGGATTGTACGAATTATTGCTTCAACATACCAACCTAGAAAATACGGTAAATAGCTTACTTTTTTTCTTAGAACCAGGAACTCCATTTGAAGAAATTAACTACTTAATAACTATTGTACTAAGAAACATCATGTATTGGGTTTTAGGATTTTCGTTATTTGCTTTTATGAGTACAATGGTTAGAGAAATAATTAAAGATATAGAAGATTACGAAGGTGATAAAAAATACTTTAGCAATACCTTGCCTGTGATTTATGGAAAACAAAAAGCAAAAATAGTTGCTCAAGGAATAGCTATTATTATGATTGCTTGCATAGGTTATTTACAATACACTCAACTACATGCTAAGGATATGGCTTCTTTTATGTATTTTTTGTTTGCCATACAAGCCCCATTGGTTTATGTAATTTATAAACTACAATTAGCAAAAGAAAAAAATGATTATACCAATTTAAGTAGAGTTATGAAGCTAATTATGTTGATGGGAATTGCCTATACACTTTTCTTCTACTATTCAACGACGCAACTTTAAATGGCTTTTAAAAAAAATTCGTGGAATATTATTTTAGCTTCAAAATCACCGAGAAGACAAAATTTATTAAAAGAACTGGGTTTTGACTTTGAAATTAAAACAAAAGAAGTAGCAGAAATTTATCCTCCAACACTAAAACGAGAACAAGTTGCTCTTTACTTAAGCGAACTAAAAGCTACTGCTTTTGTTGTTGAATTAAAAGCTAATGATTTGGTAATTACTTCGGATACTATTGTTTGTTTAGGAGAGTATATTATTGGGAAACCAATAGATAGAAAAGATGCGATTAAAATGCTCCAATTATTATCTGGCAATAAACACGAAGTAATCACAGCTGTAACACTACTTAGCAAAGAAAAAAGAATTTCTTTTTATGAAGTCACCGAAGTTTATTTTAAAACATTAAGTTTAGTCGAAATCGAATATTATGTAGATAATTTTAAGCCTTACGATAAAGCCGGAAGTTATGGAATACAGGAATGGATAGGATATATTGGAATCCAAAAAATTGTTGGCTCTTATTTTAACGTTATGGGTTTGCCGGTGTTTCGGCTTTATGAAGAATTAGTTAAATTTTAAATTATGAGATACATTGTTGTTGTTTTTTTGAGTTTCAACGGGATGATAAGTTTTGCTCAAAATTCAATTGAAAAAGAAGGTTGGGAGTTAACTTTTAATGATGAGTTTAATAGCAAAAAGTTGGATTATACCAAGTGGATTGATCACTATTATTGGGGAGGTAGAGCCAATAACAATGCAATAACTTATTATGGCGAAAATCAATTTCAATTTTCAGATTCCTCTTTGTTGATTGTTGCAGAAAAAAAAGTGAGCAAAGATGCGATTCCTTATACTTCGGGAATGATAGATTGCAACCGTTCCTTTAAACAACAATATGGGTATTTTGAAATAAGAAGTAAAAATCCAAAAGGAACTGGATTTTGGCCAGCATTTTGGTTGGTATCTACTGAGAAATGGCCTCCAGAAATTGATATTTATGAGTTTTATACCAACATACCTAATCGGATAAAATCGAATCAACATTGGTTAGACGCTAAAGAAAAAAAACACATGCAGCCAAAAGGCTACAAAATGAAAGTTGATGCTTCGGCTGATTTTCATACTTATGCGGTAGAATGGACTCCAGAAAAAATTGTTTGGTATTTGGATAATAAAAAAATAAAAACATCTAGACAAGGAATGAAATATTTTACCTACAAAATGCACATTATTATTAATAATGAAGTAAGCAATACCAATGATATGATTTTAGAAAACGCTATTTTCCCGAATTATTTTGAGATAGATTATGTAAGGGTTTACAAAAAGAAATAATAAATTTTAAATATACCCAGCCATTTTATAGGTGATAAAACCCGTCCATTCGTGTAGTAGAATTTCCCACTTCACCAATGCATACGTGTCGGGAATAAACAAATGGTCAAATAAAAATTTTCTTTCTCCTGCTTGTTGGTCGACACTAAATGGAGTTGTTGATAAACCTGCTTTTTCAAAACATTTAATTGCTCTTGGCATGTGAAATCCAGAAGTTACTAATAGGTATTTTCCATCCACATATTTTTCATTCAAAATCAATGCAGTATTAACTGCGTTTTCGTGGGTGTTTTTCGATTCCGATTCAATTAACAAGTCTGCTTTCGGAATCCCAATTTTTAGCAAATAATTTTCTATCACTAAGGCTTCTTTTTCGTCTTGATTAGTAATTACTCCAGAGCCACTGACTATCATTATTTTTTTCGCAACTCCTGTTTTGTAAAGTTTAATAGCATGGAATAATCGATCGGAAGAAGAATGAAAACCTTCCAGTTCTTGCGTTGGGTCATCGGTTACAAAGCCACCTAAAACAATAACAACATCATAAGTTTCAGTAATTTCTGAATATTTTAAATCTCGTTCTTCGTATCCTCTCATCACTTCATCAACAATAAAGGAGTTAGAAAAAATATAAAAAACCAGTAAGGAAGAAATAATTAATCGTTTTTTTCGCTTCTGATTTTTTGATAAAATACCCCAAAGCAAAAGCACAAAAACCCAACTTACTGGGGAAATTAGAAATTGTAATATTTTAGATAGAAAGAAAAACATTATTAATTAGATAAAACTAAATCTTCTAAAGCACTTATCCAAAGTGGATGGTCATTTAAACTTTCAACCAACTGCCAATCGTTTCCTCCATTTCGTTTGAAAATTTCCATAAATTCCTCACCAACTTCTATAGTTGTTTCTAAACAATCGGCAACAAAAGAAGGAGAAAAACAAAGTACATTTCTAAACCCTTGTTGAGGTAAATTTGCAATAACGATATCTGTATAAGGTTTTAACCAAGGGTCGCGAGTACGAGTTTCTAATCTGGATTGAAAGGTCACCAAGTATTCATGTTCTTGAAGCTTCATTTTTTTAGCAATCAATCTAGAAGTTTCAAAACACTGTGCTCGATAACAAAGTCGGTTAGTTTCGTTATAGTTGCTACAACATTTGTTATCTAATTGACAAAATCCATTATTGCAATCTTTTAAAACATGGCGTTCGGGAATGCCATGATAGCTAAAAATAACCTTATCAAATTGTTTCGTTTGCCAATAGTTATTTCCTAGTTCAGCAAAAGTTTCGATAAACTTTTCGTTGGATAAAAAGTTTTCAATCCACTTAATTTTAGGAGCATAATTAATTTTTAGTAATTCTTCTTTTACCTTTTCAATGCTCGATTTTGTAGAGGATGAAGCGTATTGCGGATAAAGAGGAATAACCGTTAAATCTGTTATTTGATTAGATTTTATTTCTTGCAAAATAACATTTATGGAAGGATTTTGATACCTCATGGCAAATAGTACTGTAAAATTTTCGCCTAATTTGTTTTGTAGTAATTCGGTTACTTTTTTTCCATAATACAATAATGGTGAACCATTTTTTGTCCATAATTTTTGATAAATAGCTGCCGATTTTGGACCTCTAAAAGTTGCGATAATCACATTTACTAAAAACCATCTCGTTAAATAAGGTAAATCAAGCACATATTTATCCATTAAAAATTCACGCAAGTATCTTCGCACATCTTTCACCGAAGGACTATCTGGTGTTCCCAAATTAATTAATAATACCCCTTTCTTGCCCATATTGACAAAAGTAAAGATTATGCTCGTTGAATTAAAAGTTTGTATAATTTTGTTTTATATTTTTACATCATGGAATATTTCTATTTAAAAGCGTTACACATCATTTTTGTAGTTACTTGGTTTGCAGGTTTATTTTACATTGTTCGACTATTTATCTATTTTGTTGAAGCAGGAGAAGAGGATGAAGCTGCTAAAGTAATATTACAAAGACAATACAAAATAATGACCAAAAGATTGTGGTACGGAATAACCTGGCCTTCTGCAATAATAACTGCTTTTTTTGCTTCGTGGTTATTCTATAATAATTTTGCTTTTTATATTGCCCAACCATGGATGCTTATTAAATTAGTTTTTGTAGTGGCTTTATATGGGTATCATTTTATCTGCCATCGAATGGTGAGACAATTGTTAACTAATCAACTAACCATTTCTTCTTTTAAACTCAGAATTTGGAATGAAGTAGCAACCGTACTTTTATTTGCTATTGTTTTTTTAGTAGTTCTTCAGTCAGCAATTTCTTGGATTTGGGGAGTCGCCGGAATTTTACTTTTTTCTGTTCTTCTTTTATTGGCAATTAGAGCTTACAAAAAAGCTAGAGAGAAAAAAAGTAGTCAACAATAAGCACACAACTGTATATAATAAGTACTGTTCCTTCTATTAAACATGCATAAAACAATTCTTTTCTTTTGCTATTGGTGTTTAATACTAACAACATTGTTAGTAAATAACCTATTAGCAGACCATAAAAATGGAAAATATTTAATTGAATAATAAACAACAATAAAATGGAACAACTCAAGAGTATTTCGGAAAGTAAAATCGTTTTTTTTGTTCCAATCAATTGAGGAATTGTTTTTAGTTGAGCAACTTTATCAAAGTTTAGGTCTCTAATGTCGAAAGGTAAAGTGATGGCAATGATAAAGAGAAAATTTTGAAGCATTGCAATAAAAATGGTGCTATTTTTTTCTATTTCAACTTGCGAATCGACGAAGGGAAGCCAAACTATTATTAAACTCCAGACTAATCCAATAATAAATATTTTAAGATAAGGAAGTTCTCTTAAAGATAGATGTTTTGAGAAAAAAGGTATAACATAAAATAAAGATAATATTCCAACAGGAATAATTATTGCCCAACAAAAGGGATGAATAAAAAAAGCACAAACAACACCAGTTAACCCAAAGAGGATAGAAAAAATACTTAGAATTTTTTTATATCGAATAACCCATAGCAGTCTATCGCCTATTTTGTTGAGTTGGAGTAGTTTATTTCTTAAACGAAAAATGCGTTGTCCATTGTAAATAAAAAAAGTAAAACTAAATACCATTAATAAAATTATCAAAAGATGATTAGTAGGTAATTGATAAATAACATAGGTTAAATGCGTAAATGCTGTAACACATAGAGCAACGAATACATTAGAGAAAGTAATAAATTTTAAGAAGGAGATTACTATTTTCAAAAAGAGACTGTTACTTTTCAGATGAGTTGTTGATTAGAAAGCTTGTTAAAAAACCAACACCCATCCCTAAAATGCTAGTTTTTAAAGCACTTTGTGTTCTTTTGCTTCGTGCTACTCTTTCATAACCTCTTAAATATTCATCTTGTTTTAAATATTGAGTGTCTTTTAATTTTCGTTGATTAACTTTTGTTGGAAAAATTAAAGTAGTTACGGTATAAATTAAAGGAATTGGAATGTAAATAAAACTTTGATCTTTGTGCATAAAATAACCTGCAGTTCCACCAATGGCAAGTCCTAGTGTATTAGTAATTACTGGTTTAAATGTTAAATAAGCATCCCTTTCTCCATACACAAACATTTTCATGTCCTCTACTTTTAAAAAATTACCGGAAAGGGTATCAAATTCATAGACAACACTTTCTTTATTGTTTTGATGGTAGGAAAAAACGCGAAATTTATCAATTATAAATTCTTGTCCTTTGGTATTTTTAAAAGTAAATTCATACTTCGTTTTGTCCAATAAATTGCCTTCCATTTCTTTACCATTTAAAAATAATATTTTATCTTGTCCGTAGGTGTTAATAGACAAACAAGTTAAGAAAATCAGGAATATATTAAACAACTTAGTCATCAAACTTATATACGAGCTAACATAATAATAGTTAATAATGACCAAAAATAAATAATAAAAGGTTAAAACAATTGCTATCAAGCAAAACTTAATAACATATCACTATGAATTAAATACTAAAAAAATTGTTGTTAAAATCCACAACTGCACGATTTTGAAAATCTAATCTTGGTCTTTGGAAGTAATTCTTTTATTTTTTTATGTTCTTCATCACTCATCAAAATTACTCGCATATCAATTTCTTCTAAAGAATTCTCTAATTCACCAATTTCATAAGGAAAAGAACCAATATCATTGCTCCATAAATCAATAAATTTTAATTTTTTTAAATATTTGATTTCGGGAGGAATGGCAACTATTTTATTTTGATTAGCAATCAATTGTTGGAGGTAAATTAAATCGCCCAATTCTTTGGTAATAATTTCAATTTTATTGCTTGAAATGTTTAATTCTTGCAGGTAAATGAACTTTGTTATTTCAGTAGGGAAAATGGTTAATTTATTTTTACTAACATCTAATACTTGCAGATTTTTAAAGGTATAAATTTCGGCTGGCAGTTCCGTTAATTTCATTTTTTTTAACGAAAGTTTGTAAACTTTTAATGGGTCTTGATTTAACGCACTTATTAATGTATAAGTAGGTGCAGCATTTAACTCGGTGGAATCTAATAGTTGAGCATTCACGCCAATTGAAATGGAGAATAAAAAGACACCAATTAAAATATATTTATATAAGAATCTGTAGCGCATTGTTTTTGTCAATTTGTAATTGATTTTTTAAATCAGAGAGTTGATTAAACTTTTGCTCATCTCTTATCCTTTCATAAAACTCAATAATAATATCTTTATTATAAATGTCTTCATCAAAGTTAAAAATATTTACTTCAATAGTATCATCAGTCCCATTTATTGTAGGTCGAGACCCAATGTTGAGCATACCATTATACCAATACTCATTAATTTTAACCTTTACAGCATAAACACCATTGGCAGGAATCAACTTATACCATTCGTCAATTTTAAGATTTGCTGTTGGAAATCCTAATTCTCTACCCATTTTATTTCCTTTTACAACCTTTCCTTTAATAAAATAATGATAACCTAAAAATTGGTTGGCAGCATTAATTTCACCACAGCGTAACGAATGACGAATTTTGGTTGAACTAATTTTTATTTGTTGAATTTCCTGAGCTGGAATTTCATCAATATGAAAACCATAGAGAGGAGCTAATTTATACAATTGCTCAAAAGAACCTTCTCTGTCTTTTCCAAAATGGTGATCGTAACCGATAATCAGTTTAAAAACGTTAAGTTGTTTAACTAAAATATCTCTGACAAACTCAGCAGCACTTAATTGTGAAAATTCTACAGAAAAAGGGTGAATAATGAGATGGTCAATACCCGTTTTGGCTAACATTTCAACTCTTTCAGAAATAGTATTTAGTAATCTTAATTCGTGATTATCTGGATACAAAACCATCCTGGGGTGAGGGAAAAAAGTGAGAATAACACTTTCTCCATTTATTTTTTTTGCAGTTGTAATTAACTTATTAATAATTACTTGATGTCCAGCATGAACACCATCAAAAGTTCCGATAGTAACTACCGAACTTTTAGCACTTTTAAACTCATTAACATGGTGATAAACCTTCATTAAAATATCTTAAATTAACTTTAAAAGCAGTGATTAATGGGTTGCAAATATCAGTAATAAATTTAGATAATAATAATATTAAAATTTCTTTTAAAACTTAACAATTAGTATTAGTTTTGCAGTCGGAAAAAAGAATATAATTTATAATTAATAAAATTCAATAAAATGGCTGGTATTACTGGTAAAATAACACAAATAATTGGTCCTGTGATTGATGTTAGTTTTAACACAAAAGATGGAGAATTACCAAATATTTTAGATTCATTAGAAATTAGAAAAAAAAATGGTCAAGTAGTGGTTTTGGAGTGCCAACAACACATTGGTGAAGATACTATTAGAACAATTGCAATGGATGCCAGTGATGGATTAAGTAGAGGAATGGATGTAGTTGCTATGGGTCATCCTATTACTATGCCAATTGGTGAAAACATTAGAGGTAGATTATTTAATGTTGTGGGAGAAGCAATTGATGGTATTGGAGCAGTATCCAAAGAAAAAGGTTATCCTATTCATAGAAACCCACCAAAATTTGAAGAATTATCAACTTCTGCAGAAGTGCTTTTTACAGGAATTAAAGTAATAGATTTAATTGAACCTTATTCTAAAGGTGGTAAAATTGGTTTGTTTGGTGGTGCTGGTGTTGGCAAAACTGTATTGATTATGGAATTAATCAACAACATTGCTAAAGGACATGCTGGATTATCTGTATTTGCTGGAGTAGGAGAAAGAACAAGAGAAGGAAATGATTTGTTAAGAGAGATGATTGAGTCTGGTGTTATCAAATATGGTGACGAATTTAAAAAATCGATGGAAGAAGGCGGTTGGGATTTATCTAAAGTAGATAAAGAAGGATTATCAGATTCGATGGCTACATTGGTTTTCGGACAAATGAATGAACCTCCTGGATCTAGAGCAAGAGTTGCACTTTCAGGGTTAACATTAGCAGAATATTTTAGAGATGGAGAAGGTGAAGGACAAGGAAGAGATATCTTATTTTTTATCGATAATATTTTTAGATTTACACAAGCAGGTTCTGAAGTATCAGCTTTACTAGGTCGTATGCCATCTGCGGTTGGTTACCAACCTACATTAGCTTCTGAAATGGGAGCGATGCAAGAAAGAATCTCCTCAACAAAAAGAGGTTCTATTACTTCTGTTCAAGCAGTTTATGTCCCTGCAGACGATTTAACTGACCCTGCACCAGCAACAACTTTTGCCCACTTGGATGCAACAACAGTACTTTCTCGTAAAATTGCTGAATTAGGCATTTATCCTGCGGTGGATCCTTTAGACTCTACCTCAAGAATATTAACCGCAGAGATTGTTGGAAGAGAACATTATGATACTGCACAACGTGTAAAAGAAACTTTACAACGATATAAAGAATTGCAAGACATTATCGCTATTTTGGGTATGGACGAATTATCTGAAGATGATAAATTGATAGTGCATAGAGCAAGAAGGGTTCAACGATTTTTATCTCAACCATTTTTTGTTGCTGAACAATTTACTGGTTTAGCAGGAGTATTAGTTCCTATAGAAGACACCATTAAAGGTTTTAATATGATTTTAGATGGTGAAGTAGATGAATACCCAGAAGCTGCTTTTAACTTAGTAGGAACAATAGAAGATGCTATTGTGAAAGGTAAAAAAATGGTAGAGGATGCTAAATAATTAACGTATGCATTTAGAAATAATTACACCAGAAAAAAAAATTTATACAGGAGAAGTGGATTTAATTAATTTACCTGGATCAGATGGTTCTTTTGGTATTTTAAAAGACCATGCTGCTTTAGTCTCTACCTTAAAAGAAGGAGAGATTAAAATTGTGGAAACCGATAATTCTGAAAGATTTTTTCCTATAAAAGGTGGTGTAATTGAAGTGAACAACAATAACATTATTGTGCTAGCTGAATAATTTTCTTATTTCAAACATAAAAAAAGAGGGAATCAACTAATTCCCTCTTTTTTTATCACTTTTTATCGTTGAATAATAAGTCGTTGATTTTCTTTCCAGTCCTTGGATTGGATAGTAATCGTATAAATCCCATTGCTTAAATCAGCTATATTAATTTGTTGTTGATTTTGTTTAAGAATTTCTGACTTGACCAACATTCCTGTGGTAGAATAAATAGTTAACTCCACCTCTTCATTGATTGCATTTTTGGTTTCAATCGTAACAAAATCAGAAGCAGGGTTAGGGTAAATATTAACAGAATTATCAGTGTTCATTTCAGAAATTCCAACAGCAGTACCTGTAAATGCAAGATTGTCTATCCACAAATAATCATCAATAGCAGGAGTACTTCCGCTTGATGAAAACGTGATGATACAACTGTCAGGATAATTTCCATCAACATAAGTAAGTGGAATAGAGAAATTTCCCCAGCTCATTACCATACCTGTTAAGACGTAGTGCTTAGAAGCTACAAGTACACGAGTTTGCAAAGGAACATCCCAACGCGTAAGTTGTACATCAATAAATCCCTGACTGGTTCCATAAATCATATGCTGCCATTTTCCAGTTAAGTTCGCAGAACGCAGACTATATGCAAAGCCGCTTTCTGGCTGCATTGTAGTTGGATTAATTTTTCCACTTACTGCTACTCCAGGAACCACTCCAAATCCGGGAACTGTTTTGCTGGTTAGCTTAAGGTAATAACTTCCAGGGCTTCCTGGAAAACCTCTTTCGCAAGTAAAAACGCTCGCAATAGAAGTTGTATCGTTAAAACAATCCCATAAATCTGGGTTGTAATAACTGCCCATACTTGTCCAGTCTTCAAACCCATTGTTTGGAATTTGAGCATTTGTTTTAGTGATTATAGCAATTAAAATCGTTATAATAATTGTAATTTTTTTCATCATCTATTGTTAGTTTAAGAATGTTAATCAACTTGTAAATATAATTGTTTTATTTGCTCATAATTTTTATTGGATAGTTACTATAGTCTCATTTTTCAATACAAATTGAATTCCTAACAGCACTTTTAATTACCAAATTTTAACTTGAACAGATTCTGTTCGGTACATGGCATCACCTTGTTTAACATTAAAAGCTTCGTAAAACGGCACGAAGTTACTTAGCACCCCATTTACCCTAAATTTTGCTGGAGAATGTACATCTGTCATTATTTGATAAGCAATAGCTTCATCTCTACGTTGAACCATCCAAGCAAAAGCATAACTCATAAAAAAACGTTGTGAAGGACTTAATCCGCCAATTATTTTATTGGTTTTATAAAGTTCGGTATTTTTAAATGCTTCAAAACCTATCGTAACACCACCTAAATCAGCTATGTTTTCTCCTTGCGTTGCATCACCGTTGATGTGTAAACTATCTAAAACAGTATATTGACTGTATTGCTCAACAATTAACTTCGTTTTTGCCTTAAACTTTTCTCGGTCTTCTTTGGTCCACCAATTATTTAAATTTCCTGTTTCGTCATATTGACTTCCTTCATCGTCAAAACCATGAGTAATTTCATGTCCAAAAGTTGAACCTCCTATAATACCGTATAAAATGGCATCATCTGGCATATTCCCTTCATATCCAGGAACAATAATATTACATGCAGGCACAACAATTTCATTAAAAGTTGCACTGTAATAAGCATTGTAGGTTTGTGGAAACATTTCCCATTCATTTCTATCAACTGGTTTTCCATATTTGGCAATCATGCGATTAAATTCCCATTCGCTAACATGCAACATATTTTCTAAATAATTAGTGTTGATTTCCACTTTACTCATATCTTTCCATTGGTTAGGATAACCAACTTTCATGTTAATTTTTGCCAATTTGGATAAGGCTTTCACTTTGGTTGCTTCACTCATCCAATCTAATGCTTTGATGTGTTTTCCATAAACTGTTCTTATGTTTTCTCCTATTTCCAATAATTTTTCTTTGGTATTTTTTGGCAAGTAATCTTTTACATAAATCTGACCAATTAATTCACCAAGTGCATCATTGGTTTCGTTTACTACAATCTCCCATCTTGGTTTTTGCTCCTTTACTCCAGAAAGAACAGTTTTAAAAAAATGAAAATCTTCGTCAACAAAATCTTTCGATAAATAACTAGCATAGGCACTAATTAAATTCCATTTGCAATAATTTTTCCATTGTTCGATGTCGTATTTATTTAATGTAGCACCTAAGGCTTCGTAAAATTTAGGTTGTCCAATTATCAAAGAATCTACGTTGTTTAGCTGCCATTCTTGAAACAAATTTTGCCATAAAATAACTGGGTATTTTTTATTCAAATCGCTAAAGGCAACTTTATTGTAATTTTCGTAAGGGTCACGTAAATCTTCCAATTTTTTAGAAACTTGAGCTAAATCGGTTTCTATTTTCAGGATAGAACTAGCTGTTGCTGTTGCCGATTTTTCGTCGAACTTTAACAATTGAAACATCTTTTGAATATGTTTAACATACTCTTTTCGAATGTTAACAGTTCTTTCGTCTTGGTTAAAATAATAATCACGTTGACCTAAGCCTAAACCACCTTGCCACAAAAAACAGGCATATTGACTGCTATTTTTATCATCGGAGTTGATGTAAAAACTAAATAAAGGAGAAGCACCAATTTGGTGTAAGTGTGCAATTTCTTTGGCAAGTTCAGCCGAAGACTTAACATTATCAATTTTATTAAGTTCTTCTTGAAGTGGAGAAATTCCTAATTTTTCGAGTGCAATGGTATCCATTCCACTTTTATAAAAATCACCAATTTTTTGGGCATTGCTTCCTTTTGTTGCATTCGATTTGGAGGAAGAAACACAAATTTGTTTGATAGCTGCGTTGATAGTGTCATCAATGGTTTTAAAAATACCATTATCTCTGTCGCTTGCTTTTATTGGATGTTGTTTAAACCAGCCATTGTTGGCAAACATAAAAAAATCTGCAGATGCTTTAAAAGTGGAATCAATATGTTCTATTAGTGGGTCGGTAGCAACATCGGTTTCTTTTTTTTCTGTATTGTTAGTACAAGCAATAATGAGAATTGATAATAAAAGTAGGGTGTAATTTATTAAACTTTTCATAGTTAAAATTTTATTAAAAAATGAAAGTAATAAAATTTAATTACTGAATGAGTTTACTTCGTTATATTTTTCTATTCACCAAAAGTGCATTGCAAATGCTCTTTGCAATCGTCCTCGTTGTAAACGAGGGTGAGGGACGAGGCAATTAGTTATCAGTTTAGCACCAAACTACTTCTGTGCGTCATTCCGTGCTTGACACGGAATCTGTTTATTATTGGTAAATCACGAGTTACGCTTTGCTAAACTCGCACCAGCGAGGATGTTATGTGATGTTATTTGTTTAAGTATTGAGATAATTCTTTAAATGCCTCCTTATACAATTTCTTGCGATTCTCAATTGCATAAGGTATAATAAAATGATTTTTAATATACTTTTTAAACAATTCATTCAATAAATTGCCTTCTTTTGTCTTGTAGGGCATACATGTGATTTCTTGAATTGAAATAGACTTGTTTAATAATTCTTTGTCAACTTTTTTTACACCTTTTAGTAATATTGGCGGTTCTTCGAAGTTGTATATTTTATAAAGAGTATACTTATCATCTTGCTCTATAATACTTGTCCTATCAGTGACGTACCTATTAAGTCGTTTAACTTTACTTTTAAAAAGTGATTCGTATTTATTCGTTGATAGTAATATTATTCCTCCTCCTTCAGGTGCAACATTATTTTCTTGGTATGAGAGATTAATTTTAGTGTCAAATTTAAAATCAAATAAGCACTCTTTGTATTTTGAAATATCAATTTCAATTTGGTTCTCCTCACTTATTAATCTTATAAATCTAAAAGTATCACGAACACCGTTAATAAAATATTCTGAATTTATTATAAATCCCTCCGCTCCGTAAATTAATTGGGGTGAATGAATGATATTACAAGCTTTGAACTGCTTATTATTTACTTCGGTACTTAGTAGTTGTGCTATAAAATGCTTTGATGTCTCAATCATTAATTCCTTTTCGAAAGGGAATTCATCACAATCAATATCATTTCTATCAAGTTTGACAGGGAAAACCCCTTCTTTATCAACAACTAATATGCTTGGCTTATCACGTATAAGAACAGGAGTTATATAATAATAATACTGAGTTTCTTCACTATCGTGTTCAGGGTATGCAAATTGGGATGGATTATAATTTTCTGTAATTATAATGCCATTACAAGCAACTAAATTATATCTACGTCTATGACTATTTTTCACATCATAACTCCATGATACTTTTTCGAATTCTTTTGCTCCAAATTCATAAAATGTAACATCTTTAATGAGATTATTTGGCTTGATAATTTCTTTATCTACCAGGAAAATAATTTTGGGATCATCAAATAAATACCAATCTGTCCAATAAATCGAATTGTCATCCCAACTAGGATTTTGATCAATTAATTTTTCTCTGCTTTCATTATCTATAACTATAGAAATATTTGTTCCAAAATCACTACTTGATTGAAGTTTTATGATATCAATAAATTGTGCATCTATGCTAGCTTTAAATGAAAATGATTCACTTTTTAATAAATTATTTGTCTTTACTGTAATTTCTTTTCCTAATAAAAATGAAGCTAAAACACCTATTCCAAATTTTCCATTTCGATTTATTTTTGTTTTTCCTTCATCATCTATAAACTGCTTTTTCCAATCCATGCTTTTTCTAAATGAACTCCCAACATTTAGGAAATAATTAATTATTTCATCAGAAGACATTCCTTTACCATTATCCTTTATTGAAAAAAGACTTTCTTTTTCACTAATTCTATTTATAGAAACTTCAATTTCCGGGATATAACTATAGTTTTTTCTTTGATATTCAATTTCTTTTCTTTCAGAGCAAGCATCAATTGCGTTTTGCAATAATTCACGGACTCCAAAAGTTGGATTATTTCCATACAAAGGAGCAACTAACAGTTTGGATAAATTATTATCGACTTTGAAAGTTACTTTTTCTGGTAAGTAAGCCAGTTTGCCTATAAATGCTTTATTCTCAAGATTAGATGAAATTCTTCTAAATTTAATTGATGGCTTCTTATTAGGAATAAATCCATAAATCTCCCCTAAAATTGCCCAGGATTTATCTAGTTCATTTTGTATATCTAAAATAAGTGTTCTAATTTTTACAAACATTTCACTGTCTAAAGGATTACAGTCGACATAAATGTTTTCTTTATCTACATTATTAAAATTTAATGAGTTTATAGATAAATGAGTCAAATTTTCAAGTTGAGAAATTGGACTATTAAATGATTTAAGCTTCAACAAAAATGGATTTACTCTTTGCTTATCAATTTGTATATAGTCTGCAATTCGCAAAACAACCATCAAATAGATAATATTGATGCCGTGAGGATTTCTCCAACTGTCATGTGCGATATCATTCAAATACATAAAAGTATCACGAACATTCATACTATGACTTCTAGCTAATATTCCAGCTAATTGTTTTGTTTGTTTGTCCAATTTATTCGTCCCAAATTCTATTAGTCCCTTTTCGCTTTTTAGCCCTAATAATGAAACTTCTTGAGCAAATCTTCCATGATGTCTTCGAATAAATTCTCCAATTAATTTTTTGTCATAACCAGTTAAGTTATCTTTATTTGATAAATCTGGAATTGAAAAGGGCATTGTCTCGTTCCCAAATATATTTCTCTTTTGAATGGTGCTAAATCGCTTCACCTCGCTTAAATATTCGTTCCATAATTCACTCCAAGTTTTATCATCAATGATATCAATCCTGTTATTGCCATATTCTCCATTTAGCATTGAATTAAAAGTCGATAATTCAACATGCATTCCTAAGTCATGTAAAATGATAGAAAGTATTAAAACCGAAATTTCGTTAGGAGTTATATTTTCGAAAGAGTCTTCAGATATGATAAACTCTGCGGATTCTAATACTTTTTCAATATGGTTAATTCCATGATCTGTATATTCTTCAAAGAAATATAATTTATTGTCCTTGAAAATGGGTTCAAATGAAGAAATGACATCAAGTACTATTGAATGAATAGTTTGATTTTTTATTAAAATGTCTTCAAATTTCTTGGGAATTTTCATTAAGTAAACTTTTGTGTCTTTATGGTTAAATTATAATATCACATAACGTACTTGTTGGAAACGTTTTTAACCCTTCGACAAGCTCAGGATAAATTCATCTTACCTAGTGATAAACGAAGGTAGTCTTTTTTTATGATAAAGTCAAGTTAATGTTCGTAATCAACAAGTAAATATATAGCAAGAATATCACTTAAGATTTTCCTAAATTTACACCTTATCAAAAAAATAGCTCATTTGCTGCTTAGTATAAAAATAATTACCGAATATCCACTTTGGTTTAGCCTATTTTGTGCTTTGTTGGGCTGTATTTATGCTGTTGTGTTGTACCGCAAAGAAGAAAAATTTAAAACCATTTCTGTTTGGCTGGTGAGAACAATGGCATTTTTTCGATTTTTATTGGTCGCCATTTTAGCTTTTTTATTGTTGTCTCCTTTTATTAAAACATTGTTTAATAAAGTAGAAAAACCTGTAATTATCATTGCTCAGGATAATTCTTCATCTATACTGCTCAATAAAGATTCTGCATTTTATAAAACGGAATATTTGCAACAATTAAAAACGCTAACAAGTAGTTTAGAAGAAAAATTTGAAGTAAAAAGTTATACGTTTGGAGAAGATGTTATTGAAGGCAACGAAGTAGATTACTCCAAAAAAATAACCGATATCTCCAATGTCTTTGATGAACTTAATAATAAGTTTTACAACAGAAATGTTGGAGCTTTAATTTTGGCGACCGACGGTATTTTTAATCAAGGTGCTAACCCTATTTTTAATGCCGAAATCGAATTTCCAATTTATACCATTGCTTTAGGTGATACGGCTGTTCAAAGAGATTTGATTTTGAAAGAAGTCATTCATAATAAAATTACTTTTTTAGGAAATCAATTTCCTATCGAAATTGAAGCAGCAACTAACCAATGCGAAAATAAAACTACTCAACTAACAGTTGCACACAACGGAAAACAATTGTTTACCAAACAATACGACATTAAAACTGAACGATTTTTAATCAATGAAACTATTTTGCTGAAAGCCGAAGAAGTAGGCGTGCAGCATTATAGAGTGGCTTTATCAAAAATTGAAGGAGAAATTAGTTACGAAAATAATGCTCAAGACATTTACATCGAAGTATTAGATGGCAGACAAAACATATTAATATTAGCCAATGCTCCTCATCCTGATGTGAAAGCATTAAAATTAAGTATTGAAAATAATGAGAATTATAAAGTAACCACTCAACTAATCAGTGAGTTTGATGGAAAAATTGAGCCTTATAGTTTGGCTATTATTCACCAATTACCTGCCAATACCACTCCAGCTTTTAACAAATTAATAGAAAGCAAAATTTCTATTTTATACGTACTTGGAAGCCAGACAGCCATTGCCAAGTTTAATACGTTAAATACAGGATTAAACATCAATAATTCAAAAAATAAGTTAGATGAAATATTGCCTCAAATAGCTATTAATTTTCCATTATTTACGCTCTCCGAAACCACCATCAAAAACATTAATTCCATGCCACCTTTGTTGGGGCAGTTTGGGACTTATCAATTAAAAACAAATGGATATGTGTTGATGAATCAGAAAATAGGAAGTGTGGAAACGGATAATCCGTTAATGGTTTTTTTTCAGGATAACGATAAAAAATCGGCAATTATTACTGCTGAAGGGTTTTGGAAATGGCGAATGCAAGATTTTTTGAAAAATAAAAATCACAACAGCTTTGATGAATTCATCAACAAAACAGTACAATTTTTATCGGTAAAAGAAGATAAAAGTAGGTTTAGAATAGTTACTAAAAACATTCATTTTGAAAATGAGGAAATTCAGTTTAGTGCTGAGTTATACAACCAAAGTTACGAGTTAGTTAACGAGCCAGAAATAACTATCGACATCACAGAAGAAAATGGAGATAAATACAACTTCGTTTTTAATAGAACTTCAACTTCTTACCTATTAAATGCTGGAATTTTGCCTTCAGGTTTTTATAATTACAGAGCCAAAGTAAAATTAAGTGATAAAGAATTTACAGCAACGGGAAAATTTCAAGTAAAACGTTTGTTGTTGGAAGCCAACAATACAGTGGCGAACCATCAATTATTGCAAAATATCGCCCAAAAATTTGGAGGACAACTGTTTGCACCACAACAAATCAATAACCTGTTAAAAGCAATTAACGACAACAGTAATATTACTTCAATTATTTACGAAGAAAATGACTTAAAGGAATTGATTAACTTAAAATGGATTTTTTTCGTTTTGCTTTCTTTATTGGGCTTAGAATGGTTTTTTAGAAAAAGAAATGGAGCTTATTAAGGTATTATAAAGTGAAAGTGAATCCCATAATTCCTAATTCGAAAATTCGTAATGTGAAAGGGAAAGTGAAAGGGACAAGGAAAATGTGCGTTTGGCTTTCCCCTCTAAAAAGAGAGTTTATCCCGAAACTCGGGAGGCTAGGGGTGTGTAAAAAGGTGAAACTGAAAGGGACAAGGGAAATAAATAAATAATCGAAAAAGTTTATCATCAAATATGAATCCGCAAGTAATTTTATACACTATTGTTATTATCATTCTACTAAATTACATTTTAGAAAGGTGGCTAAGTTGGCTAAACAATAAAAATTCATCGGAAATATTGCCAGATGAATTAAAAGGAATTTATGAGGAAGAGAAGTATAAAAAACAGCGAGCTTATGATAAAGCAAAAGATAAATTTTCAATAATTTCCTCCACTTTTAGCTTATTACTCCTTCTTATCCTATTCTTTTTTAAAGGTTTTGCAATTATAGATGAAGTAGCGAAAAGCTTAACAACCAATTACCTATTGTTGCCTTTAGTTTTTTTTGGAATCTTATTGTTTGCTTCTGATATTATCAATATTCCATTTTCGTTGTATAGCACTTTTGTAATAGAAGAACGATTTGGCTTTAACAGAACTACTTTCAAAACCTATCTTTTGGATAAACTAAAAGGTGCTATTGTAGGGGTAATTTTAGGTGGAGGCTTACTAATTTTATTCAGTTGGTTTTATAACTATATGGGTGAGTTATTTTGGTTGTGGACATGGGGAGCATTTTCGGTAGTTATGATTTTAATGACCATGTTTTATGCTTCGGTTATTGTGCCTTTATTTAATAAGTTAACTCCTTTAGCCGATGGTGAATTAAAAGAAGAAATAACCAATTATTGTAAAAAAGTAGGATTTAAACTGGATAATTTATTTGTGATGGATGGCTCTAAAAGGTCATCGAAAGCAAATGCTTTTTTTAGTGGATTAGGAGCCAAAAAAAGAATTGTTTTGTACGATACCTTAACCAACGAATATTCGAAAGAGGAAATTACTGCTGTTTTGGCTCACGAAATAGGGCATTTTAAAAAGAAACACACCTTAACTGCTATTGTTATTTCTATACTTCAAGTAGGTTTAATGTTATTTATTTTATCATTAGTAATAAATAAGCCAGAATTTTCTATGGCTTTAGGAGTTCAAGAAAAAAGTTTTCCTATTAGTTTACTGGTTTTCTCTTTCTTATATACGCCCTTATCCCTATTAATTGGAATATTAATGAACGTAATTTCTCGTAAAAATGAATATGAAGCTGATAACTATGCAAAAACCACTTATCAGGCGGCGCCTTTAGTGAATGCATTGAAGAAACTTTCGGTCGATAGTTTGAGCAATTTAACCCCTCATCCGTATGCTGTTTTTATCAATTATTCACACCCAACACTATTACAACGAATTAAAGCGTTATATAAATAAATTTTACATCATTTTTTTTATTGAGAATATTGTTTAATTTTAGCCGAGTAAATTCAGTTGTAAAATGAAAAAATCGTTTTTAGGAAAAATATTAGCAATTTTCTTTGTTTTCAGTTTATTGGCACCTGTGGTTGTTTCATTACAATCTTGCGGTAAACCTAAATACAACAAGCCCAGAAATGGCGGTAAAAGAATTGGCTCATCGGGTAGTGTTGGTAACCCAAGAAGTAAAAACAGACACGTTTGGGGAAAATAGGCTTTTAATTTTTTTTTAACTTTATTCCATATTGGGCGTAAACTAATATAAACTTTGTTTTATGCCAAAAATATTTTCTATATTATTTCTTTTAATCTTTTTAATTGGCATAGGTTGTTCTAATGTTGGAAAGCCATCAAAGAAACACCACACTGGTCCAAAAATTAAATCAAGTGGAACCATGAATAGATATAAATAGACGACAGACTAATAAATCAACACCTTTTTTACGACGCTTCCTTTTTCAGATGTAATGGAAATGAAGTAGAGACCTTTTGGAGTATTTCCTAAATCGATTTGTACATTTTTTTCAGAGGTATTAGCTTTATTGTAAATGATTTTTCCTATTCCATCGTAAACACGAATGGCTTTTTGAGTACTAAATTCAGTAAAATCGATATTAATTTTTCCACTGCTATGATTAGGATAGATAGTAAAACTACTTTCACTCAATTCATTAATACTAGATGATGTTCCTAAACAAAATGGAAATGTTAAACTATCACCATTAAACGTATAGTTTTCGGCAATTGTGTCTCCCCAATTGTTAAGTAATTGAAATTGCCCACTTCCAAAACCACAACAAAATCCATCGCCATAAGCGTCTTTTAGTACAAATGTGAAACAAGTGTCATACAAACATAAATTCTCAGAAATAGTTTCTCCTCCGTTAATACTGGAGTATCCACCACCTTGTAAAACGATATTTCCATAAAAATCTCGAACCAACCACGATGTTTCAGCTCCATAATCGTCTGTTATAAGATTTAACGTAGCGAAAATGGGCTGTGCGTTTGAATTAAAATTAACGGTAGAACTATCGTTTAGTAAATTATTGTCGGTAGTGCCATTTGGATTGGAACAATAGGATTTAAAAATATGAGCACCACTTGCTACATAAAGTGAAGGAACAACAATTTCATCAATTGCATAAGAAGAAAGATTCCCTCCCCAGTTTATCTGTGTAAAACCTGTGCCGTCTATTTCATAAAAAATATCCAATGCAATTAAATTAGTAGTTCCATGGTTTCTAATGGTAATTTTTGGAAAAATAGAATCACCACAAACAAAAGTTTCTATTCCTGAAATGTCTAATAAAACAGCATCAGTAGTAAAGTTAGAGCCATTCGGGTCATAACCATTTAATACTGTTACTCCAGAATTAGTTGGGTCTAACCAAAATTTTAATTGTTTGGAAGGAGTTGGATCTGTTTGCCACGAATAAGCAAATTTACCGTACAAATCAAAAGCATCATTGCTGCAAGCTGCATCGCCACCATGCAACTGTCCAACAATTCGATGATTTTGATCGAATAATGGAGAACCAGATGAACCTCCTTCGGTTGTTCCTGAATTCCAATCATTCACCCTCCAATGATTTAATCCAGGTGAAGTATAATAAGTAGATTCCACCAAAGGATCAATATCGTGAGATATTTTTTTAACATCACCAGATGGAAAATGAATCCCAGTGCCTTTTGTTGGAGCAATAATGTCATTCGACCAACCCGCATAAAAAGCATTGTAATTTGCTGGTGGAGGGCTCGAAAGTTCAACAAGAAAAAAATCGGAAGGACCATCATTTGCTCTGATGGTGCAACCACTAATGGTTTGTGTTGTCGGACCATCAATATTAGTTAAACAACTAGGAGATTGGTAATTGAACATAAAAATATTGTTAGTAGCAGGAGTACAATGGTTGGCAGTAAGTAAATATGGTGTTCCATCTTGTAACGTATTATTAACCAAAGCTCCTGAGCAAAATCGTGAATTTCCTGAAGTTAATAGGATAACTGCTGAACGAATTTCGTTGCCCCAAAAGGTGGTGTCACAAATGGCATTTACATTGCAACCTCCAGAACTTCCAAAAGCTTTTAGTTCGTTAAACAAATCTCTGTAACCATGTACCACCGATGAAACTTCTATTATTCCTTGTCCTTGAACAGCTAATGGCTCAAAATACTCTAAAATAACGTTATCACCTTTTAATAAGGAGGTAGAAAACTCCCCTGTTGTACTATTATTTTGATTGGTAAAAGAACCCAAAACTTGGTTTTTGTTGTACACAAAAAAAGTAGCTCCAATTGGTAAATAAAAGGAACTATAATTTAAGTTAATAGTTTTTGCGTTGGGCGATTTTATTTCCAATCGCCAAATTCTATCGCCATTTGCTAATGTTTCCCATAAACCTGAGTTGTTGAGGTTGAGGTTGACAAATTGTTCAATTCCAAATCGCCAAGCAATGTCTTTGTGTTGGTCAGTAATCGCATCTTCATCAAGAAAGGGTTGTAAATTAAGAATTGGAGTTTCATAAACAGGAACTGTCGAATTGAAGTTGTTGGTCAAACTAAAAGGACTTCCACCATGGCTAACTTGAGCAAATGCTTGAATTGATATTGATGTAACTGCAACAAGCAATAACTTTTTCATAGTATGAAATAATGTGTTTGAATACATGGTTTAAAATTATTTAAAATTTATAGATTTTAAAGCACTTATTTCATAAAAGGTAAAGATTGCTTTATTTTTAACAAAAAAAAGGCTTGATTTTGCAATCAAGCCTTTTAATTATATTTTTTTTAATTTATTTGATGGCAAATCGTTTCACTAATTTTTCATTACCTAATGTAAATTCAATAAAGTAAACACCACTCGAAAAGCCAGAGGTATTAAAAGATTCTCTGTATGTGCCAGCAGATAAAGAACCTAAAGAACGAGCAATTAATTCTTTTCCTAAAGCATCAATTAACCGAATACTCACCTCGTTTTCATTTTCAATAGTAAATTTTATTTTAAGAACATCGCTTGCTGGGTTAGGGTAAGCAACCATTCTTTCAACAGTCAATCCTTCTGCTATTCCCACAGGGAAAATAAAATTAATATCATCAATTTTAAACTGACTTCCAATTTGATTTCCAGCCCAAACGGAGATCAATACCGTATCTGGTGTGATAGGAGCAATTGCTTGACTCCAAAGCGTATAAGAGCCCGTATTATTGGCAAAACCATTTCCGTAATTTCCAACGATAACACCACCTTGCTTAAACTGAATTCCTAAACTGGCATTATCACTACTAACTGGAGCATATTTATAATAACATTCAACAGTTGTAGGTGAACCACTAAAAGGTTCTCCACCGCTCGGACCACTTTGTCCCCAAACACCATTTGTAGCTGCTCCCCAAAGTGTATCTCCCTGTGTATTTAAAAGAGATGATAATTGTAAAGCATAACTTCCGTAATGTTTATCGGTTGTTTTAACGATTGGCATGACTGGTTCTCCAATAGCCCAAACATTTCCTGTCATCCATCCAGTAGGTTCTTCCCAAGAAACTGGTGACCAGTTTTCGAAACTATAGTTAACAACATTCATTGATCCACTAGGTCCTTTTAATTGAATGTTATCGAACTGAATCCATGAGCCAGGTATGCCATAAAAATTATTTAAAGGATCACCAACAAAACCAGCTAAAAGTAAAGAGTCTGCTGCTGGAGCTCCAACATAATATGCAAATCTTTTCCAAGTAGCTTGTGAACCAGTAACATAAAAAACTCCTCCACCAGATGGTGAACTTAAAAAAGTAGTCATACAAAGTATTCCTGCAGAATCACCAGCTAGAATATCGTATTTATACCAGCCTACAATACTGTCCACCGCACCAATTGTAACTTCCTGACCAGGAGATTGAGAACCTGGATCACCATCTATAAAAAAACCAAAAATGGTATCTCCTCCTATACCTAAAATAGATTCTAATTTTATTGATAATGCTCCAATAACTGGGTCAGCCACTGGGTAAGCTGCAAGAGCACCTTCAATTCCTCTGTCATTTGCAGGCGTATTGTAACCGTCTAAAAGTTGAACACTATCAAGTGTCCAGTTTTCGAATCCTTCGTATTGAGCATAAGAAGAAAATCCAAAAATAATTGTTGAAACAGAAAGTAAAATTTTTTTCATATGTAGCTATTTATTATTTTTTATATGTCATATGGAATACGCCAGTATATCTTCATCAAAGTTAGGGTGCTTTTGCATGTGGCTATTTCATAATAGTTGATTTTTAGTTTGTTACACAAAAATATACCAAAAAATTGAATAAGTTCTTTTTTAACTTAAAAATAATCAGAGAAGGCTTAAATTGCCAATTCCTTCTCGAATAATGATGGGTTCTTCACCTGTACAATCAACAATGGTAGAAGCTTCGTTTTTTCCATAACCACCATCAATTACAACGTCAACAATATTTTCATATTTTTCATGAATCAACTCTGGGTCGGTAATGTATTCTAATATCTCGTCTTCATCATGCACGGAAGTAGAGATTAAAGGATTTCCTAATTCTTGCACAATTGTTCGGGCAATATTATTATCAGGCACTCTAATTCCAATGGTTTTTTTATGAGATTTAAAAAGTTTAGGAATGTTGGTGTTGGCATTTAAAATAAATGTAAACGGACCAGGCAAAGCCCTATTCATCATTTTATAAATAGGATTACTAAACTGAACAGTAAAATCCGAAATATGACTTAAGTCGTAACAGATTAACGAAAAATCAGCTTTCTCAACTTTAATTCCTTTTATCTGAGCCATTCGTTCAACTGCTTTTCTGCTGGTTAAATCGCAAGCCATACTGTAAACGGTATCGGTAGGATAAATGATAATTCCTCCTTTTTTTAGAATAGAAATTACCAAATCTATTTTTCTTTTATCAGGGTTGTCGGGATGTATTTGAATGAGCATTTTCTGGAATTTGAGGGTTGAGGTTTCTTCCGACTTCGGACTTCCATCTTCTTACTTATTTACCCGTGCATGGTCGGCTAAAAATTGAGCCAAGCCGCTATCGGTTAGCGGGTGTTTTAATAATCCTAAAATTGCACTTAATGGACCAGTCATTACATCAGCACCAACTTCAGCACATTGTATGATGTGCATGGTATGACGAACTGAGGCAGCCAAAATTTGTGTTTGATAACCGTAGTTATCGAAAATTAACCGAATATCATCGATTAACCGAATACCATCGGTAGAGATATCATCTAAACGACCAATAAATGGAGAAACATAGGTTGCTCCTGCTTTTGCCGCTAACAATGCCTGCCCGGAAGAAAATATCAAGGTACAATTGGTTCTAATTCCTTTGTCGGAAAAATATTTTATGGCTTTAATTCCATCTTTAGTTACGGGAACTTTAACTACAATTTGTGGATGTAAAGCAGCTAAGTTTTCACCTTCTTTCACCATTCCTTCAAAATCGGTTGCAATTACTTCGGCACTCACGTCACCATTTACAATTTCGCAAATGGCTTTGTAATGCGACATTACATTGTTGTAACCACTTATTCCTTCTTTTGCCATTAACGATGGGTTGGTGGTAACTCCATCCAAAATTCCTAAGTCTTGGGCTTCTTTTATTTGTTCTAAATTGGCGGTGTCTATAAAAAATTTCATTTTTTTAAATAATATGGTTTAAATGCTGTCAGTTCGAGTTTTTTAGTTGAATTTTTTTTTCAACTAAAAAGTATCGAGAACAAGCGATTAGCTTCTTGTTCATATTTCGATACATTCCGATTTCATCGGAACACTCAATATGACAAGAGTTTGGTAAAAATAGAAACTCATTGATGTTAAATCAAATAAAGATGTGAACAAATGTTGAAAAGGGCTTTTTGTGACTGACGGCTGAGGCTAAAAGTCGGCGAGCATTTCGGAGCACGACACTGTCAAGGTACAACGAACTTTTATGCGAGAAACAAGGCTCAAATAACCTCTTCACCCCCAATGTTTTATTACCGCGTGTTGTGTGTAGTGCTTTTCAATATAGTTTAAATTCCTTTATTTCATTAAAGTCCGAGTAATCAACCGTTTTAAAATAATTATCTTTTGAAAATGATTCTTTGTATGGCTCCTCAGAATCCTTAAATCTGAATCCCTTCTTTTCTTTTTCTTCAACAATCTCAATTTCACGTTTAAAGCCTCTTAATCTTGAATATGCAGTTTCAAATGTTTCCACCCATTGTTTTTGAGATTCTTCGTCTAAATGAGTTACCCATGATAACATCCACCATACTCTTTCATCAGCGTGGTCAATCGTTTCTAACATACAATGTCTCCAAAAGCATTTGACATT